>BBBF01000045.1 GCA_001315925.1 Thermocladium modestius JCM 10088 | reverse complement strand
GTAAGGGCGGGGGGGGTAGTTCACTGCAATGTATGAGACTCGATTTTTCCGAGGCTGCATGAGTACCAAGGATGTAGATAATTGTTTCCTCGTGGTCAATCTTGATGGAATTAAAGGCTGGTTCAGTGGATTCTGTGGGTAGGCTCTAAGCTGAATACCTGCCCCGAGTTCTTCGTGAATTATATTACTTGCCTAACGTATTTTGAGAACGTGGATTCCGCTATATCAACTGAGAGCGCTATTATTAATTGGCTCTCGTGGATAACGCCCGCTATGTCGCGCTCGCAATGCCCCTCCTTTATTATGCTGAATATGTTATCCAACATCGCCTCCCTATTCGTTATTATCCTCAGCGCATTATCCTTCGAATTGGATAAGTACGCATTGACGGCCTTCAGAGAGTAAGACCACACCTCCTTTATTCTGCCGGCAAGCGATGATAGGCATGCCTGGGCGAAATTGGATTTCTTGATGAAATTGGCGGTTCTATCCAATGCATCGGCTATGTGCTCCATGTTCTTGACAACTAGAGTATCGTCTATGGCCTCCTTCGGATCCTTGAACGATAACTTCTTGATGGCCCTCAATGCAAGGAAGTATAGCTTGTCCACTTGATCGTCCATTTCCAGCAATTCCGTGATATTTTTATCGCCGTTATTCTCCAAGTAGCAACCAGCCTTTCGAACATGGAGTTAAGCATTGATGACATGCTGGATAATATCTCGTTTAGGTTGACGTTGACCTCCGACGTCGCTATCTTTATTATGGTCTCGGACTCCTCCTCCAATATAAGGGATCCAGGTAGTTTGGGCTCTATTCTTTGGTAGGCTCGCCTTATGGTTTCTCGCCGGCCCTTCAATGCCATGCTGTCCAGCCCCTCTATGTAGCTGGCTATTATTATTCTGCTCGTTTCATCTATGTCATCGCTCACGGAGAGCTCTATGGCTTCTCCTCAAGTCCTCCCGTGGTCACCGGCTTTATCACCAACATATCGCCCGCAGCCCGCACCTCCACCAAGTCCCCCCCAGACCTATATCGATGGAATCCAGCCAATTCTTCGGCAGCGTAATGCCTATGCTCTTCTCTCCAATCCTGATAACCTTTCTATACATAGACATCTAAATCAATTTAGATTATTTATTTAGCTTAAAAAGGTTTTTGAAAAATCAAAGACATTATTATCGCCTCTCCTTTATTGCCATTAACCCTCATTCGTCGCAGGTCGGGGGGGTGAGATCATCCATACTAGCTTTAAATGGGCGTGATAAAAGAGAGCAGTATCGCAGCCTTTATGACGGGGGAAGGAGGTTGGCTAAGTTGAATCGCATGTAATATCCTTGGATCATCTCTTGATTATTTAAAAATGATTTTCAGGGCAATTTTGTTAATGCTTAGGAAATAGATTTTTAACTCCACGGTGGTGTTCCAAAACATGAGTACTAAAATAACCAAGGGAAGCAAAACCTACGAAAACTTGAAGGCAGCGTTTCAGGGTGAGTCAATGGCCAATAGGAGATATCTATACTATGCTAGGATGGCGAAGCAGCAAGGGCTCAACGACGTAGCGGAGGTGTTCGAGAAGACCGCAAATGCAGAGACTGGCCACGCGTTTGGCCACTTAATGTATCTAGGCGCGGATCCCGTTGCTGATATAGAGATAAAGAACATAGAGGATGCATTTAAGGCCTCGATATACGGCGAGACCTATGAATGGACTCAGATGTATCCAGGATTCGCTAAGGTAGCTAGGGATGAAGGCTACCAAGAAGTGGCGGAGTGGTTTGAGGCGGTTGCAAAGGTGGAGAGATATCATGCAAATAGATTCAATGAAGCTTTGGAGAAGTACTATAAGACCAAGGGAGTGAAGTCGGAAGTAGAGGACGAAACCCTGGGCAAATTATAGGCGGGAAGCGAGCAATCATGTCCAGCGATTTATTGAGCTTGATAAGTGAGATTAGGCCTGCTAGCGATTATGGGAAAATACGGAATGATGTGTATAAATTGATTTCGAAGTACAAGGCGCCTCGTTACCTCAAGTTAACGGATAGGCTCAGCATGTTATTCGAGGATGCGGTCACGGTTTGGTTCCAAATAGAGGAGACGATACATATGGAGGCCACGGACGATGATGAGATGATGAGGGAAATAATAAGGACTTATCAACCCATGATACCCAAGCCAGACGAAATATCATTTACCTTATTCGTACATGTGTATAATGATGAGGAGATGAGATCATTGCTTCCTAAGTACAATGGGATAGAGCGAGGGGTTAAGATGGTATTAGATGGAAGATCTGTGGAGGCATCCCCCATATATCCAGAGGATTACGGCCCTGGCTCTCAGGTAAGAAGCATGCATTACCTTAAGTATAGGTCGAGCGGGTTAAGCGAGTTGGTGGCTAAGGCAATGCGCGTTGAGGTGTCAGTGGATCATCCTCAGGCCAAGGTCAAGGTAAACGTGCCGAGCGATACGCTGGATTCCATTAAGAAGTCCGTTGGAGCAGGCTCGGTGAAATGGATCGTTTAGAGCAAGTGCGTTTCATTTACATTCTGGGTCATAAGGATTTATACACATTTATCTTTATTTTTCCTCCGCTTGATGATATATTGAAATCCACCAATCCGGCTTTTTTCATGGAATTTAACAAATATATTGTGACTTGCGTTTCCTCCTCATCCTTTCCCTCCAATAATTTATCCAGTGAAGTTCCGTTTCCTATCGAGTCCAGTATCTGCTGGGCAACTCGTTGATCGATGTTGGGCATTGATCCCTTTCCCACATATTTCTCAATGGAGTACCTAGACTTTGCATATATATCCATCAAGGAATCGGCCATTATGGAGACATCGCGTTCGACCTCCATTAATTTCTCAATGACTTCATCTATCAATGTGGGATCCTGCACGACGACTTGACATCCCTCAGAATTCCCATCAATACATTTAACCTATCTATTATGGACATCATTTAATGCATTATACATTGCTTATAAACTTGCCTAATCATTGTGGGACGGGGAAAATGGGTTGGCCCCCCCAATTGATGGCTTAATAGGCCGCACGGCCATACTTTCAAGGCAGTAGGAGGTCGGTGAATTGCGTGTTATAGATAGTGCGTAAATAAATTATTTCATTTTTGCGATACACGTTGATTTCACGATAATATTCCATTCCGTCGCAATAGATTGATTATGTTAATTATCCTCTTCTCAACCAGAGGATGATCATCCAGTAACAAGTTTTTCATTTTGCCCTTGATAGATTGCTCCTTGAGTGCGTTCGGGTACCCCACCTTTATTAATGATGCCAATAATCCCTTTACAATGTAGAGATTCTCCCCCCCGCTCCGTCCATCTACGCTCACGGCCTCTCTATCTGCTCTCAGCTCTATTAATTTATTTATTTGCTTTATGGTAAGTACGGACGCCAGTAGATATGCCACGTAGAATAGAGATATGTACATTGGCTGCCACCTCAGGGATATCAATATATAAAATATCGAGCCCACGCCTGCCGAGTTGGCTGCAAGCAACATGCCGATCAATGCGAGGGAATCGTTATTCCTTATATGGCTCAATTCATGGTTTATGACAGCGCTTATCTCGGCTCTATTCATGCATGCAAACATCTTATTGGACACAACTATCGCCTTTCTCGGAAATCCAATTGACAGTGCATTGCAATAATTGGAGATCGCCAGGTATATTTTTATTCCGGGCAAAGCCGGTATGTTGTACTCCTCTATATTTACCATGAAATCGCTCAACATCGTTTTCAATTCATCGTTTATACGCTTCAATATATCAGTCAAAGAGATATTGCTCGACGATGTCTGATCAATAGATGTCAAGAGCGATATGGCGCTATCTATTTTATCACGGGGGGGCGTGTTTGGATCTATTTGTATATCTATTCTGTATATTTTCCTGCCTGTTACGTCGTATTTTTTCAACCCCCTCGAAGAATCCCATCATTAAAACCAACATGGATGCCATGGATGATGCTATTGATGATATCCATGAGATGATTATGTTACGGCTGATCGCCATCATCAAGATGAATATCAATAATGATATGGCCATAGGCATCACTGCCAGTAAACCAAGCCTCTCCTCTCGTCCAGGCCGTGGATCTATCTTCCGTAACCCCCCCTCAGTCTCCCCATATAGCATGACTAGGTGTTTTTTGTCGCCCTTGGCGATTAACTCCTCGAAGGCATTGACGGCCTCCTTTATGGAATAATGATCATTGACTATTTTATTGTTTAGCCTGCCATAAAATGGATTAATGGAAATTAGCCTCCCTATCTCCATTGCCAAATCCCTAAAGAATAGATCTATCTTCTCGTTATATAACGAATTATCTATTATATAATTAAGTAATTTATGAAATTTGGTTTCCAGCCTCTTGGATAGGATAGTTCTGTACCTCTCCACGAATCCCTTATATGTATCATCGCCATCCAACTGAAAAACTCTCAATAAATCATTCAATAGCTTGAGCCTATTTTTCATATTCATATCGCGGGAGATTTCAAGGTTTAAATGGATAGTGTTCAACCATCCAATGCTTGTTGCAATTCATTTTTCTCACTTGAGACCCCGCCCGTAAGGACGGGGGGGCAGTTTACTGAACTTCAATTAATGTTTATGGATTATCCCTCAAATTAGTGGCCTTAAGCCTCCATTGCTAAATACACTCAATTTTTAAATTAGTTCAATCCCTCACGGATCGATATATTCATGTGCTGCGAACAGTTTTAAAATGATGTGTTTGAGCTCAATCAGGCATGCAAGAGAGACGAGCGGATGATCAGCGCATCAAGGAACTGCGATTCATTAGGTCCGGTGATGAGGTGGTTCCCGGCGATGATGCGACCAAGCTGTATCTAAGGGAGAAGGGATTATCGGCGGACCCCCCCGTGGAGCTTGCCTATATATTGTCGAGTGACGCTAGCGTCGCCGTTTATATAGATGATAGGAAAATGACGTTGGAGCAAGTATTGCCAGATAATGATTTTTGGCGTTTCATAGTTTTCCTTGATCTGAAGAAGAGGGGGGGATATAGAGCACATGTATTGCGGGGGGGTTCATCTGTGGACTTGGTGGCGTGGGAGAAAAAGAAGGATTCCATAAGGGATAGGCCCAGATATATAATAAAGATAGTCAATGAGGGAAAAGGAGAGACCGTGAGGAGCATAATAGACCTCATAAAGTATTCAGAGAGCAATGGAATGCAGCTGATATTGGCATTGGTGAGCGCTGATGGAATATTGACTTACTATAAAGCGTTTACTTTTAAACCCATTAAATCCGACTTATAGTTATGGTAACTCTGAGGGAACTGGAGGAGTTAGTGCAGAGAAGCAGGAGATACGACTTGAAGATACGGGTCAGGTTCAAGGGAACTAAATACAGTGTCTTGATAGACAAGGAAATAAGGGCATTGGATGAGGCGGGTAAGGCCATGTCTTGGAGTAAGGCATTTCCATTGGCCCCCCCACCAAGCTTTGACTAATTATCCATTGGACTCCGTGCAAGTGGAGTGTGGGGGGGATGAAGTAATATGGAGCGGAAAATCAATGAGCGAGTTACTTAAGGTAATCGATGACCTTAAATGCAATTAACTTTTTACCTAATCCAAGGATGAACCTCGTCGAATGGCAGTTATTCCTCCTAGAGCCTAATTGCCTCAATTACGAAGGCTAGGCATTAAAGATTAAAATACCAATGCAAATGGCGTGAGGAGAGCATCATGAAGGTAGCCATTGTGGGCGTTGGCAGGATGGGGCAATATCATTTATCTGCAGTGAATAAATTACGCAAGGACGAGGAAATAGAGGAGGTGGGAGTATTTGACGTGGTCGAAGACAAGGCTAAGGAAGCCTCGGCCATGTATGGAGCGACGCACTTAAAGTCGCTGGATGAGATTGCATCATTCAAGCCAGATCTTACCATAATAGCAACTCCATCCTTAACTCACTATGAATTATCGCATAAATTGTTGGACGTCTCCAATTTACTGGTAGAGAAGCCAGTAATAGTTGACGTGAGAGATGGAATTGAATTATTAAACAAATCAAAGAAGAGCGGCCATATATTGATTCCAGCTCACATAGAACGATTCAACCCATTAATAGAATATATGACCACCATTAAGGACATACATCACATAGATGTAAAACGTCTATCCAACTTAAATAGGGACTACTCAGTTTATGTAAATGTAATATTCGACTTAGTTCTTCATGACTTGGACGCCGTGATTTGGAGCATGAAACCCACATATGTTTCGCTGAAATCGCTTAACATTGAACGGAACGGCGTAATAGTCTCATCAATAGTATCGCTCGACCTAGACAATTACGCCACCGCCGTAATCCATGCATCGTGGATATCGCCCATCAAATTAAGGCAATATTCCATCATTAAAAATCAGGGGAGTGCTTGTATGATGGATTTAATTAACGGGAGGACCGATTGTGAGGGCTATGCTGCAAGGACGGTGGATCAATTATTGGAGGAGGACAGGAACGCCATAAGGGCAGTGAAGGGCAAGGAGAGGCCCAAGACTACCCTGGAGGAGGCAATAAGGCTGCAAAGGGTGATGGATTCAATAATGAGGGGGGCTCAGGCTCCGTATCAATTTAACCCAACCCAGCTCTTCACTTATTGGCGGCGTTCTTTGCCATTTTCTTGGCGTTCTCATCCCTCATCAAGTACCTTATAATTACGTCGGGCTCCGCGCCGTTTTCTAATAATGCCCTGATATCTATGTACTCTTGCAGTGACTCCTCATCCACATCCACCTCATTAGCCACGACTTTAATTCCCCTCTTTTCGACATCGCTAATTAAGTCCTCGAATTTACCGTACCTGCTCCTTACCTCGCCATCTACATAATTCACCAATGCGCCCATATATTTCAAATAAATCCTAGGCTCGCCGCTCAGTTGATATGCGGCTCCATAGGCCATTACGGCATACTGAAACATCTCCATAGAGATCAGCTCATCTCCGGCTTCTTCGTATTTCTCCGTGGTGCCCTCCATCATTGCCTCCAAGAACGATTTCATGGATCTACATCTATTCCTAGTCTCTTCATCCCTAATCGCTGCATCGCAGCGAGAATATTGAACCAACGCCTCATCAAGGTCTCCATGCAGGAAATAGTACTTAGCCATTGCATCTATAGCATTGAATCTGGTTAGGTCGCGTGCTCCGCCTCGCCCAGCGCGTCATAAATTGCAGATGCATTCAGATAATGCTTGGCTCCCTCCATTACTTGCCTCTTCTCTTCCTCGTGGTTATTTTCCAGGTGATATAATTGGGATCTCTGAACTGCATCTCCGGCAATGGCAATGTTTAACAGTGCCCTTAGATAACTTGAATTGGGTGAATTGCCCTCTATTTGAAGCGCCCTTTCCACGAATGAGATGGACTCCACATACTTTCCGGCGTCAAGCAGTGCCATAGCGATGCATTGGGCGGTGCCTGCATCAGTTATCGACTCGGCCTTTATCAAGGATAGCGCTTTATGGGTGGCGGATTTACCTCGCATAGCTTCCTCACGCGTTCGCCTGCTTCCTTCAATGCATCCCTCAACGCATTTTCCGGCAGCATTTCTATTAAAGCCGTTACTTCATGCATCGAACTCGGTAGGTCGCTATCGCGTTGAGTAGAGAATCCATGAGGCATTTCACGTCAATGCCGCAGTCCAGCATTCGCATTATTTGCGATGCGTGGCTTAAATCGCTTTTGTGAATAGCCTGCCTCGATAGGTAGGTCGTTGACGCTTCTACGGGGGGGTTGACGATATGTTTAAAATCCGGAAGGGGGGGATAATCCTGCAATAATTATGGGATACGTTGAGGTGATTAAGTAATGGAGGTGAACGTTTCTGATAAGCAGATAGTATTGCCTGGAGACCAGGTAGGATTAAAGGGTGGCAAAAACACAATAAGCGGAGCAATATATAGCGAGGGCGATAAGATATACGCGGCCGCTGTATCCGTCATAAACATAAAGGAACTGGATTCAGGCGAGCAGGAAATCCAAGTAATACCGCTTAATGGAACTTATAGGCCGAGGGTGGGCGATATGGTGATAGGCTATGTGGTGGATATAACGGTAACTGGATGGGAGATCGATATAAAATCCCCCTACGCGGCATTTCTATCAATTCATGAAGCCACCTTAAGGCAATTGGACGTTACTAATGTGGATTTGAAGACAATCTTGAAGATAGGCGACGTCATCTTAGCCAAAATAATCGATGTTAATCTATCCAGGGATTACCCGGTAACGTTGACGCTGAGGGAAGCCAGGTTGGGCAGGATAGAGGACGGGGGGGTGGTGGTCGAGGTGGATCCCACGAAGGTTCCCAGAGTGATAGGGAAGAAGGGCTCCATGGCTAATATGTTCAGGGAGGAACTTGGGTGTGATGTTACGGTGGGGGGGCAAAACGGCAGGGTATGGATTAAGTGCAAAAATGAGGAGGATGAGTCATTTGTAGTGCATGCGGTAAAGAAGATAGAGCAGGAAAGCCACACCAGCGGATTAACGGATAAGATGAAAGCCTACGTGGCTGAGTACAAGGCCTCGCGCGGCGGTAAATCGACGGATCAAAGAGATACTGGCCCTGCCTGATAGAGTACAAAGCGAAAATCAACGGGATTAAGGTGGTTTACATTAATCCTAAATGCGTCTAAAACTTGTCACAGGTGTGGGTATGTTGTCCAAGTGGACGGGGAGAGCATAGGTGCCCTAAGTGGGGCGTGGTGTATAACCGTGACTTGAACGCTGCTATTAACATGGCCCGTGCCTTAAGGGGAGGCGCGGGTCGGGGGGGGCTCGTAAGCACCCTGAAGGGGAAGTGAAGGCGCGCCGCGAAGGCCGCCGGAAACCCCCCCAAAGCCCCCCCACCCCCCCTAAGGGGGGGCAGTTTATGTTCAAGCTAGGCCTTGCTTTCTAGGCGATAGGTTAGATTCACTTGGGCTGGCTCTAGTTATTAAGTCGTGTTCACGCATTAATCGATAATGGCTTTGGTTCAACCGGTAATTTATTTAAAGTGGTATCGGGGTCATTCCAAGAATGGTATTGATAGACAATTATGGCAGGCCATTGCTGAAACTTAGGATAGTGGTTAACAGCGTCTGTAACTTTTCATGCATCTTCTGTCATTTTGAGGGCCAATCCAGGTTAATTCCAGAGTTGACGCCGGAGGATATAGGATTCGTCATCGATGCCGCCATGAGGGTGGGAATAAATGATTATAAGATAACGGGGGAGAGCCTCTTCTAAGAAGGGATATAGTCAAGATAATAGAGGAAATAGCGGAGAGGCGACCGAGCGATATATCGTTGACTACCAATGGTTACATGTTGAGGGATTTAGCTAGGCATCTAAGCCATGCTGGGCTAAATAGCTTAACGTCTCCTTGCATAGCCTTAAGCCAGATAGGTATAAGTACATAACTGGAGTCGATGGTTTTGAGAATGTATTGAATGGTTTGATGGAGGCCAAGAATTACTTTAGGAGGATCAAATTGAACGTCGTTCTCTTAAGCGGCGTTAACACTGATGAGGTTGACGACATGATAGATTTCGCTTCAAAACATGGTTTTGATCTGCAATTCATAGAATTGATGCCTGTAGGCGATGGATCGTCCATCTTCTCGAAGCATTATTATAATATAAACAATATAATACCGTTGTTGGAGAAGCGTGGTAAATTCATTGGAAATAGGATGGATCTCCATAATAGGCCTTTGTTCTCCATCGATGGAATAAGAGTGGAATTGATAAAGAATTACGAAAATCCATTATTTTGCGCGGGATGCACGACAATGAGGTTAACATCCAATGGCCAGCTTAAGACGTGTTTATATAAGAGGCCCGTATTGGATCTATGGAACATCATAAAAGGAAGGAACTTGGAATCATTGATAAATGCCTTCAAGGAAGCCAATTCACTGCGAGAACCGAATTTCAAGGGCATTGGGTCTCGCATAACAGTTAAGATATAGCTATCCTCACTTTGGCTTTAGCTTACCGTGTTTTTAATACTTTGCTAAATAGAGCGCTCGCTCATGCCCATAAGCCTTAATTCATGAACCAATCCCTCATATAGGCTTCTCGCGGTTTCCCTCTTCTTCGCCAATTCAATGCATGTGCTGCGCATATCCATTGAGCATGAACCAGGTATTTTGCTCATAGCTGCAATTTCGTCCATTATTCTCTCCTCATAATTGCCAATTGAATGATAATTGATGGCTATATGAAGCGCTGCCAGTAATTCATGCAATACATCTATCACGTATTTAATGCAGCAATCCTCGTCAGTAACTTCATCATTCACCTCATATAATAAGTTCAATATGTTTCCCATGGTGGACTCCACATCCTTTGGGTTCATGTGTTTTATCTTGTCGAAATTTCCAATCAGCAATGCCAGGCTTTTATTCATATATTAATGCAGATATCGTTTTGTTTTAAATTTAATGGAGAAGGAAAGAGTTAGAAAGAGGAATATTGATTTCTTATAAGTGATACATGGTATTTATAGGTGGAATGACCGGGAAATGGGTTATTTTAATGATTTGTCTTGGCTGCATTGTTAGGAGTTGACCCAAGGCGGATAGTAGCCGGCAAAGGGATGGCCGGGGAATCCTAAGTATCCGAGGCCCAACTTAGCCGCGGCCAACCACTCACTCTCCTCCTGATGCATGGCAGAGGTAAAGGTAGAATTCCAAAGGGGCAATGCGGAGGCGCCTTGTTGCTGCAAAGCCAATAGTCCTGAATATAATTCGCCATCTACGTCTGCGAATAGTGAAAGGGGATCTATGACGAAATTATTCGGTTTAGTAGCAAGTAAGTGCTGATACATATACCATTGTTGAGGCGTATTGTACCAATCAGTTCCATTTATATAATATGTAACTGCTTTCCATCTGGTCCAAACTTGTTGACCAGCGTAGGATATCCAATAATTCATGAATTGAATAGCTTGGTTCTCTTGAGGACTTACTGGTATGGCTATCGCATCCATTACTAATGGGAAGTAATTTTGGGTTCCCGAAAAGGGAATTGCTACCACCGTCACGTTATTCCATTCAATATATGGCTCTATTGCTGGGTATACCGTAATGTTCTGAAAATCAAATAAATAATTAGTGGCTGAATCCACATCTACCTCGAATGCCGCAGAACCTTGGGATACCAACGCTATTCCTTGGGTCCAAGTCAAGGATTGCCAACCAGGATAATTGTACGATGTGAAGTTAAGGAATATTCTATTAGTTTCATTAAATATTCTTTGGAAAGTGGAATTAGAAAGAGGAATTGTGCCATATATCAATTCATTCATCAATTGCGGACCGCCTAACGATAAGAAAATTGCAAACCACAATTGTTCTTGGTCATAGCCGCCATCGGCACCGGGAACCATCCATGGAGTTATGCCATGATGTACTAGTTCCATAGTATCGTATTCCAGAGTAGTAAGATTGTAGGGAATAGGAAGATCATATTTCCTTAATAAATTCAGGTTCATGTATAGAACAAATCCACTATGCACGCTGACTGGTACATTTAATATTGTTCCATTGTATGCCGCCGCCTCAAAGGCAGGCATTACCACATGGTTTAAAATCCCTTCTTTCATCAATATGGGAGTTAAATTAAGAAATGTATGAATGCCATTGGGAGCAGATTCCACGTAGCTCAACATATTGGCTCCAACTAGGCTCTGGAATATAGCAGGCGGCTTGCCTACTTCTATTAGCGTGAGTATGGCATACTTGGCATTAGTACCACCAGCCCCCCGGAGTTATCATGGGCGTTACGTTTAGGTGGTATTGGTTTTCGAAGGCAGGTATCAAATGATTAAGAGCAACTTTTCCCGTA
>BBBF01000044.1 GCA_001315925.1 Thermocladium modestius JCM 10088 | reverse complement strand
CTCCCGCTCCCGCTCCCCTCCTCGCCGCACTTAAGGCTTGCCCACATGGCGTTCACCCCCCCGCCCTCCCCGCCTCGGGAGGGGTCGCCCGCCAACTCCCTCAGCCAGGACGTGAGGGGGGGCGGGGGGGGCTCGACTCCCCAGTCAACCCTGGCGGGGGCTCGGATCTCCGCGACCGCCCCCCCGTCCCGCATCCTCACCAGCAGTATGTAGTCGGAGAGGATCCTGCCAGCTGACGCTACCCCCCCCAACGCCTCCAGCCTATCCACCAACTCCTCCAGGGACCGGCGTGCAGGTTAGTCGCCCCCCCGCCGTGCCCCCCGAGGTCACTGCCTTGACCCACGCCGAGGCGTCCTCCTCCCCCCCCAACACCTCGTTCACGAAGATGAACTGGGCCCCCCCGCTCCGCATGGCGTCCATGATTAGGTCCCCCCCCTTCCCGATCGAGTTCACCCCCCCAAGCCCGGACGCCTCCCTCGTGTTGAGGAGCGCGTGCGTCCTCCCCCCCGGCAGCATCCTGAACTCATCCACGTCCTGAACCGCGGCGACCCTGAGGAACGGGGGGAACGTGTTCATGAGGGCCGCCGTGAGGGTCGTCTTCCCCGCTCCCCCCCATCGGGCCGTATATGAGGACGCCCCCCCTCGGCTCCCCCCCATCCCTCGAGTGCGGCGGCACGCCGAGCGCCGCGAGGAGGAGGCGCGCCGCGTCCCCCCCCGCCTCGATGCTCCCCCCCTCCCCCCCAATCAAGCGCGGCAGCGTCCAGGGAGTGCGGGGGTGCTTCCTGAACGCGGTGATGCTCCTCGCCACGGGCTCGGCGAACATGGACACCCTCAAGCGGAGGGACGCGTCGGTCGCCCTCCCCCTGGGGGGGTTGAACGCCGTGACGGGCACGCCCGTCCTCTCGCTCGCGCGGTTCAGGAGCCACTCGTTAAAGGACAAAGCCCTCCCCCCCCGCCCCCCCAATCAACTCCGTCAAGCCCCAGCGAGGCTGGGAGCCACCGCCTCCCCCTCCCCCCGCGCCTCGCACTTGCTTGGAGTCACGGCGACGGGGGGGTGGTAGGCGTTCCCGAAGCCCCTCGCCCTAACGAAGACGCGGGGGGGAAGCCCCTCCTCCCCCGCCTCATCCACCGCGAGGTCCTGCAAGTCCTCCCACTCCAGGAGGGGGGGAGTCAACACGCCGTACTCATGCAGGAACCTCCTCGCCACGGCGATCGCCTCCAGCCTAACCTCCTCGCGGCTCTCCTCGCGAGCCCCCCCGCCCCCCCCTCACGTACCTGAGGATGCGGGCCTCGACTCGGGGGGGAGGGGGGGCACGCCCCCCCTGCTCAGGTCCCGCAGGACGCGGGCTAGGTCGAGGCAGCTCAACTCGCCGCGCACCATGTCCTTGGGGGGGTAGAACGTGACGCGGCCCGGCTCCTCGATGTAGAAGAGCTCCGTGACCACCCCCCCGCTCGGGGGGGTCGAGAACTGCCCCCCCAAGCTGTTCGCCAAGACGTTGCTCGCGTTGATCGTGAAGTCAAAGGCCGTGAACACGCCCCGCCGGCCACATCATCACTAATAAGAGCGGCTCCTCAAAATCGCGACCCAGGGATTATCCTCAATGGCGAGGCCCAAACCACCCCCCCCGTCAACCCCCCCTCCCCCCCACGCCCTTCACGGCCCGGCCTTTTCCGAGAACCCGTCCCTGTCTAAGCCAAGCGCTCATTTAAAATTCTTAATCATCTATTCAACTTATAAAGCCTGAACTGCATTCCTAAAAACCTCTAAACCCCCTTATTGGCTCCCGGTATGGGGGGGCGTGGTTGGGAGTTCTTATTACTTCCCCCCCGCGGGCCCGACTTGAGCCCGTATGGCTCAGTACGAGAATGAAGGGGGGGGAGGGGGGGGCATTAGCCTGTTCCTCGATTGATTAAGTACATGGCGCCTTTTCAGCGAATTCGGTGGCGGCTTCATTCTATTAATGACTGCTTCTCTTGCCGGACCTAAGCATGAATTCCCTACCCGTGCCTTGGTCCCTGTAGCGATTGAATGCGCCACCGCATGCCCTGCACCTATAGTGAGTCACTGAGTAGCTACGCATCCCCCCCACGTCTTAACGACCTCAACATCCTCGGAACCACAGTACGGGCACTTAACCCGTAGGGCGTGGGTTCGAATCCCACCGGGCCCGCCACCTCCAATTCAATTCCTTCATCCTCATGTTACGGTTCAATGTTCTTCTTGTTACGTAAGGCTTATACATTACTCTGCACCACCTGTTACAGATGGTTGACTGCAGCCTCTACAACCTAGCCAGGATACCTAATGATGCTAGGGTTAGGATAATCAACTACGTCATGGAGGTTAAGCAGGTTAGGGCCCGTGACCTTGGAGTCACGAGTAACCTAATCTCAATGATTAGGAGTGGCAAGCGTAGAGTCACCGAGGATTTACTATGCCATGCCATGGCTTACCTAACTCCCGAGGAGTTGGCTAGGCTACTTGGTCAATTACCTGAGGTCGAGCCAGCAAGCGTTAACGACATTGTTAAGGTTGTTGCAAGGGCTGTGGCTGATCCAAGCTTTAGGGATATTCCACTAAGCTACCTCGAGCGTTATTTAGGTGACTACATTAGGAGCGCTGGTAGGAGGTGGGTAGTGTCAAGTGAGGATATTGAAGCCTTCATTAAGGCTAAGAGGCTTAGGGGGGTTAAGTAGGAAGACTATTAGTGATGAAGTCCGCTACATTGAGAGGACTCTAGCTGAGTTAAATTGGGTACTGGAGCCAGAGAACATCATGGAGTATTTAGATGAGTTGAGGGAGGAGAGTGAATACGCTGCCAAGCACACTGCCTACAGCCTAAAATCATTCCTAAAAACCATCCTGAAGTCCAAGGACCCAGCATTATTCAGCCTACTCTACAATGCCTTCACTACGATTAAGCCAAGGAACCATGCCAAGGCCAAGCTACCCACGTTGAATCAATTAAAGGAAATATTCAATCAACTGCCAAGCATTGAGGCTAAGGCATACTTCCTAATCCTAGCTGAAACAGCTTAAGGCCAGGTGAACCACTCCTCATAAGCATGGATGATGTTGATTGGGAGCATGGGTTAATTCACATTGGTAAAGTCACGGCCACTAAGCGTGCCTTCGTGGCGTTTTTAAGGACTGAGACTGTTGAGTGGCTTAGGCGTGAATACATGCCCAGGAGGGATAGTTTGTGGATGGTATTGTGAAGCCGATAGAGGCGAGTAAATGGTTCAATAATGAAGTCATTGAGAGATTGAGGAATAGGCTAATACCCTTCGATCAGTCCAGGCTTAGGCGTGAGATTAAGGAGACTGCCAGGCAAGTCCTGGATAGGGAGCTTGAGCTCTATGAACTGCG
Organism: Thermocladium modestius JCM 10088; assembly: GCA_001315925.1. Lineage (GTDB taxonomy): Archaea > Thermoproteota > Thermoprotei > Thermoproteales > Thermocladiaceae > Thermocladium > Thermocladium modestius. Next base: position 8,991 of record BBBF01000044.1, on the reverse strand, counting down.
TAAATTCTTCTCAACATGGATGATTATGAAAGGCGTACCAGAGGCAATAGTCAACACCCTACAGGGCAGGGCACCACCCAGTGAATACAGGGTATTGATCGAACACTACTGGTCACCTAGCATGAGGAGTTGAGGCAATGGTACATTAAGCATGCATCATGCCTACTATGCCAGTGAGGCTCCCTCACCATGGGTGGCTGGAGGAGTAGTAAATGTTGGGCTAATACTGCTTAAGGGAGCTTTACACAGATGTTAAAGGTGGTTAAGTATTGATGAGTTAGGGCTTGTTAAGCCTAGCCTGCATCCCCTATTGGAGTATGGTGAGTATATTACTGGCCTTTACTACCGCAGTGGTGAATGCTTTAAAAGGGTTTTTTGTTTTTTATTTGTGTCTTGTTTTAATTCCTCTTTTAGGGTGTATTTAAGGGAGGGGGGGATTTTTCATGATACATTGAAGCCCAGTGCACGTGATACCTTGGAGGTTTCTGGGTTTAGGGTGGTGGAGGTTGGTGGTTGTTTTAGGTTTCTTGCCTGTGGTGGATTCTCATGCGCCTACCTTATTGATTATGGTGGTTCTAGGCTTGTCTTCAAGGTACCGAATACTCTTAGGAATTATGTTGAGCGTGGTGTTAGGCCAACAGCCACTAGGGGGGGTCTTGACTCCTTTAGGAATGAGCTTGATGTTTTAATGAGCCTCAACCACCCTAATGTTGTTAGGCTTCTCGGCTATGGTGTCGACTTCCCAGTCCTTGTTTATGAGTATGGTGAGGCTACTCTTAGGGATTTAATGGTTAAGGGGGTTAATGAGTCTGACTGCCTCAGGTATGCTTCAGGGGTTGCTGAGGCTATTAGATTCATCCACAGTAGGGGTGTTGTTCATGGTGATGTTAAGCCAGAGAACATCCTAATAGTTAACGGTGTTGCTAGGCTAACAGACTTCAATACAGCCACTAGGCTACTTGCAACAGCCTCATCAAGTAGGTTAACCACATGCACCACAGGCTACTGTGCACCTGAGCAAATCTACGCAGACTTGAGGAGGGAGGCCTTGAGTAGGGGGGTTTTGAGAATAGGATCGACATATACCAGTTAGGCAACATAATGCTAGAATGCCTAACGGGCAGGACAATAAACGGTGATGATGCCCTCGATGAGGCTAGGGTAAATGAAGCATTAAACAAGGTGAGTAATGAGGACGTTAGGGAGTTATTGAGGCAAATGCTAAACTACAGGCCGGGGGGGGAGAGGCTTTCAAGTGAGGAGGTAGCAAAGCAAATAGAGGCAATAATGGAGGGGGGGAGGGGGGGCGCAACACAAGCCAAGGCAGTCAAAAAACCACCAGTTAAGAAAGGCCAACTAGGCGAGGAGTTACGGGCCAAAGTCGTTCAAAAACCAAGACAACCCAGCCAACTAGATAAGGAACTACTAGAAGCCGCAGAATATGGAGACGCTAAGAAGGTTAAGACACTACTAGAGGCTGGGGGGGCAGACCCAAACACCAAGGATGAATATGGCTCGACACCACTACACTGGGCCGCATTGAAAGGTCACTTAGATGTTGTTGAATTACTCTTAAAGCATGGAGCAGACCCAAATGTTAAGGATGAAGATGGCTCGACACCACTACACGATGCCGCCTGGAATGGTCATGCTGATGTTGTTGAATTACTCTTAAAGCATGGAGCAGACCCAAACACAAAGAATGAATATGGCAAGACGCCACTACACAGGGCCGCCATGAAGTCATGCTGATGTTGTTGAATTACTCTTAAAGCATGGAGCAGACCCAAACACAAATGATAAGTATGGCAAGACGCCACTACACAGGGCCGCCGAGGATGGTTTAGCTAAGGTTGTTAAGGTTCTTCTCGAGCATGGTGCTGATCCAAACACAAATGATAAAGATGGCAAGACGCCTCTCGACATTGCTAAGGGGGGGGATGCACGTAGGGTCTTGGAGGAGTGGCTTAATAGATGAGGCCGTAGCCTTTCACCATTAGAAACTCAATATCCGTAGCGTGAATGCCTAAACAAGCAGCCTAATTAGGCACGTAACCCCCCCACGCAAACCCTCAACCCCCCCAGGCAACATAAAAGTGGGAATTGAAAACAATATAAAAGTATTGATTGAAATAATGAAAAATCACGTAACTCCAAGCACTGTTCGCGTTTGGACTTGTTTAAATTAACCATTGGCTTAATGATAGTTGGCGTGTTTATTCAAGGCGAGGAATACAATTCTTTTAAGCACCACTACACGTAGGGCGCATGATTAGGATTAGGGTAGTGAACTGGTCTAAGGCCTTACTAAACATGCGCCGGGGGGGTGAATCCAGTTGAACGTGAGGTGGGCTGGGGGGGCTGACTGATGGTTAATCCGTAGCCATGCTGATGCCTGCAGTAGCATTCACCGTGGATTTAAATCCACAGTGAGCCTGTTAAAGCCTCCTCGTTAAGTGTTGCACCAGTCACCCTCAATTAACCTAACCACCACGTCACCCCTCCTAATAACGGCTATTACCCTGCACTTACCCTCCATTATACATTTAAGCACCTTAGCTAGCTTCACTGGATTATACTCACCATTAACCATGGTTTCACAGTCACCAACCAGTGTGGCTAGGGTAGTGAGCATAAGCTGGTTAACGGGTGAATCCAGCTAAGGAATAGTAATGTAGGGTAATGAATAGGCTAGGCATTACCCTACGTTGCTTAGCCTTAAATTCTTAATTAATATTCACTGGGTGCGGGTAATCATCTGTTGACGTACTTTCCCATTCACAGCTTAAGCCACTAGTGGGTGAAGGCTAGTGCTGGCCCATAATTACCCTCCCATAATCAAAGGCGCCTTCATATTGCAGCCCCTAGGCGCATAAGCCCCCTGACCCCGGGCCTCCTGGCCTCAGGGTCTCAAGCTGTAACCCCTGAGGAGGTGCTCATTAGATGTTAGTAAAGGTGAATGAGGGTAATATTTATGAAAGTAAAGATAAGGGAATAGGATGAGGATCCCGCTCTAAATGAGGTGAAGCCGACAAAGATAAAATGGAAGAATGATGTGAAGTGATAGTGTGAAAGGAATATTGTGAAAGCCCCCCCGCGCTGGTGGGGTGGGGGGGGCAGGCACGCTGGAATCCCCCCTATTAGACATTTTTCCAATAAACACCACTGTACCACTCTATGCATACTTGCCTTCACACTATTAATTCACACTATGGCTTCACACTATTCATAGTCACCATTCTGCCATAGAATTAATCATTTTTCTCTTTTAAGAAAGTAAAAAGAAATAAAGAAATAAATATGGAGAAACTTTCAATTCAACCTTACCTACCTTTCAATTACCAATAGCGTGAGGCTATAGTGTGAAGCCATAGTGTGAACATCCACCTTAGCCTCAACCATGCAGTTGATTTCGGTAAATGTAAATCCCCTTAGCTAATTTTCGAGAACATGTGGAAGCACCTTTGGCTGCCTTACCTATCACAACCATGGCAAATGCATAATAATATCTGTAACCTCTGAGGAAGTCAGGCCTGTTAAATACTCCCCATGGGCATCAATACCCCCAAGGGTCTCTTAACCTCAGGTCCTCATAGAGGTCATGGGCACCGACGCCCATGAAACTCTTAGGCACGGGCCTCTCAGGGTCTCAAGCTGGCTACACCCGCGAAGGGGGGGGAAATCCCTAAGGCGTTTTACTAAGGCAGCGAGTAATATAGTTAATATACTTGGAATATATAGGAGCGTAACTTTTAACACTAACTATCCTCTGAGTTGCTCCTGCTCCCCCTGGTTCTTAAGCTAACTCTAGGTACTTTAATAGTGAGTCCTTTGGTACTGCGCACTTTCCATAGTATTTTACATTGCGTGTAGCCTTAGTGTCGTAGGCTGCTCCAGGTATCTCCATGCATATTGCCTTTACAGGTATTCCACTGTATTCCTTGAAGTTTGGGAGGATTATGAATACGTCCGTGTTTCCATCATACCTGAGCCACGGTATATAGAAGCCTTCTGCAAGCATCCTTATGCACTCGTCGTAGGAGATGGAGGAGGTGCTTCTACATACTGAAACATACCTGGAGACGTACATATCTAGGATCTCCCTAAGCCTCTCTCTATAGCTTGAAGTCTCCCTAGCAGTGAGTAGCCTCTGTGCAGGGACGCCTAGGCTGGCGAGGACTATGTTAAAGTAATCAACCGCTGCCTTAACCCAGTCTGGGTTGAGGATAATGTCCCTGACGGATTGCCAATTCGCCTCAGCGTACTTCAGGTAGTATGAACCGAAGTGGGCGAGATTTGCTTCATTAGCCAGTAGCCACTTATTGAAGGCGTCAATATTCTTCCTGCCAATCGGCCTACTGAACTCAACCCTGGCAATCTTCTCCCCCCCGGTAGCCGGGTCAATGACCCTAAGCTCATTTGCAGTAATCACTATGCCGCTTGCTGCCGGGAACCTTTGCCCAGTGGCCGTCTGCCAGGCGTACAGTTGGCCAGGCGCCACGTAGCTCTTAAGCACCTGCGCCACGTCACCGCTTATCTCGATGAAGCCTTGGCCAGCTCTGCCACCCTCGTCAAGGACAATTGGGCCAGTGGTCACTACCCTAACCATCCCGCTTAACCTACCCACCTGGCTGGGGTTAGGTTGAGGAGGATGACATTAGCAGGTTGGCGTTCGGGTTAAGCATCCTTGCGGCCAGGTTAGCCACAGTGGTTTTGCCGCCATCCTTAACACCCACTAAAGCCACTATCATCGACTTAACGCCATGCAGCTTCCTAGTCAGGGTGAAGGCTGTGAATGGGCTGTAGGCTAGAGCAGTGAGCCAAACCTTAGGCTCGGGGGGGTGGTGCCCCCTAACCGTGCTTATTAGCGATTCGATAGCTTCCCTAGCCTTACCGGGGTCAGGCTCAATGATGCCCACGTTGAAGTAGTCCCTGACTCTACACTCAATGCCTAAATGCGGTGCACAGGCGAAGCCTGAAATAATTACGTCACTGACCGTGGCCCTCCACTTAGTTAAGATGGGTACCCAGTTCGGTGATGACCAGATCCTCCACTTATTAAGTTCGTTTGCAATATCATCAAGAGTCGACATGGTGAAGGTTAATGATTCGCTAGTATGCACGTTGATAGCCTGGAGGGAGTAGTAATCTATTTAAATAAAATATCTCTATACTTCACCACCGAGGTTAAGTAAAATGGGAGCAAGATATTCTCCACTTGGGCGATGACATCAATCACTTCATCGCCATTCCTCCTACGTTTATGTTGAATATTCCTTACTATAATCCCCATCTTTTGATTATTGCAAATCCAACTCACGATTCTCGAGTTGCCAACCTCTCTGTGGCGGACTAATGGTATACATAGCGGAGCCTCTGACTGGTATCCGATAGCCTCATAAAGTGTCGACAATGTCGTGTCCACGTCAAGCCCCAGCCTATCCAATGCAGGCTTAATGTTCTTCTCAAAGGACTTCCTGCTCCAGAGCTTCTTAGGCCTCTCGTAGACCCACTCCACCACGCTCTTATGCTCTTTACAAGTCTTCTCACTATCAAGACCTTGGTTAATCGCCTGTGTGCATATCCTATCCAGGATGTTTAAAACATCCTCACTAGCCACCCCCCCAGCCCTCCTTGCTAGGCTAGCTAAGCCGAATATGGCGAAGTCGTGGTAGTGGGGCTCAGGTATGCTCCACACTTGCCAAATAATCCTGTAGATTGCGTCCTTTTCCTCATCTTCCCAATGCCTCTCAGGCTTAGGCAGGTTGATGACCTCCTCACCCGATTCGGCAAGCTCCTCAGGGCTCCTACCCTCCGTCCCGCTTAGGCTTGAGGACACGCTAATTAACCTTGATAATTCACTGCATGTAATTACCTCACCCTCCCCCCCAACATCAGTAACGCCTATTGGGCTCCAAGCATTGCCCACCCACATAACGGGCTGGTATAATGCCCCCCCGCTTGGATGTCTACCGTAAACAACCTCGTAGTTAGTGACGAGAATCTCAATAGCCCTCTCGCCATTGACGTTAACCCTGATGGAGCCGCTCGGCATGCATTGGGTAGGCACCCTAACCACGATGTACATGCCCCTTTGCAGTTTAGCCAAGTCCTCAACCTCACCCTTCGCGCCCTTACACCTACCGTCATCCCCCGCATTTCCAATACCCCTTAGGCCTAGGCCCAGTCAAACCACAGAATGACCAAGACTACCCACATAGCCTCCTCCTCCAGTCGTCCCCCGAACACTTGAGTAAGCACATTATTGCCGACATCAACATCGTCGACATCAATAATGATTACACCGTACTCCGTATTGCCCTCATTCCATAATTTCCTCCCAACGACCGCAATCCCTGAGGCACTACCTAAAAGCCCCCATTAGCTCATCAAGCTCAAGCCTCCTATCAGCCCCCCATGAAGTGAGGGGGGGCTTCTTCTCGGAATCAACAGGCAGCACGTTAAAGCCTAGTTGATAAAGCTCCTTAGCAGCAGCCCTAAGGTCAATACCCTTAACCCCAGTCCTATTGCCTCGAGGGGGGAATGCTTAATAATCCCCCGCTATTAGCTCCTGATCCCCCCACCTCCCTGGTCACGGTTCCCTTAGCCATGCCGACCACCCGTGCCAGGGGGGGGTTAGTTAACTTATATTCAAAATAAAATTCGAAAAGGCCTAAGGCCCCCATCATTCACTCACCTTAATTTTAGCCTTAGTCTCATTTATAGTTTCCCACAGGGCGTTTAGGCGCCTTGGTAGTGTGAAGACTATATATTCCTTATCCCTAATTGGCTTAGCCTCGATTGGTATCTCAACTCCATTGAGGTTAATCACCAGTGTGACCCTATCCCCCCCAAGTGTTTAGTAAGCTCCTCAACGGCCAGCTCATCCTTAACCACTGCGAAGTACTGCGCCCTTCTCTTCCAGATTCTCGCTCTAGCCAATATTACTTGGGTTTCACCTTCAAACATACGCACCCTGAAACGCCAGGTGCACAGGCTTAATTAGTCCTTAATTGATAAGCAGTTTAAACACTAAATTTATTAAATGATTTAATACACTTGGTGTGGGGGGTTACTGTGTCCGTCTGCTTCATGGGGGAATATGGTTAAGAGTGGGTCAGAGGAATACATTGCTGGACTACTCTACCTATGTAAAACCAACATTAAGGTGGGTAGCACTAAGGAGGTTATGAATGAGCTACGCAACTGTGCTATGTTAGGGTTTATACATGTCTTTAACCCTAATGTTTTTGAACATGTAACCACCATCCCCCCCATCACGGGTGACGACATCCGTAACATGAGCTTAATCATAGCAAGTTTACCAATAACGCACGATGTGAATCAACCAGGCGTAGATGAATTTGCCCTAGTGTACTATACTAGAATATACAGTGATGGAAGGTACCTCAGGATCACGATACCTAAGGCAATACTGCCTGAGGCATTAGATATTAAGGGAAGGAAGTTAAACATTCAACTGCACGTTAATGGAATCAACCTAACCTTCAAGGCAAAGGTGGGGGGGGCAGGCAGGAGCAGTGGTAAGATGTTGTACTACTTCATTAGGATACCGAAGCGTACGTTAAGCGGATGGTGGATTGATCCGAAGGATTTACAGGGCAAGGAGGCTAAGGTGATCATGACGGAGGCGAAGGATTAATGTTACACACCACCAATCCACGTAACCACGCATACCTAAAACCCACCAAGTCGAGTGAATAAAGGGATGCATATGTTACGGTAAAACATGCATGCCACGTGTCTTCAGGTTACGTAAACGTGGGCTTTTAACCCGGGGGGGAATTACTGAGAGGCACCTTAATTAAGCTTACATTCGCAGTCTCAGTGTAATTTTATTAATTCGTGACTTATTACCACTGATGTCGGGTCATGGTGGTAAGAAGATTCGGGTACGTGGGGGGGCGGCGAGTGCCTCAAGTTAGGGTTAGCGGGGGGGAGGGTGAGTAGAAATGATGCGTGCTTAAGATACCGCTGCCTGTGTTAATCATTTAGGTGACGGAGAGGAAGACAAGCCTCGCCCCCCCAAAGCCCGGAACCCATAAAGGGGCGGGAACCGCCTTTAAAACCATCAACGGCCTCGCCGCCGAACGAGCCTCAATGGGCCCCCCCGCGATCATGAATCGCCCACGCCCGGGCGCGCCGGCTCGCAATGAACCCGAGCCCCCCCCAAGCCCTGGGAACCGCCATTAACATTACAATCCCAGGCGCCGCCGCGCTCAGGGTCACCCAATGAAATCGCGACCACGCGAGAGCCGCAGGCCGGGAAGCGAGCCAAGGACACCAAGGCGCGCCAGGCGTAGAGGGGGGATGGAGGAGGGGCCGTTTCTCGGCTTGGCTTGATTCCTCGAGATGGGCGCGCTCTGATTAGGGCCCCGCCGCGCTCGCGGCGTGATTGACGGGGGGGATAGCTGTTCAGGGGCTTCAATCTCGATTGAGGGGGGGGCGGGGGGGTGGGTTGGCTTGGTTGAGTTCCTCGGTCCTGGGGGGGAGTTCCTCCTCATCAGGTTTGATGGGGGGGTGGAGAGGGTTGGGCGGGGGGGCGGGGGGGTCGTGGCGGCTCGCCTGGAGAGGGCTCCCTGCCCCCACCGCCTAATCCCCGACGGGGGGGACGCGTCCGTGGATGAGTTGATGGATAGGGTGAGGAGGGGGGGCGGGGGGGTCCTCCTCGTGAGGAGGGAGAGGCGACTCGCCCGTGGAGCCGGGGCAGGCTGGGGGGGTTGAGGGTTGAGGACTACGCCTCCCACTACAGCCGCCCAGTCCGCGTCTGGATGGGGGGGTGGCCCGGGGGGGGCACGCGGGGGGGTTGGGGGGGTGGGGGGGAGGGCGGCGAGGCCTTGCATCCTCGGCGGTCTTGAGTGCTACTCCTGCCAGGCAGGCGCCATAACCATAAACAAGCTGCTCGAGGCGCTGGGCGCCCCAATAACCCTCCGCTAACCCCCAACAAAAAAGAAAGGAAAACAAAAAAGA
>BBBF01000043.1 GCA_001315925.1 Thermocladium modestius JCM 10088 | reverse complement strand
AAAGCCGTGAGCCCCCTCCCCATCAATTAAGCTGCCCCCCGCGTTGCCTCCTTGACCCTGCGGCCGAACTCGACGCCCACCCCCTCATAGAGGGACTCCTCCAGTCCCGGCCTATCCAGCATAATTATGGAGTGCCTGGGTAGCCTGAACTCCACCGCGGCTCCGTCCTCTCCATTGATTATCCTAACCCTCGAGTACCTCCCAATCACTATCTCCCTCCTATATATCCCGAGCCCAATCGCCCCGTTGATGCTGACCAAGCCGGTGCAGTGCCTCGGCAGGCCCAGCTTGGGGGGGTCCTCCTCGAATGCAGTGATGTCGTGATTCTTGGTGATCCTCAACAAGTACAGCGAGCTGGGCCCAGCGCCTGCAACGCTATCCGCATTTCCCGTGCTGGCTTCAAGGCACGTATATAAATATATTGACGTCCACGTCCAGCTTGGAGCCACTGTTGCTGGTCAGGATGCGGGGGGGGATAGCTTCTCCCTGTCTATGAACCAGTAGGTTCGCTTTCCCGCGTCGTTGATCACAACCCCCATGTCCTCCAGCTCTCTCCGTATCTCGTCGGCGGCATCGAATAGCTTCGCCTCGCGGAGCCGTTGCCGCACCTTAATCATGGCATTCACGGCATCAACGAGCTTCGGCGGCAGCATCGTCCTGTTGAATATGCCGAATATCTGGCCAGCGTATCCAAGCACGTTGAGGACAGTGGATAAGGCGTACTTGGTCAGCTTATCTCCCTTATACAGCACCTGTGAATTTACGTAGTTGGATAATGACACCAAATTGGACACGGCTTGGGGGGGTGTTCATGTCATCATTCAAGGCTTGCTCTATCTTTATCATGTAGTCAACTGCAGTTTTCACCAACTCATCGTCGGTTCCCCCCCCTCGTCCCTTGCCTCGTTTATCAGTTGAACCACATAATCATAGCTCGCATATAATCCCCCCCTCAAGGTGGCTTGAACGGAGTCCAGCCCCCCTCCACGGTGAACTCCATGGGCTTTCTGTAGTGGGTCATCATATAGTAAAGCCTGAGCGCCTCCCCCCCATCATGCCTGCTGAGCGCTTCCTTTGCCGTTATCACGTTGCCGACGGACTTGCTCATCTTCTCGCCGCCCATGGTGACGTACCCAACGTGCATCCAGTACTTGGCGAAGTACTTGACGCCGAACGCAATCCTAGCTATGGCCACCTCGTTCTCGTGGTGGGGGGAATATCAAGTCCTGCCCGCCTCCATGGAAGTCAAACGGTGCCCCCCCAAGTACTTCGTCGACATGGTGACGCACTCCAGGTGCCACCCAGGTCGTCCAGGCGACCACGGGCTGGACCACCACGGCTCCCCCCCTCCTTCCAAGCCTTCCAGAGAGCGAAGTCGAGACTCCCCTTCTTGCCCGGCTCCGGCTCCACCCTGGCCCCCGCCTCTAGGTCCTGTATCTTCTGGCCCGAGAAATCACCGTAATCGGGAACCCTGCTTATATCGAAGTAAACGGAACCGTTGGACACATACGCGGCGTTCTTCCTTATCAGCATCTCTATCCATTTTATCATATCGCCTATGTTATCTGTTACCTTAGGGTAAGCATAGGCCCTCCTCACGTAGAGCGCATCCACCACCTTGAAGTACTCCTCGATGTACCGCTTCGGAACATCGTACCACCTCTCTATCGCCTCGCCCCCCCCGAACTCCTGCTTGGCCTTCTCTATTATTTTATCGTCCACGTCGGTGAAGTTAGTGACCAGCCTAGTGTCAAGGCCCAGGTACTCCAGATACCTCCTGAATACGTCGAAGAACACTATTGTCCTGGCGTGCCCCACGTGCATCGATGATTGTGGAGTCAAGCCGCACACGTACCCCCCCCTCGCCAGCCCTGCCTTCAGTAAGGTGACTTTCTCCATTGATTTGGTGGCTGTGTTGAAAATGGATAGCGGCAGCTCCATGGCGCCGGCGTACTTATCCTTGCTTATTCCATACAAGCAGGTCCCCCCCGATGCCTCCATTAACACGCTTTTAAAAAGCTTTGCAATTCTATATGGAGCATGAATGCCGTGGAGGCAGCCATATTAATAATGATGGATTTCCACGAGGGGGGGGCGGGCAGGTATTACCTGGCCAAGCTCAGCGGCTTGGGGGGGGAGGGCTTCATAAGGGATAGATTAAACGAGTTGAGGGCTAAGGGTTTGGTGGAGTCCAAGAGGTCGGGCAGTTACTTAACTCAGAGGGGGAGGATGGAGCTGCGGAGGTACTTGGATGAGGTCGGGATACGGAAATTGATTCAGATTGACCTCTCGCGATTACTAAGGGCCAGGCACGCGGCCTGCATGGTAGCCGTCGCCAAGATGGTGCCCAAGGACGTGGTTGGCCTCAGGGATGAGTTGGTGAGGCATGGATGTAAGGCAGCGTGATAATGAGGAATGAGTGTGGGGGACGTGGTGATACCCATGACTCCATTCAAGGTCAGCGACATGGATGCGGAGCTGAGCAGGAATCTAAAGGAGGCATCGGAGTGCGGGGGGGATTCATTGATAGGGGGGGTCTGCGGCGATAATGAATTCATCAATATAATGGCCATCCTAAGCGTTGAGTTGGGCGCCCTGCTTGATTGCTTTTTCAACTCCTCTATCCCATTGATTAGCTCCTCGTCGTACTTCTCCAGCAGCTTGTAATCCTCGTTCTTCACCTCCATCCTCAGCCTCGGCAGCTTCTTTGCGATATCCATCTCCCTCAACGCATTGGCGGGGGGGACTCCGGACTTTATGGCGTCCAATCCCTTCCTATAGAAATCAACCAGCAGCCTCAGAAGCCAGTACTGCTTGGGGGGGCAGCGAGTGGACATCGACTGGGTTATAGGAGTCCTGCTTCAGGAATCCCTCCTTTATCATGTAAGCCGAGTTAAGCATGTGCTTCTCTCCCTCGCTGAGCGCCTCGACCCCCAGTATCCTAACTATCTCCTGCAGCTCCGCCTCACGCGTGAGCACCGACATGGCCTCGCTCCTTATCTGAACCCAGTCCTCAGCCACCTTGCTCCTGTACCACTCAGCTATCGTATCCACGTATCTGCTGAACCCCCCCTCAACCAGTTTATCGCGGGGTAGTGCCTAGCGTAGGCCAGGCTAGCATCCAGCGGCCAGAAGGCCCTATGAACCTAAGCGTGTGGGATGTGACAGGCTCCGTGAAGTCGCCGCCCGGCGGGCTGACGGATGCGGCTATGGTGAGGGACCCCCCCCTCCCCCCCCGCCCCCCCCATGAGCTTCACCCTCCCCCCCGACCTCTCGTAGAACTCGGCCAGCCTGGTGGTAGGTAGGCCGGGAAGCCCTCCTCGGACGGCATCTCTCCAATTCTGAGCGCGACCTCCCTCATTGCCTCGGCCCAGCGGGACGTGGAGTCCGCCATCATCAACGTGTCATACCCTTGATCCCTGAAGTACTCGGCTATCGTTGCGCCCATGTAAATGGATGCCTCCCTCGCGGCGACGGGCATGTTGGAGGTGTTCACTATTATGGTGGTCCGCTCCAGGAGCGGCCGTCCCGTGTTGGGGTCCTTCAACTTGAGGAGGCCCTGCAACGCATCGGCCGCCTCATTCCCCCCCCTCTCCCCCCCACAGAGGACCGGTATGCCGAACTGGGTCTCGGCGTACATCATCAACGTCCTGATTGTGACCGTCTTCCCGCTTCCGAACGGCCCCCCCGGGATAGCGGCTGCGCCTCCCTTGGCTATGGGGAATATGGTATCTATAACCCTGACCCCCCCGTTATCAATGGATCGCTGGGCGGCAGCTTCTCCCTGAAGGGCCGCGGCACTCTCACCGGCCACTTGTGCCACATCTTCACCGCCACGGTATTGCCTCCGCCGACATCGATCTCCGCCACGACTTCATCTATTGAGTAGTCCCCCCTCCGGCGATATGCTCTTCACCGTGCCCCCCCGCCTATTGCCTGGGAGCGGGGGGGGATACGTTATTCTATGCTCGATCAAGGGGGGGGTCTCTTGAACCACGCCTATCACTTGCCCTGGATCCACCTCGTCGCCGGCCTTAACCCGTGGCTGGAACCTCCACTTCTTGCTGAAGTCAAGCGGGCTTGCCTTGTCGTAATTGATCCCCCCCTAGCTATGAAGGGCCGCCCCGTCGCGTCGTAAATCAACTTAAGCGGTCTCTGAACCCCCCCGTCATATACCTGGCCTATTATGCCGGGGGGGCCAAGCCATGCGCTGAGCATTTCCCCGGTCCTAGTCACGGGCTCCCCGGGGGGGCTTAGGTTGGTGGTGTCCTCGTAGACTTGTATGAACGCCACGTCTCCCTGTATCCTAACCACCTCCCCGAATAATCCCATGCTGCCCACGAACACCAATTCATAAAGCTTAGCTCCAGGCAGCTCCGCCTTTACCACCGGTCCATTTATGATTAATACCTTGCCGTTCTGGCTCACTTCATATCCTCCTCTGCCGCCTTCTCTATGATGTTTTTAATGTTTTCACTCATCAATGAAATTATCGAGTCCAGCGTGGCGTCATAGGTTATGGAATCATCCATGCTGCTTGCCTTGAATCCCACCATATCCTCGGGCCCGCTCCAGGGTCAGTCTCAGCCCCCCCCTCTCGGATCCCAGCGCCTTAATGGCCTCGAAGTCCAAGGGGGAGCACATCACCTTAATCTCATTTGATTGAATCACTCCAACGGCCTCCTCGAGGAGGGAACCCAATAGCTTCGCGTATTGAGGCGTGTTTCTCCTCTTCATTACCTCCCCCCCCTCACGGCGGCGGTCACTTCGCAGTATATGCCGTCCAGGACCTTCAATCGCTCCGCCTTAAGCTTCAGCGTTGCCTCGTACATTTCCTGCTCCAGCTTCAACTGGGCCGCCCTATCCACCTCGCGCGCCTCGTCCCTGTACTTTGACAGCAGGGAATCCACGAACCCGCCCAGCTCGGCCTCCAGCTTCAGGTTTAGGTCTGATGACCAGGTATCCACCTCGTCCCGAAGCCTCTTGAACACGTCCTCTATTAAATTAATGACTCTATCGCTCATATTACATCCCCCCCAATGCAGACCTGAGGGTTTTTAAGTAATCAATTGGCTTATACTCGGCTCCCTCCAGGGATGGAAACTCCATCAACATGGGGGGGTCCTCCGCCTCTCCTTCACTTTATCGACGTAATCCCTTATGCCGTCCATTATGGATGATGAGATGAAGATCCCCGCCACGTCGGGGGGGTCCTCCAGGAACGAATTGATTAGCTTGACGGCGTCTCCCGGCGACTTGACGGCGTAGCCCTCTATGCCCAGCAGCTTGAGCGCGGTGACCGTCCTATCATCCCCCCCAATCGTTACCACCCTCATCGGATTTCAATGAATTGCTCGTATATTTTAAGCATTTGCCCATGGAGTGATCAATGCTTTCCAGATGGGCGTAAAGGGGAAAAATGCTCCTCAAAGCTTATTTCCACCGCCGTTACGCCGAATCAATGCGGGGATTATTCATAGGACGGTTCCAACCCCCCCCTCATTGGGGGGGTCATGTGAAGGCCATCCAGCACATATTGGGCGAGGTAGATGAACTCGTGATAGTGGTAGGGTCCGCTCAATTTAATTACTCGGAGAAGGATCCATTCACCGCGGGGGGAGCGGGTGTTAATGCTTAGGGCCGCCCTCAAGGAGGCTGGAGTTGATCTTGGACGCGTGATAATCATTCCCCCCCTCAACAATTTCGAGAACAATCATTCCTGGGTGAAGTACTTGGAATCATACGTTCCGCCATTCGACGTGGCGTACACGGGCAACCAGTTCGTGGCCATGCTGCTCAGGAACGCGGGCTACAGGGTGGTGCAGCAACCGCTCTTCTCGAGGGATATATACGTGTCGACCCTGGTCAGGAAGAAGATGATGGATGGGGATGAGACGTGGAGGGAATTGGTGCCGCCCTCCGTGGCTAAGATACTTGACGAGCTGAAATCAGTGGAGCGGCTTAGAGTGATATCAGCCGGGGAGGCCGACCCCCTCAAGTGGTAGCGCCACGCTTAAAAATGGGGGGGGAATGGATTGAGCATGAATGATCATAATAATGGCGTCCGCCGTCCTCGCGGCGCTATCCATGGCTGTGACGCGGTACGGCAAGCTGGAGGACCCAGTCATGGCCTGGGCGGCGGGCGTGGGCGGGAATTGGACTAGGCAAGCAATGATTGTGCTCACCAAGTACGGCAGATTGCCCTTCTGGTCGGCCGTCGTCATAGCAATAGCGGCGTTGGGCAGGATGGCGATGGCGATCTCCATCGCGCTCTCCATATTGACATCAATAATCATCGGGAGGGCAGTCAAGGAGGTAGTGAAGAGGCAGAGGCCCTACGAGAGGATGCCCCTAAATGCAGTCACGGCCAGCGGTTCATCGTTTCCAAGCAATCACTGCTCAGTGGTGTGGGGGGGCGCATCGCTGCTTGCCCTCTCCCTCCTTGGACCCCCCCAATTATCTCTGCCCCCTAATCGCCGAGGCCGTCCTGGTATCCGCCTCCCGCGTGCTTCTGCTGGCCCACTACCCAAGCGATTGCGTGGGGGGGGTTTATTGATAGGCGTGATCTCCTGGAGGATTGGATTAATCATGTACCGCGCGGTGCTCGGACTTCCGCTCCCACTATGAGCGGGAAGCAATAAGTCACCGCGCCCGTTGACCTCCTCAAAAGTTAAAACGTCGACCGCTGCCTGCCTACCATGGATTACGTGTTGGTCAACGTGACTGCGCCCGAGGATCAAGGGATCAGGATTGGGCGGGTCCTGGTCGAGGAGGGATTGGCTGCCTGCGTTAACGTGGTGAGGGGGGGGATTAGGAGCATATATAGATGGAAGGGCAATGTGGAGGAGGACGAGGAGGCCCTATTAATAATAAAGACGACGAGGCCGGCCCTGGATCGCTTGGTGAGGCGGGTAAAGGAGTTGCACCCATACGAGGTTCCCGAAATAATAGCCATGCCCATAATAGCGGGCAATGAGGATTACCTTAGATGGATCGAGGAAAGCGTGTACGGGAAGGGAGGGGGGGCCGAGCAATAGATCCATCGTCGATTGAGGCAAATTAATTAAGTGGGGGGGAGGCGTGTGGCTCATAATGTTGAGGGTCGGCTTCATAGGGTTGGGAATAATGGGTTCACCCATGGCTACCAACATAGCCAGGAAGGGCTTTCCCTTAACCGTCTATAACAGGACCAAAAGCAAGGCAGAGCCGCTGGCAGAGATGGGGGTCTCCATAGCATCATCCCCCCCAAGCGAGGTGGCGCGGTCATCCGACGTGGTGATAGGAATGGTAACTGATGCCCCCCCCGATGTAGAGGCTATACTGTTCGGCCCTGGGGGGGAGTCGTGGAGGGCGCTCGGGAGGGATTGGTATTCATTGATATGAGCACCAATTCGCCGGAGCACGCCAAGTCATTCGCGGCCCGCTTGGCTAAGGCTGGCATCGAGTTCCTGGACGCCCCCGTGACGGGCGGTGATAAGGGCGCTCGGGAGGCACCCTCACAATAATGGTGGGAGGGAGGCGGGAGACGTTTGAGGCCGTGAGGCCCGTGCTGGAGGCCATGGGTAAGGTGATAGTGTACGGCGGCGACGTTGGGTCAGGCCAATTGCTTAAGCTGTGCAATCAGATAGTGGTTGGGATCGATATGATGGCGGTGGCCGAGGCCCTCACGCTTGCCCGAGGCGCCGGCGTCAGCGATGAGGCGCTCTTAACGGTGTTGAGCTCGGGAGCCGCGAATTCATTCACGGTTCAATACTACCTGCCCAAGATAATGAAGGGAGACCTGGAGCCGGGCTTCAAGGCGGCGCACTTAAGGAAGGATCTGCGGTACGTCATGGATTTGGCAAGCAGGATACATGCGCCGCTTCCGGGCTCCAGCATACTGCTTCAACTATACGAGTCCCTCGTGGCAAAGGGGGGGCTCGGCGATAAGGGTACCCAGGCCTTAATAAAGGTGTACGAGGATCTGTCGGGCTCCTCGATACATTAATTAAAGGGGGGGATTCCCCGGGCTATAACATGAAGTGCGCGTTCTACGTGCATACCGTTGATGGAGATAGATGTGCCTTTCTTCCGCCGGAGGAGTGGCGAGCCGTGCGGGCCAAGTACTATCAACAGTACTGCTCTAACGATGGCACTGGGTGCCCTGTGCTAGCCAAGGCTAATGCATGAAATCAATCCCAATAAAACGGATCTCCTTCTTCTTCCCTAAAGGAGCGATTACCATCTTTTTGTAAAGGCATCACGCGCTTATGTATAGCTTAATGGGGGGGGAGAACTCGTCGTGTTGAAGCACCTCGGCGGCGGTTAGTCTCCCATTAATGGTCTTGATGGCGTGTTGGAATATCCTCTCGCCGGCCTCCCTTAGGTCCGCCTTCAACTGGAGTAGGTCGGAGACATCCACATCTATGTGCTCCCCCCCCATCGCCTTGACCGTCTTGGGGGGGTTCGCCGATATCTTTATGACGGGAATCAATGGGTGGCCAACCACGTTGCCTTGCCCCCCCGTAGTGAATAAGTGGAGTATGGAACCCTTGGCGGCGAACAGCGTGACTGCCTCGGCTGCCGCGATGATGTGTTCACGAAGCAGAGCTTGCCTCCTCCCTTAGGCAGTTCATCCAGGTAATCCAGTACACACGATACGGGCTTGGTGCCGAGCTTCTGAATATTGCCGAGGGCCTTCTCCTCAATAGTGGAGAGGCCACCCTTAATATTGCCCTCAGTCGGCTGCGAGCCGAGCAAGTCAACGCCCTGCCCCTCAATGACTCCCGTGTACTCCCTATAGATCCTCCAGAACTTCTCCCTAAGCAATGGATCCCTTATCTTCTCGGCAACTATGTCCTCCGCGCCCGTCAACTCGCTCGTCTCGCCGAACATGACTGTGTTGCCTAAATCCACCAATTCATCTACTGCGTAGCCCGTGGCCGGGTTGGAGGCAAGGCCAGACGTGGTGTCGGACTCGCCGCACTTTATGCTGAAGTTAAAGCCCGTCAAGTCCACCTCTGTCCTCTGCTGCTCGCTTGCCTCCTGGACCAACTCCTTCGCCTTCCGGGAGGCCAATTCAATTGTCCTGAGATCGCCGTTTCCCTCCACCGGGAATGCATAGACTGGTTTCCCGGTCCTAGCTATGCCATCAGCGACCTTATTGGCCCAGTTATCCTCAATGCCGATCACTATGGCGCCGTACACGTTGGGATTCGCGCCGGTCCCGCTGAGCACGTGGAATAAGAGATCAAGGTCCTTGCCGAACTGGAGCCTACCGTATGGGTGGGGTATCGCGACGGCGCCTCGAATGAGCCTTGACACTCCAACCGCGGCCGTGTTGGATAAGTCGTCAACCGGTATCACAGCAACGTAATTCCTGACCCCCCCCAGGGATCCATCTGGCCTAACGTATGCCTTCACCTTGATGCCGCTCATTTAGAGCCACCCCCCCACCTGAGGGACTTAATGTTATGGACGTGCACGTGCTCCCCCCCAGCCCTTATATCCCTGGTAGCCGCGCCTATGGTTCGTCCATACTTTATCACCTTGCTTCCCATCTTTATGTCGGTCAACGCTATCTTGTGGCCCAGGGCACGTCGTTTAATGCCTTCACGACTGGCCCGCTTTCCCTGTTCTCTATATAGACCCCCCCAGCGGCTTCCTCGCCCTCCCTTATATCATCTATGGCGACCCCCCCACATTGTCGGCCCTATTATGTATCACGAATTTGACAGTCATTGCTGCTTCCTTGAATTGATATTTATATACTTTTTGTATACAAAAATGCACCGATTAAATCACATCCGCGACGGGAATAGGAGGGGGGGCAGTATTTTGCTTTCCACGTCCTTTACGACATTACTCATGTGAATCTCCATTTTATCCCTGGCCAGCTTGGCATCCCTCGATACCACGGCGTCTATTATGGCGGAGTGCTCCATGACCTCCTCGATTCGCCGGCCATATGTTGTGAACAGCGTCACTCTGACTATCATCAACTTAAGCCGTATTTCGTTGAGGAACTCAGCCAAGTATTTATTCCCGCCTATGTTAGCTATCGAATTGTGTATTTTCCCGTTAAGATCGGCCAGCAACACTGGATCCGGATCTTGCTTGGCCGCTTCTTCTTTCATCCTATTCGCAAGATTTTGGAGCTCCCTTGCTTGATCATCGGTTATGCGGCGGGCCGCCAGCTCAGCCGCCAGTGCCTCAAGGGGTTTCCTCACCTCGTATAGTTGTAATACATCGTCCCTCGTCAGCGGTATTATGGTGTATGACTTACCCTTTTTTACCACCAACCCATCCCGCTCCAGCCTGGCCAGCGCCTCCCTAACGGGGGTCCTGCTGACGTTCAGCATGGAGGCCAGAGTATCCTCTCGCAGGGACTCCCCCCCTAGCCTGAACTTGCCGGCCACTATGTTGCTTAACAATTCCTTGTACACTTTTTCGGATAACGACGGCATCGAGTAGAATATGTATGGGCCTTTTTATACTATTCTAGACTTAATTAACTGGACAAAGCCGATATGTTAGGCCAGCGAGGCATTTGAGCCGCTAAATCATCCGCTTAAGGATGCAGCGATATTAATAACCAATGATATTTAAATATTGACGCCGGCTTTAATAATGCATGCCGCCAATAAAGGGAATCACGGCATTTCCACTATCCATTCCATTCATAGATGACCCGCCCACGGTGTTTCGAGATTCATGGGGGGGGTTCAATTATACGTCAAAGTGGAGCTTGGGGGGGATTCAGTGGGCTGGGGGGGAGAGGTCCTCGTCTACGGCAGCGGCGTAGTGGATGCGTACATGGGTGTCTTGAACGACGTGGTAGTGCCGGCCACCGTGGGGGGGAAGAACATTGAGGGCGTAGAGGACATAGTGGCGTTAACCAATGAGCTGGAGAAGTTATTGTTCACAGGCGGCCTGTGCGGCATAGTGACCGGCGCGATGGGGGGGGATTGGAGATGGCCCTTTGGGACGCCTTGGGCAAGCAATTGGGAAGGCCCGTGTCGGATATGCTGGGAGGCAGGACTAGGACCAGGATACCAGTGTATGCCAGCTTTCCCCCCCGCTACTCTAACGTGGACCAGATAATTAAGGCTGTTGGGAAGGCCGTGGAAAGGGGGGGGTTCACTATGGTTAAGCTACATCAACGTCCAGATGAATCGCTGGATGCCGTTAAGGCCATAAGGGGGGGAAGTTCGGCAGCGACGTGGCCATCGCCCTTGACCTAAACGCCGCATTCAACTCGCCCGGTAAGGCAATTAAGTTCCTGAACGAGATTCACGGGTATGAGCCCCCCCGCTGGGTCGAGGAGCCAACCTGGCCTCCCAACGACAAGGATTCACTGCGCGCTGTGGCCAGGGAATCGCCCGTGCCGATCGCCGCTGGAGAGAATGAGTACTACGTGAACGAGTTCAAGGAGTTGGCCGAGGCGGGGGTTTCCTACATCCAACCGGATATATCTAAGGTGGGGGGGGAGTGGCCAGGTTCTTCGCTGTGGTGAGGGGGGGAATAAAGGATTTGGGCAAGTACATCGCTCCCCCCCATCATAGGCCTCACAGATCCGTGCTGGCCCATGCATTCACGCTTCACGTGGCGTCAGCCGTGAGCGAGGTAACCACCGTGGAGTGGCCCCTGGCTTGGCTGAACGAATTATACGATGGTAACCTGGAGGTCAGGAACGGGGGGGAGGTGGACGTGGCTCCCCTGCTTGGCCGAGGCGGGGGGGTTGGGCTGGGGGGGGTCATGGAGGATGCATTGACTAAATATAAGTACGAGCGGAAGTACTCGCCCCCCCTCCTCTTTCATTGAGGCCCCGCTATGCCCCGAGCCAATCGATGATGTTACTCCGTTAGAATGATGGGCCCGCCGGGATTTGAACCCGGGGGGGCCTACCGGTTATGAGCCGGCCGCTCCACCTGGCTAAGCCACGGGCCCTCTTCCCTACCGTAGATTTCAACGTTTTTTAATTTTACCCCCTGCCCGACTCGATCGGAGAAGCGAGGCATTTGAGGGGGGAGAGGAGATTGTTTTAATGAGGACTTGGAGGCCCAACTATCATTGAGTTACGTCGTGCCCTACCAGGCTCTTCTTGCCTGTCTCGAATCCCTTGAAATACCACAGCATTGTCATGGCGAGCCCGACCAGGAATATGGCCATCACGATGGCCGCTTCCGCGTTGAATGACATTACGTAGACGGAGAGCAGCCCAGTGATTGTTCCGGCTATTATCCAAACCAATGTCCTCGCGTAGGACACGTACTTCCCCCTCTTCTGGGTTGGGAACATCTCCGGCTCCAGCATTGCCCTGACTCCCCAAGTCGTCTCCACCGGTATGAACAGCAACGCGGTGAGGAAGAGCAGAGTGTTGCTTGCAACATCCCTAGTTATGGCTTCATAGGCCCAGAGAACCGCCCATAGAGCGGCGAGGGCCCCGTATGAGGCGAGCGATACGGCTTTTCTAGATGCCTTGTGGACCGCGGCCAGCCCAAAGGCTATCCCGACCGCCACCATTATCAATCCTCCAATCAATGGTATCTCGCTGGCCAGGCTGCTGGAGAAGTAGAGGAATCCTAGGTCGTACGTTATGTAGACGAACGCGACGTCCTGTACAATCCCTATTAGGGTTATTATTAGGAATCTGAGGGGGGGCAGGCTCATGGTAGGCGCCACCGGTTCCGCGTCTCCATCCACGGCCTTCCAAGCATTCACTGCATCTATGTTTGCCTTGCCGGTCGCCGCCCTCCACGGTAGGGTTTCCTCTACCATGAAGTAACCCATTACCAGCGCGGCTAGCGGGGGGGCCAGGAACAGCAGCGCTATTGCTACCTCCGTCTGCGCCGCGCTGAAGCCAAGCAGGAGGGGTATGAACACTATCGCGACGCCTAAATTGCCGAAGTTTTGGACTATCACCTCCATGTTTCCACGCCACTTGGCGGGCACCGTTTCCGCTATTATGGAGAGGATAGCGTCTCGAGCCCTATGGCAGCCATTCCTATTAAAATAAACGATACCACCAGGCCGCAACGTTGGTGCCGGCCAACACGTATATTATTATGCCGGCCAGTATCATTGCCGCCGTCAACATGAAGGAATTCCGCCTCCCCACGGCGTCCGTCAAGTAGCCGGAGAGAAGGGCGCCGAAGCCCCCCGGCCACGTATGGAAGGCTGAGGCCCAGGAAGGCGTAGCTCGACGGTATCACGCCGCTTATGGCCGCCACAGGTCCGTAACTCTCGGCCACGCCGTAGACCAGCATGCCCATTGCCAATGCTATTATGGCTCCCCAGGGAAACTTAGCGGGAGCCAGCTCGCTTTTACCGGAACCCCTAGCCACGTTTCCAGTATTGGTATTGGATGCGCGCGAATTGCTTCCCTCGCCCTTGGGGGGGGAATCGCCCGCTATGTCGCTGCCACCCATGAATATTGCCTCTCCCTCTGCATTTAAATACTTTTCTTTAAATAATGTTGCAGGTTCCGCACGTAATACGTGTAAATATTTAAATAAATAATTAAATGAGACTCATTAACGAAGGCCCATCAACAAGTCAACCAAGCTATTGAAGCCAGCACCTAGGAGGAGAGTAAAAAGCCAGTCCTTACTGCCCCGCTTCCCGGAGCAATCACAGCTCTATCGATACGTGCTTAACCACGTGCTTGACCAGCCTCTCCTCTATGGGCTCCACCCCCCCTATTCCGGGCGATTTCCTGACGCTTATCGTGCCGTCCCTGTTGAGGACCCAGGCTCCGTTACATCCTCCTCGTAATACCTATCGCTCGCGCTTATGTCGTTGGGCAGCTTCACGTTGGGGAGGGTAGCCAGCGCAACCTGAACGCCGCGGCCGACCCCCCCAGTCTCCAGCATCCCCCCCCTATCCAGACGGGCATGCCGGCAAGCCTGCAGAAGTCATGTATGGCCACGCTATTCGTTACCCCGCCAACCCTGCCCGGCTTTATGTTTATCACCCTACAGGAACCCAGCTCGAAGGCCCTCCTCGCGTCCGCCGGCGTCTTTATGGATTCATCCAGGCAAACCGGCGTCCTCAGCTCCCTCTGTAGCTTAGCGTGATCCACCAAGTCATCATAATCGAGCGGCTGCTCTATCAAGAGGAGACCCAAGTCATCCATTTCCCTGAAGGTAGCCGCATCGCTTAAGGAGTAGGCCGCATTCGCGTCGACCTGAAGCGGCACGTCCGGATACTCCCGCCTGACTCGCCTCACCACAGCCAAGTCCCAGCCCGGCTTTATCTTTATCTTAATTCGCCTATACCCCCCCGCCTCAAGATACGACCCTATCACCTTGAGGAGCTCATCAACGCTGTCCTGTATGCCAACCGATACGCCGCTCACTATTCTATCCCTAACCCCCCCACCCAGCAATTCATAGAGCGGCTTGCCCAGCGACTTGGCGTAGGCATCCCACACCGCTTCCTCGATGCCGGCCTTCGCCATATTATGCCCCCCCTCACTCTATTCAGGAGATCAATAAACGAGCGGGGCTCCGTTACCTCTGCCTTACTGAGGATGGGAGGCATGTACTCCGTCAATGCCAGCCACGCCGTGCCGACCGTCTCATAGCTGTACCACGGCCCCCCTCATCAGCAGTCACCTCCCCCCCCACCCCCCCTCCAATCCCCCCCCATCGAAGGACGCCTTGACCAGAATCCCATGCCTATCCACGGACGCGCCGAAGCTGGTCTCGAACCTTGATTTAAGCCTCATCGCCACGTGATAAAGCTCAATCCTACGCAGCCGCATAAGCCTGATGGAATTTCCGACTTATATGTATTCCC
>BBBF01000042.1 GCA_001315925.1 Thermocladium modestius JCM 10088 | reverse complement strand
CGGGGGCGGCGGGCCCTTATTTCCCGTAATCAATGTATCGTTCCCGATCAATATGTCATTGCATGGAAATCTAACCCTTGGAAACTTCTCTCAAAGGCTAATTTCAATTCACCTAGTTTTTCCCCATTCCATTAATTCCACTCTTTTGCTTAACCTGCTTAAAACCATTTTGCGCGTCTTTGATTTTAACCTCAGCTTGAATATCGCGCCCATGGGTGGTCAGGGCAGCAACGGCATTGGGCAGGGCAATAACGGTGGTCAAGGCCCGGGATCAGCTAAAGTCGGCGGTTCCCCCCCTCACGCCATGGGCTCTCCGCATGCAGCCACGAATGCGATCCATTTCATTATGCCCCCCCTCACCCTCTTAATTCTCTTGCTCATTATCACTGCCTTACTTGCATCAATAACGATATTACGGAGGGGAATTCCTTACAGGCCTGACTCCGGATCTACGGTTAATGCTCAACCTAACCAATTGGGTTTACCTAGAGGGGGGGTGTGAGTAATGGGGGGGAGGTTGGAGAAGTGAGGGGGGGGTTGGTCAAGTTAAGCTTTTGCCTGGGGGGGAGGTCATCAAGAGATTGGAGGGATGGGGGGGAGGCAGCGATGTCTTGAACCTACCGATCAATAAGGACTTGCCTCTAATTTGGGATCACAGGCATCCCCCCCTGCCCTTCTCCGTGAAGATGAATCACTCAGTTGAATTGATGGGGAGAGGGCGCGTGGATGGGGGAAGCCTTTACATGCCGGATAGGGGGGGTTGCTACGCCTTGGTGGTGAGGGGGGGCGATCGATCGGAGAGGACTTTCCTCATTAGGGCAACCGCCTATGAGGAAGACGTCATCAACTTCGTCAGGATTAACGTGGAAAACTACGAAATTGAGGACTCCCGCACCTTAAGGGAGGCGATTGAGAAGCTTAAGGGCGACGGGGGGGTATTAACGAGCGATCCCTCCCTCGTCGTTAAGGTGTTTGAGGATGTAAGGTACGGCAATAAGAGTTTGAGCAGGGAGGCATATGAGGAGTTCCTAATCGCTTTAGGTAAAACCTTTAAAGAGGCGAAGGTGATAATGTGTGAAGGTTCTTAGCTACTGGAAATACGCCGCGATCTACCTCACGCTCTTAGCCTTAACGTGGCTCCTCTTCATATCGCGTTACCCCCTGGCTTCCTACATTATTGATTTAATTACCATCACTGCTCGCCGTAAACACAGTGCTCCTCGCAAGCAACGCCGGCTCAATACGCCGGGTAACGGAGGCGTACAGGCTCCTTAGGAACGTGGCGGCGCCGTCCATTTTCATCTACCTACTTTTTAACTCGCTATCCCTCATCCTCGCAAGCATCACGAGCCATTTTGGCAATTATTCTTTCTACGTGAGCAATTTCATGGAATCCATCGCCTTGGGGGGGTTGATTGGCTTGTTTCTTCACAGGGCATCTAGGGAGGCAGAGCCCCCCCTTCTCCATGAATCATTGACCAACGCCTCCCGCTTCTTCCTCCTCTCATCGCTGGGTTTCCTCTTCAGGTCGATCTATGGCCCCCCCATCCTTTACCCATTCTTGATCGCCTCGCTGGTTTACCTCATTGCTTCCCCCCCCGTTTCCGTCTTGTCCAGGAGGCTTGGCTTCGACTACTCCAGCGTTAAGGCCAACGTCGCTGCGATGAGCGTCGTGGGCTTCGGCTTAGGTCTGTTTTACGTGTTGCTGACGATACCTAAACCCCCCCCATCTATAATGGCTATATCCTGATAGCTTCCTGCTCGCGGCGTCCATTTCCATATCACTTGTTGGATACAGGTTGTATGCTGGTGGTGTGACCACTGTGGAGAGGGTAATGGAGGAATTCTATGAGAAGCATAAACGCGAGATAGAGGTGTCGTCCTCCCCCCGAGTTCGCCAAACTTGAGGCAGCCATAAGGGAGTTCGTCGTGAATTCGAGGAAGGAGTTATTGATAATTTACTTAACGCGGGAGCTGACGAAGGACGGCTTGAGCTACGGCGAGATCCTCACCTACTTGGGGGGGGACATCATTCAATATAATCCCCCCCAAGTACCTGGTAGGGCCAGTAAAAAAGTTATTGAGCGGGAAATTAACAATAGGATGGCCATAATATCGAGCACTTTAAGGAAGGCAATGTCCCGTAAAACGCTTAATAATCTAGTCGAGGATTCTAATCGGGATGAGCGGGGGGGCGGGCAATATAAGTGATAGGATTAACTTAGTCATCGATAAGATATCCGAGCTCTTCATCGGGGATCGAGAGGTCTTAGTCAAGATCCTGGCCGCCATATTGGCCGGCGGGCACGTTCTGATGGAGGATGTTCCAGGAATGGGCAAGACCTTCCTATCCAAAATCCTGGCTAAAGTTCTAGGGCTAAGGTACAGCAGGATACAGTTTACCCCCCCGACCTTCTGCCCAGCGACATCCTGGGCACCAAGGTATGGAGGCAAGATAGGGGGCGCCTTCGAAACGGTTCTAGGCCCCATCTTCTCCAACTTCGTGTTGGCGGACGAGATCAATAGGGCCTCCCCCCCTAAGGTTCAGTCCGCGCTCCTGGAGGCAATGCAGGAGGGCCAGGTCACGATAGAAGGCGAGACAATGCAATTGCCCAACCCCCCCTTCATAGTCATCGCCACGCAAAACCCAATAGAACTGGAGGGGACCTACCCGCTGCCCGAGGCGCAGTTGGATAGTTCCTGATCAGGGTAAGGCTGGGATACCCCCCCAGGGATGAAGTTGAGCTGCTTAAGAGGAGGATCTCGTGGAGGACGAACGACCCATCCCCCCCCAAAGTTGAGGCGATGCTGTCGGACGTCGAGCTCCTAAAGATCAGGGATTCCGTGGACGACGTCGCGGTGAGCGAGGACGTCATGAAGTACATCGTTAGCTTCAACGCGATAAGGAAGGACCAGAGGGTTTCAGCCGGGCCCAGCCCTAGGGCGTTACTGGCCTTGATGAGCATGGCCAGGGCTGTCGCGTTGATGCGGGGGGGCAGGGATTACGTCATCCCGGACGACGTGAAGATGGTGGCCGTGGAAGTATTGTCCCACAGAATCTTCCTGAAGCCCGAAATGGCGCTGGAGGGGGGGGTGAGGGGGGGCGAGGACATAATAATTGAGTACTTGAACAAGATACCTGTACCGAAGTGAAAAAGGATGAGGGAGGGCGCAAGGGCAATAATAATTCTGGCAATAATCCCGGTGTTCATGGTCATCCTAGCCACAGTGACGACCTCAAAGCTCTACGTCATGCCCCCCCTAATATTCTCCCTCCTGGTGATTTTCGCGGCATTAAGCACCGGCGAGAAGCCCGACGCCTCATTCTCACTGAAGCTGGATAAGAGAATCGCCCATATAGGCGAGGAGGTTGGGGGGGTTAAGGTTGAGGTCACCATATCTAGGGGGGGCTATGGTTTGATCATGATTAGAGGACCGCCGATTCCAGGGACCGACATGGCGGAAGGCTTCGAGTTGGTCAGGGGGGGCACCAATGTTCACGTGATATTCAAGGGATTTAGGCGGGTCCATAAGGAGTACGAGTACATCCTTAAGGCGGTAAAGAGGGGGGGTCCTACCCGTGGAGGGGGGGTGAGCTACATTTACTACCATCCTTTCGGCATGATAGAGAGCATTAAAGAGAATGTCAAAATAAGTGAAGGAATCCAGGTACTGCCCAGGGTGAAGCTGATATCGAGCTTCCAGCAAGCGTGAGGCCGAGGGAGAAGGCGCCGAGATTTTCACCGTCAAGGTTAGGTTCATACTCCACGGAGTTTTGGTCAGTGAGGGAGTACGTTGCTGGCTACCCTTACAGGTTCATAAATTGGAAGGCGACTGCCAGGAACGCTGGGAATAAATTAATGGTCAATGAATACGAGAGGGAGGGGGGGGCCAGGACCATTGCTCTATTGATGGATGGGAGCTTGTGGATGAGATATGGATCCGACATTGAGAATCCCATGGAATACGGGATATCCCTCATATTGTCCCTAAGCAGGGTTTTCCTACGGTATGGATACAGCGTTGGCCTATGGATTTTCCCGAAGAGCTAAGGTTCCGCCCAGCTCTGACAGCGATCAATACTACAGGTTATTAAAAACCCTCGTCGAGCTCAAGGGGTTCGCGGGGATCTCAGCTTTGGATGAAGCGATGGTGCGGCGCATTGCGGGTTTGAAGGCAGTAACATTGATCGTGACCAACATAACGACGGGCAACGTGGAGGAGATCAGCAAGATAAGCAGTGAACTGCGTTCCAGGGCAATAATAGTAGATATAATCCCCCCCGATACCATACTGATGAAGAACATCGTCGGCGATTCCCCCCCATGTAGTGAATGGTTCATCAGGGACAGGGTTGAGGGCGTGTACAGGAGACTGCCTGCCTCGGTGAAGGTGATCAGCTGGGACCCCCCCGCATGCGAGGGGGTGGGCTCCGTGGTCGCTAAGATAAATAGCCGCATGATGATGTGGGGGGGTTCATGATGAAGGCTGTGCTCATCTCGATATCGGTTATATTCCGCTGCTGCCTTTCATAGTGTTACTCGCCCAGGGCAGCGAGGCGATCGGTTTAGCTGGGATCGTCTTGGTGAGCCTCGTGGAGGCCTTCAGCGCGATTAGGAGAGGGGGGGAAAGTCTTAACTACGCATCCTGGGCATCTTTGATCTCGATCGCATTTATATCCCTGCTCTCCCAAGGCTATATTCCCTACTTTTTCCATGTGGTCCTAGCCAGGGTCCAGAACACCGCCGTGTTTGATGGATCTATACTCTTCCCCCCCCAGTACTCCCTAGCATTATCTTACCTTTATAGGTCCTATAGCAGGTATGCCAGGGAGTTAAGCATCAAGGGCTTTGATGAGGAGGAGGTAAACGCGGAATTGAACTCTCTCTCGCTCTCCCTTCTAATCATACTGAGCTCGGCCGCCGCTGCGTCAATAGCCTTATACTACGTTATGGCATCCCTCAAATTTCTCAGCGTAGACCCATTCACGGCCCTAATCATAGCTTCAATATTCTTCATCTATATCGCCAGGTACATAATCAACAAGGTTAAGGGTTCCCATAATGTACAATTTTAAATTATTGGGGGGGATTAAGGATTGTTCTCTAGGTATACCATATCGCTCAAAGTCTACGAGAATACTCTATTCTATTCTATATTTACTGGTGCCTCTCAAACCCTCTTTCGCAATAACGCTAAGTCTCTCTCCATTCTGCCTACCTCAATAAATAATTGCTTATATTTTGCTTCCAGTTCTTTTACCCTTTCAGCAAGCACGCCTTGCCCCCTCATCGCCCAAATTTTCGACTATTATATTTACTATAACTTTAGGCACCGATACTCCCTTCCCCCCCTCAGCAATTCTCTTTAAATTCTTGATAATGCTTTTCATCATTAGTACTATTTTAGAACCATAACTGACATGCAACTTCAAGTTGAGAAATCTTGTTCTTAGGCGATTATAATTTCTTTTATGATTCATTGCTTTCATTCGGTATTTTTTGTTTTATCCATCAAACATGGTAGGCCAATGATGAAGTGGTTCCCGTCAAGGAGGGGCAATGCTTGAGACCCCCCCGTAAAACCACCGCCCCCCCCTAGGATGGTGAGGGGGGGCAGACATTAATGCATCACTCGACCACGCGGCCGGTCAAGTGTATCGGCGTCGCGCCATCAACGCTGACCGTGACGAAGGCGGATGGGGGTTGCCTTCTCCACTATCACTGGCCTATAATTGCCTATCCTAACCATGAATCCCCCCCTCCCCCCCCTATAGCCCGGCTGGCTCACGACTCCATTGAAGGTCCCCCCCCACGAACTTGAGGTTGCGGGCCAGCGAGACTTTCAATGCTTCCTCGGACATCAACTTGCTCCTGGCCTTCTTCACGGGGGGGTCCGGGACCTGCTTCATTGCAGCCGCCTCCGTGCCTGGCCGCGGGCTGAACCTGGCCACGTGGACCTTATCTATGCCCAGCTCCCCTATCAGCTTTAGGGATTCCTGGAAGTCCTCCTCCCCCCTCCCCCCCTGGATGCCCCCCCACTATTATGTCGGTGGCCACGGTGGAGTCGGGGAACGCGTTCCTTATCTTGAGGACCTCCTCCCTGAAGAGGGAGGCGTCGTACTTCCGCTTCATTATCCTCAACACCCTATCGCTGCCGCTCTGGACGGGGACGTGGAAGAAGCGGTACACCCTCCAGTCACTCCTCGCGACGTCTATCAGCTATCCAGGAGGCCGCTCAACTCGAGGGGCTCCATCATGCCCATCCTCACGAAGAATCGCCCCCCCTCTATCTTGAGGATCGCCTCCAGCAGGTCCACCAGGTCATAACCCTTATCCCTCCCATACGCGCTCGTCTCCTGCCCCCCCGTCAAGTATATCTCCCTGGCGCCCCCCCTCTGCACGGCCCTCCTCACGTTCTCCACCACGTCCCTCAACTCATAACTCCTCACCCAGCCCCCCCCGCCTCCCCCCCTAGCCAGCTTCGTGGCGCAGAAGGCGCAGTTGCCCATGCACCCGACCTGTATTGGAACCACGTGCACGTGCCCCCCCTCGCCCCCCCGAGGAACTCCGGGAGGGCCTTCATGGGCCTCTCCCCCCCGGCGGGGGGGTTCCCGGCTATTGCCCGCTCGAACTCCTCCACTGAGCGGAGATCCACCAACTCAACGCCAGGCGCGGCCTTCCTCAACCTGTCCGGCCTCACCCTCACAAGGCACCCGGAGGCCACTATCCTACGCCCCCCCCTACCATCACCACCGCCCCCCCCAACCCTCCTCAGGAACCTCACCGCGCTCTCCTCTGCCTCCTGCCTCACTGCGCACGTGTTGAGCACCACTAGGTCCGCCTGGCTGGGGTCCCCCCCACCTCTCGTGCCCCCCGCCGCCTCCAGCCTCTGCGCGATTAACTCGCTGTCCGCCTTGTTGAGCCAGCAGCCCAGGGTCTCGACGTAGAACTTCACGGAACTGGCCGTGGCAGCAGTGTTTAAAATCCTTGGTCCACCTATTCACCAATGGAGATACAGATACTCGGGGGGGGAGGCGGGGGGGAGGTGGGCAGGATGGCCGTGCTCGTGAAGGGGGGGTCCAGCCACGCCTTTCTCATGGATTACGGGGTTAACTTCGACGATGAGGGGGCACCCCCCCGTCTTCCCGCTCCACGTGAGGCCGAGGGACTTGACGGCGGTGATGCTTAGCCACTCCCACCTGGATCACTGCGGCGCCCTGCCGAGCCTCTACGTGAGCAGCCCCCCCTCCCCCCCTCTACGCCACTAAGCTCACCACGGAGCTGGCGGAGTTGATGTTCAAGGACGCAATAAAGCTGAGCGGGTACTACCTGCCGTACGAGGACGACGAGGTGAGGAACGCGTTGAGGAGGGTCGTGCCCGTGGGGGGGTACGGCGACACTGTGGAGTTCGGCGGGGGGGATAGGGCTACCTTCATCAACGCGGGCCACGTGCCGGGCAGCATGATGACTTACCTGGAGGTGGATGGGAGGGGGGGGTTGGTGTTCACGGGCGACTTCAACCTCAGCGAGTCCAACCTCCTCAACGGGGGGGCCGACGTGACCCGCCTCCCCAGGGACCTGGATTACGTGGTGATGGAGGCCACCTACACGTCTGGAAACCACCCGCCGAAGGAGGAGCTGGATAAGTCATTCATAGAGCAGTCAAGACCTCGCTGGAGGAGGGGGGGGCTCCGTCCTCATCCCCAGCTTCACCATAGGCAGGGCCCAGGAGATCCTGATGACGCTGGTGAGGAACAACGTGGTGGACGTGCCGATAGTGGTGGATGGATTGGCGAGGATGGCTAATCAAATAATAGCGAAGCACCCCCCAGTTCCTGAGGGACCCGGATCTGTACGGGAAGGCCATGAAGGCGAGCGTGGAGGTGCTTGGGAATTACTACAGGAGGCAGGTGATGAGGGATCAAGCCGTGATAATAGCGCCCGCCGGCATGCTGAAGGGAGGCGCGTCGCTTTACTAC
The DNA here is from genome assembly GCA_001315925.1 of Thermocladium modestius JCM 10088. GTDB lineage: Archaea > Thermoproteota > Thermoprotei > Thermoproteales > Thermocladiaceae > Thermocladium > Thermocladium modestius. The sequence goes on along the minus strand of BBBF01000042.1, from coordinate 6,844 downwards.
TTCAAGCGGTTGGCGAGGGATAAGCGCAACGCGGTGATTCTGCCCAGCTTCCAGGCGCCTGACACGCCCGGCTTCGAGCTCCTGTCCAGGGGGGGCCGTGAGGATTGGGAATGAGGAGATAAGGGTCAACGCGAAGGTCTACTGGTTCGACTTCAGCGCGCACAGCGGCCTCAGGGAGTTGGTGAAGTTCATAGACTACTTCTCCTCCACCACTAAGGTAATACTGGTGCACACGGAGCCCCCCCTCAGCAGCCTGAAGTTCGCGCAAGCCCTGGGCAGGGAGCTGTACGTCACCAAGGTCAGCGGCGAGCGAATAATAGAGTGACGCGAAAAACAATAGTACTCGCTCTACAGTCCCAGCTTTCAGGGATTAGTTTTTGAAGCCTAAAGTTAAAAAGAAGCACTGAAGCAAAGCGCGTGCAGGACTGGTTCGTATACCGTAATGAGTATAAGACATTAGCCAACTATTCCCCCCCGCTGATTGATTGGATCATTAATATTAGCAAGCCACCGTATATATGTAATTTCCCCCCCGGAAATAAATTACATTGGGCTTGGTCCATAAGGTACTCCTTGGAGGGCGATTATGGCTATGCGATTTGGGGGGGACGCAGTAAGTGGACCCATAAGCGTGAAGGGAGTGAACAATTACGTTGGTTTTCCGTTTAAAAGCTTGGTGGATAAATATATAAAATCATTACTAATCGCGAGAAATGAGGGTAATAAAATCCAGTTTATATTAAATAGTATAAACGAGGTAAAACCATTAATAGGCATTTTTCGTATCACCGGCCTAGGTCCTGTTGGCATGGGCTTGGTCACCGATGTCACGCTCGATGCAATACATAATTTCAAATATTGGCGAGAGGATAATGGCAAGCATTGGATAATTAGATGGAGAATGAGGATTTTATGGTTGGATGGCGAGATCAGAAAGATATTGAAGGAGACCAACTTCGTGGAGCAGATGAATTCCATAAATAATCTTTCAAATAATGGACGCAAATTAGGTGAAATATTAGACAAAGGCCACTTTAATGTTCAAGGCAATACATGCATGGAAAATCCCGAACTTATTAGCAATACATGGAACGGAATAAAGGAGATATTGAAGAGCGATAAGAATGATATGGAGAGGATTTATGGAAACGAGAAGGGCCAAGAAGCTTCATTTAATAATAGCGAACCTGTTCACGCTGTCATTAACATAAATCTGAGCGATGTGGTAAGGAATATTCAGAGCAAACTATTCATAAATTACGACGATATATTAAAAACCATCAACGCCGCCTCTTTCGGTAACTTCCTGTTGGTGGGCCCGCCCGGCACCGGCAAGACAACGCTAGCTATGGAGGTGGCTGAGCACATTGGAGGGCGGGGGGGTAACTACATGATTAGGACTGCCAACTCCCTCTGGTTCAGGAGGGACGTGGTGGGCGGAGAGACGCTGGAGGGCGGTTCAATTAAGTGGCGCGCGGCTTCCTCATACGAGCATACAACAAAGTGGTTGAGGGGGGGTTCATCAATGGCAAGGCAACTCCATTCTTCGTTATAATAGACGAGTTGAATAGAGCCGATGTGGACAAGGCATTTGGGGAGTTCTTCACCATCTTCAGATCGCCTGATCCCGATGATTGGAGGATGGATCCAGGCATACTGGAGGAGGCAGAATCTTACGGCAACTCGGTTGACGACGAGGCCAGGAAGTTCATTCAATATTACAAGAAGTACGGCGATGCCCCCCCGTTAAAGCTGCTGCGAATAGCTGGGACAATGAATGTGGTCGACATGAGGAACCTATTCATGGTAGGAGAAGCGCTGCTCAGGAGATTCATCGTCATAAGGCTAGAGTGCCCCCCCACGGACGCTGGGGATTTATCAATGTTATTGAGGGAGTTAAGCGGCCTTGACGATAAAGACAAGAAGTTATTGGAGCAATTCGTGGCTGGACTGCGCGGCGAGCTTAATAATAAGGACAAGAAAGGCAGCCTATGCGTATCGCCCGGCGTAGTTAAGATGGCAATTAAGTTATTGAAGGCATCGATCTCAGGTGGGGGGGGCTCCACGGCGAGAAATTGCTAGATGAATTCATCAATTACATGAAGCTCTCAATGGGGGGGCATAGATTATATTAGTAGTAGGACGAATAAATTGAGCATTGCATTGGAGAGTGCCAAAAAGAATCTAATTAATGAAAGCAGGGGGGGCGGTAGATGAAGAGGCTGTATAGCATTGGGTTGAGGAATCTATCCGACATAGTTGCCAAGTACTACCTAGCGAATCCCCCCACACATTCAGGATAATTGAGGGAATGCTCGGCAATGCCGGGGGGGAGCCGGCGGTTCAGGTGAACGAGACCGCGAGGCATTACCTATCCATGCTTAGCCTAGATTTGACAGTAAAGCGCACGATTGAGGCGATTAAAAGAGCCATCAATGATTACGTGGTCGGCAGGGAGTTCAGGTTGGAGAGGGGGGGCAGGAGATCTGGGGGGGGCCCTTGACGTCCCCAGGACCGTGGCTACCTATCCCAGCCTATACTCATACTTAACGTACGTACCAAGCAATGCCATACCGGAGTACGCCATGCTGAGGAAAATGGCTGTATTCGTGAAAAGAGTCGCTTGTAAATCTCTGCCCTCAACGATCGCCTTGGTCGGCGATCAAGCTCTCCAGGAAAATCCCCCCCTAAACATAATATTAAGGGAAATAATTGGAAGAATGCGCAGCAATTGTGTGACTCTTTCCAGAAAGATCAATGAATTGCCTAGAACAACAAGCGTCGGCGAGTTGTCTTCATATGTGAGAACCCGGGGGGGACCTTACCTACCATCGTGGTTCCACGGAGCGTACAAGGCATATAGCATTGCGCGCAGAGTAAGTGGGAACCCCAATTATAAGGCCGGCATGAGCCGTAGATTTGAAGGCAAGGACTTCGTGCTCTTGGGGGGGTGGAGATTATACGAATTATTCATAATGCTGTTGGTGCTTGATATATTCGCCGAGTTAGGGTACTCGGCGAAATTAAATGATAATTACGTTGAGTTAACCAGACGCGGCAAAACAATTCGGTTATTATTCAATGGACAACTTGACTCATCAATAATAAAGTCAGTGGATGGAGATGAAACGATCGCTGCCTCAATACGGGGGGGCAGGCCCGATGTATCCATACAAGATGATAACCCCCCCAATGGAGGTAAGTTGATCGTAATCGATGGTAAGTTCTCGAGATACCCTGCTTACATCACGGCCGGTAGATTCAAGGTCATGGCGTACATGTATGAGTATAACGCGGATCTAGGCATGGTGATGTTCCCGGGACTCAATGAGTCGCGTAAATACGATGAAGAGGATGAAGCGACGGCAAGGCTTTGGATGAAGATAAAAAACAAGGGATACTCCGAGATAGTTCTGAGCAACGAGAAGAGGATCTACATGGTCAGGTTAGACCCGGGACTATCGGAGGACCCGGGACAGGTCTGGAGAGATTCCAGGAAGACGTTGGAGAAACTGTTGAGGAGGCACGTGACGTGAGCTGCTTCAAATATAGGGCTCATGATGAAGCGGCCCAATTTCGGGAGTACAGCCCCCCCGTGAATGGGCCTACTGCCCTCGATGCGCTTCATCCCTCTAATTCATACATTTGTGCATGAATAAAAAAGTATATTAATATATATATCATAGGCTAATTATGAAGATTTTGCCCATAGCTGTCATAGTTGTGGTCGTAGTAGCTGTGGTGATCGGGGTATACTACGCGACGCGCACGTCGCCAACCACCACGACCACTCGGCCATCCCTCACTTCCCCCCCCACGACTACCACGACGCTTCCCACTACCTCGCCAGCAACTACTACCTCGCAGCAGGTCCAATCAACCACGACGACACAATCAACCCAGCCCCGTGACCACTACGACCGCCGTGACGTCGCCGCCCCCCCCTACCTCAACTACTATAACTACCACGACCACCACGGTCACCACTACCACCACCTCAGCCCCCCAGCCTCTCAATCATATGAGGAGGCTCTCCACAACTTCGCCAACTCCACCATTCAGCAAGCGACTCTCTTCTACACGGGGTACGCCTTGATAATTGCGACCAACGCTACCGGCAACTCGACGGCCAAGATAAGTCTGCCCAGCGTCGAGTTCTCCTACTACAGGACCGCGTCCGGCATAGAGCTGTACATAAATTCAACCATATCCATTACGGCGCCCAGCAACGGGATTCAGATGAGCATCACCATCCCAGCACAGCTCGGGATAGTGTCGAATAGATCGAGCGGTTGCCTAGCCATTGGGTCCCCCCCGCTGCTCAGCAGCACGCCGATAAACGCGTCGGCGGTGAAGTTCTGCGGGAGGAGCAACTCCACCAACGCGAGGGAGCTGGGCAACCTGACGCCGTTCGAGCTGGATCTAACCTATGTGGGCACGGGCAATTGGAGGGGGGGGAGACCACTTACTGCTTCGCAACGCTGAAGCCATTCACGTCGTCAATGGCCCCCTACCTCTCCGCCGCCGGCAATGTATCAACGCCATCCCTCGCCTTGAACGAGAGCATATACATAGACATCACTAGGCTATGCTTGCTGGGCGATGGAGTGCCGACCGAGATGGAGGGCAGCTTGGCCATGATGGAGGCACAGCCGGGGGGGCAGGGGGGGGATTAAGAGTAGGGTTCTCCATCAACCTGACCGGCATGAGCCCCCCCACCTTCGACAGTCAATCCCTTGACCACTTGCTATCCATTGCAGTGAACGGGACCCAGTTATTTAAGCAATCAATGCCGCAGTCCACTACGATGCCCACGATAGTGTCACAGGCAATTGTGACGGGCACGGGAACGGCGTCGCCCTCATTTGATCTAACCATAGACAACCCCCCCACCCAGTACTACGTGATGATAAACGGATTTGACTTGGGCGGGATGATGTGCTCGTTCAACGCCCCAATAGTCGTATATAATGGATCCAGTGCCCAATTATCGCTGCAGATGACGGCTAATGGCGGTAACTTGACGGGCGTGGCCGCCATATATGGGTCCAGCAATGCCTCGGTGCCCAATGGGGGGGATGGCGCGTCCTGCATCGGCGTCCAATCTGCGGCTCCCGGCACTGCCATAGCCGGTTACTTGATTGCTAACGTGGGTCCAAACAGCGGGCAGTACCCATTCACCGCAATAGTTCAGTGACCGCGGCTCCAGCCTCAATTAGGGATAGGCTTAAATAGATCCGCCGCGCTGGAATCGAATGAGCGAGGAATCCATCGTGGCCGGCTTCATAAAGGCGATAGAGGGGGGGACCAAAAGCACCGCCGAGATAGTCTTCGATAACCTAACCATAAAAATTCAGGGAACGAATACATCGATAATCATAAACGGCAGGATAAGCTTCACGGCGGTTCCCCCTTCAGTCGCAACAGAAATGAAAGGCGACGGAGCGAGGATAGTAACAATTGAATCGGGCAGGGCCGCCATATCCGTGAACGGCAGGTCAGCGGCTATCATATCGGCGAGCGGCAATCAATTAACGATCTCGATAGATGACGAGCAGCTTAGGGCCGCGGTAAGGCGGTTTGGATTAAGCATTAGAGTCATTAACCTGCTGGGCAAGGCATCCGAGGCGCTGTACAAGATGGGGGGGGCCGCCGTGGAGGTGCGGGACTCCAGGGGAACGCTGATTCAGCTGGGCGTTGGGGGGGCCTACTCCACGACCGTCAAGTTCAAGGCCAACCTAGCCAGGCTACTATTGCTAATGCTGGGCTAACAATGCACAAACGAGACCGTGGGAGGCAGGGTGTTCCTGTTACCTGAACTTAGCTTCATAGCCTTTTATTCACAAGCGGGAAGAGACGCTATGGTTAGGGAGGGGGGGAGCTTGCTCCGGACTTCGAGGCGGTCGCGCATGATGGATCCAGGGTACGGTTGAGCGATTTGCGGGGGGGGAAGTGGGTAGTGCTTTACTTCTTCCCGAAGGCCTTCACGCCGGGATGCACGAGGGAGGCGCGATCGTTCTCCGCTGAGTGGGGGGGCGAGTTCAGGAAGATGGGGGGGGTGGAGGTCATGGGGGGGGTCAGCAGGGACGATCCGGCCACGCTTGCCAGGTTCGCCGAGGCCGAGGGGGGCCGGCTTCAAGTTCATCAGCGACCAGGACGGGAGCGTGGCGAAGGCGTACGGGGGGGTCCTCGGCATGCTGGGGGGGATGGCCGATAGGGTGACCTTCGTAATAGACCCGGAGGCAAGGTAGCCGGCGTGGTCAAGGGCTTCAGCGTGAGGCCAGACCAACACCCAGAGGCCGCCCTCCGAGTAGTTACGCAGCGCGCAAGGCAGCAGTGAGCGACTAATACGATTCACGTGGCGATTTGTCCTATTTTAAAGGCGCTTCTGCATCGGTGGCTCAACGCAATATTTATATATGCGTTACCAAAAATTGGACACGCAGCTCAATTATAATTATTTAATTTCCCATTAGAAAGTAAATCGTATATACTGTTGAATCACCCATCCTTTCGGGAGCGACTGTTTCCCGAGACTGCCTTCCCCCCCGTTAATTACGGAGAGGCGCATTGAATCACGGCGTGGCCACCACAGTGTTTGCAGATGCGGTGGGCAAGGCGAGGGAGATGCATCAGCCATGCTGGGTAATATGCTTACAGCCGTTTTTATTAAATATCGATAAAGCTTGAAATCCTTTTGTGGAAGCGCGGCGGTTGTCAAGCTCTACCTAGATATGGAAGGCTACTATTGAGTTGAATAATATGATGGGAATGGGCAAGTCTCGAAGCTGGGATGGCTAGATGTAATCCCTGGCCCGTCCTTGAGCTTCCCTGTCAACTCGAT
>BBBF01000041.1 GCA_001315925.1 Thermocladium modestius JCM 10088 | reverse complement strand
ATGCTTCCGGGAATGAGGACGGGCTGGCCTATATCCCTGTAAACCTTGGGTATCTCCGGCCTACCCGCTGGAAACGCCCTGGTGGCTCCCTTCCTGTGAACCCAAACGCTCCTTCTCTGCCCCCCCTCCACGTCGTGCTCCTCCAACTTCGCGATGTTGTGGGCAACGTCGTAGACCACCCTCATTCCCAGCTTATCCGGTCCTTATTAAACACGGACCTGAATGCCTCCCTGACCCAGTGCATCAATAGGTGGCGGTTGGTCCATGCATAATTGGCGGCTGCCGCCATGGCGTGCAAGTAATCCTGGGCCTCCCTCGTATTCACGGGCATGGATACTAACTCCCTATCCGGCAGCACGAGCCCCATTGCCGTATCTTTCCCTCCGCTATTCTAATGTAATCCGTGGCCACTTGATGGCCAAGTCCCCCTGGAGCCGCTGTGTATCATGATTAAAACTGCCCCCCCACCTCGTCTATTCCAAATGCCTTGGCTACCTTCTCATCGAATATCCGCTCCACTGCCTGGACCTCTATGAAATGATTCCCGGAACCTATCGTGCCGAGCTCGCCCCCCCGTCCCGCTCCTTTGCCCTTTGACTTACCTTGGATGCATCAGCATAGTCCCAACTGCCGTTCTGCTCTATCCGCTCCTGATCCTCGCTCCAACCGTATCCCTTCCCTATCGCCCAGGCAACCCCCCCTCATTGAGCACCCTATCCAGCTCTCCCACCTGGAGCTTCACGTGGCCCGTCTCCCCCCAACGCCGGCTGGAGCTAGCTTGAATATGGCGTCCACCAGCTCCCTGAGCTTGGGCTTCACATCGTCTATCTTCAAGTCCGTTCTCAACACCCTGACGCCGCAGTTTATGTCATACCCAATACCGCCTGGACTTATTGCGCCCGAACTGGCATCGACTGCAGCAACTCCCCCCCCACTGGAAATCCATAGCCTTGATGCGCATCCGGCAACGCTATGCTGTACTTATATATTCCCGGCAGGCAAGCCACGTTGGCGACCTGTTCAAGCGTTAAGTCATTCCTCATTTTCTCCATCAATGAATCACTTGCAAATATCCTGGCCGGCACCTTCATGCACGGCTTGTAATCCCTAGGTATCTCCCAAACATTGCTCCCTATCTTTCGCAGGGGGGGAGGAACCATGGAGGAGGGACCCTATAATTCCTTTTAAACTTGAGCCCCCCCAACCTTACGCTAAATCACCAGTTAATAACGGCTTTTCAACTCAATGAATAGAGAAGAGGACAAGCCTCGCTCCTTCTAGGGGGCGGGGGGGATAGTTTTTAACCACCCATCCGCTCCCCCCCCGTGGCGTCCTCACCTGGTCAATCTTCAGAGGATGAGGAGCGGGGGCCGATCACCCCCCCGCAATGCCGGGGGAGGACCAGCTAAACGAATAGGAGGACTAACGTAATCCGCCTCCTGCCAAACGGCTCCCCCCCGGAAAGAAAGTTAAGGAGGTTAGCCAATGAATGTGCCAAGCTCTTCAATGAGGTGAACCACGAGAGAAGGCAACAATTCTTCCACGAGCTTGCAAGAGAGAAAAGGAAGACTTTTTGAGAAACTATACAGGCGTCTTCTGCATCTTTACAGAAAGCTTGGTGTCCCACTTGGTGAAAACGCTCTATGAGCTTGGGATGTCTACCATTTTATCTAGGTTATCCATACAATATAGCACGAGACAAGGAATAAGTTCACTACAAATCTGTGGTCTTACCGCGAGTTGATGGAAGCAATCGAGTTTAAAGCACAAGAATATGGCATGAAGGTGTTCGAGGTTGTTGAGTACGACACGTCAAGGCTACGCGACTACCACGGCGTGGAGGTTAAAAGAAACCCAAGAGGAGTCGTTAATTGCCTAAGGGGGGGCATAAGATGCACAGCGACTTAAACGGTACTTTGAACATCCTTAAGAAAGCGGTAGGTAAAGTAGTATCTGCAATTAAGAAACCACTGTAATTCCTAGTTCTCCACGATGGAGTAGCACCCGTTAAGGGGGGGGTGTAACCCTCCAGACCCCGGAGAGCCCCGCCTCAGGACGGGGGGGAGGAGGTCAGCACTGAATATTTTTATAGTTCATGATAATTGGCACTGCAATGAATGGTGGATATGCCGTAGTCAGTCATCGATACTGGGGGGGGTCGCCGGGTGGGGGGGCAGTTGGTGGATGCCGCTGCTGCCGTTGCGTTAAGCGAGGCCGGCTTTGAGCCCATACTAACCGGCACTTTCCCATTCGATCCCTCAAAGTACATGGAGTGGTACGGGATAGATCTAGCCAAGTTCAAGATAATCACGCTTTCAATTGGGGGGGTTAAGGCATTCGGATTATGGACTAGGCTATATGCGTGGCGGCCAGCGGAGGTCGCGGTGAAGAAATACCGAGCCTCCCTCCTATTCACAGATGAGCAAACATACAAACCCCCCCTATTGAAATACCGGGAATCCCTTAGAATAATTGAATATATACATTTCCCCCCCTTGAGGTGGTGGTGGATCCCAAGTTCAAGGGATCGGGCTTAGCGTATGGGGGGGAGGATCCCTATATAATGGAGAGATACGGCAAGTTCCCCCCCCTCAACATATACTGGAAGATATTCACGCAATGCTGCCCAGATACATGAGGAGGAACCCATTTGAAGATGCCAATGCAGTGTTGACTAATTCGAAGTGGACGGCCAACGTGGTAAAGATGGTCTACGGCGGGGGGGAACCCATCGTGCTTAACCCGCCAATAGCCCCCAACACGGAGGCAAGCCCGTCTCCAAGCGTAGAGGCAAGGTCGAGGAGCATAGTAATGCTGGGCAGGTTCAGCGAGGAGAAGAGGTATCACTGGGTGGTCACGGAGGTGATGCCTAAATTGATAAAGCAATTGCCGGATGCAAGGCTGATAATATTCGGGGGGGGAGCCACCACGAGGACCCAGATCAATTACATGAATAGGGTGGCCGAAATGGCTCGACGCGCCGGGCTAAGCGTTAATGTGGGAGAACCGGGAGGCGCTGCAATAAACATAGTGCCCAACGCGCCTCGATCCAGCATAAATTCCGCAATGGATTCAGCACGGGCGTTTTTGCATGCTACCATAAATGAGCACTGGGGAATAGCTGTGGCCGAGGCCATGGCCAGGGGATTGCCGATAGTTGTGCATAAATCAGGAGGGGGGGCATGGACTGACTTGGCGGAGGAGGGATTAAGGGGGGGGTTGGTTACTCCGACTCAGATGAAGCCGTCCAGGGATTGATTAGGCTTCTCAGCGATGACTCGGACTTTAAACGCTTCTCGACGGCAGCCATGGAGAAAACAAAGGCTTAACAATTAGGACGTTCAGCGATAAATTGAAGGAGATCGTCGCTAAAATATGAACCAGTTCAGAGGAACAGCCTTGGATTGCTGTGACATATAGAGGGGACCATTTATTGAAGCCAGCCATGACGAGAAAGCGGGGCGTATTCCTCGCTCAATGTATTGGGTTAAGACGTGGTGGGTCCGCCGGGATTTGAACCTTCCCCCCCGGGCAACTCGGCCCGACCGGGATCTCTCCCGCGTCAGGGAGTATCCTAACCGCTAGACTACGGACCTTGGTCATTCGACGGGGAGCGCGGTTTTTAATTTTTACCTTACCGGAACCCGGGCAGGGATGTGGCGGGATCCTGAAAGTGCGCGAGCCGATAAGGTTAAAACCCAATGCATGGGGGGCGATTGCATGAGCAATAGATACGACGTGGTGATAGTGGGAGCCGGAACTGCTGGTTCATATGCTGGCCACCTATTGGCCAAGAATGGTTTTAGCGTCGCCATAGTGGAGAGGAAGAGAGTTGATGATATATTCAAGGTAACCGGGGACGCCATAGGATCCCACCACGTTGAGTCGCTGGGCCTGGGACTGGAGAGCGGGGGGGTAGCAATGATTCACTATAAGGGCGCTGACGTCTTTAGCCCAGACATGAGCGTTAGATATAGGGTGTTGGGCGAGGGGGGGTATGGGCTGGACATGAGTAAGTGGGGGGGGCCATGGCTGGCCAGGCAAGCCGTAAATAATGGAGCTACCATATACGAGAGGCGATCCGTTACGGCTCCAATACTTGATAATGGTAGGGTGGCGGGGGGGGTCAAGGTAACGAGCGAGGATGGGCATGGAGAGTCGGAGGTTATTGGCAAGGTAGTGATAGACGCGTCAGGCGCGACTGGGGGGGTGGTCAGGAGCAGGTTGCCCTCTAATTGGCTAATATCGGAGCCCCTATTGCCAGAGGATGCATCTTATGCCTACAGGGAGATAATAGAGGTGGATTACGATATAGAGGAGCCCGAGTTCATAAAGATATACCTCGACAACAACATATCGCCGGGCGGCTATTGGTGGCTCTTCCCGAAGTCCAGGAATACAATGAACATAGGGCTGGGCATATGGGGGGGGAAGCTCGTCAAGGAGAAGGGATTGAACCCCAGGCAGAACTACGAGAAGTACTTGGCTAACTCCAAGTACGTTCACGGTCGCAAGATAATCCACAGCGGAGGTGGCATAGTGCCCACTAGGAGGCCTTTGAAGTCAATGGTGGGTCCATCCATACTGGCCGTGGGGGGGATGCCGCGGTGGCCGTCAATCCTGTCCACGGAGGCGGCCTCGGGCCCGCGCTCGAGTCGGCCAAGCTGGCCAGCGATGCGGTTGCGGCTGCGTTTGAAAAGGGGGGGGATCTATCCATGAAGGGATTATGGAGCTATAACACTAGCTACTTGAAGGTGTACGGGATAAAGCAGGCGAAGCTGGATGTGTTTAGGTTAATGCTGCAATCGCTGAGCGACGAGGAGATAAACAAGGGCTTGAAGGCCAGGATACTGACCGAGGACGATGTATTGGAGATATCGATAAAGGGATCAATGTCTATAGGAGCGGTGAGGAGGGTCAGGGCTGGGGGGGCCAAGCTGCTCTCGGTTCCGTCCCTCGCAGTGAAGCTGGTCACCGCGTTGAACTACATGAAGAGCATTGGCTCCATTTACGAGCGGTACCCAAGCGATCCTGGCAGCATAGATAAATGGAGCGTGGAGTTAATAAGCAAGTACAATGAGTACAGGAAGAAGCTGGGCTTGCCTATGATGATGAATTAAAGCGCTTCAACGCGGCGGAGACGTCTCTGGCGTCTATCCTCCCCCCCCTGTACCTCTTCATCACTTCCTGCATTATCACCGCTTCACTGCTCGTGCCTAGCTTGGAGGCAGTATCCCTAACTATCCTCTCAACGTCCTCCGGCGATAATTTGAACAATCCCCCCCTTTCCCTCACTATATCCTCCACCCTGGTTGAGCCGCGGCGCTTCGCGTACTCCTCCAGCGCCTCCCCCCCTATTGCCTCCCTAGTTATCTTGCCGTCCGCGTAGAGCTTTATTGCCTCCTCTATGCCAACGATGGGGGTCGACAGACCACCCCCCCTCCTCCCTACCTATGTACTTCAACGTATTCACGAATAGCGATGCTATGAGAGTCGGCGATGCCTTGCTCCATAGATCGATATTAACCTATCGACGTCCCTGGAATAGGGGGGACCTGACTACCTGCATCGCTAACTCCCTGCTCATCCCCCCCATCCCCCCCACGTACCTTCTCAACTGCTCATCAATTGGCTCCGGCATAAGCGATGCAGCCCTCTCCAGCAGTGCCTTCGTTATCCTCACCGGCCTTAGATCCGTCTCCGGATACATGCGGGCCGAGCCCGGCCGGGGCCTTAGGAATTTGGTCGTCCCATCATCGTTAGCCGCCCTCGTCTCCTCCGGAACGCCCTTAAACGCCTCGTTGATCCTATCAACGACGACCGTGGCTGCCTCAACGAGCTCGGACTCCTCAATGCCGCTTAACAATATAAACGAATCAACGCCTAGCCTAGACTTAATCCTCTCCACCTCCTCGCTCGTTATTCCATAATTGGGAAGCTCATCGCTGTGGAGCAAACCGCCTAACTCCGTCCAACTGCGCACCCTATCGGCAAGCTCGGACCCGAACCGCCTCTTTGGTTGAAGCTCGAAGCCCAGTATGCCGGAGAGCCCGGGCAGTTTTATCGCCATCACCTTTCCTCCCTGCTCGACCACGGACCGAATTAGGTTCGACTTGGTAGAGGCAAGCTCGCTCGTCACGTCAACTAAGTCCGGCGAGTAGGGCTTGAGGCCTCTTCTATTTAATTCATCCCTAATCTTCAAGAGATTCACCTGCCTCTCCACCTCGTACTGAATAACTTTAGGTATTAGGGAGAGCTCAGGCACGCCCTTAACCTCTACCTTAGCGCCGCCCTCTATTGATATATTGAGGTCTTGCCTAATCGAGCCTAGCCCCCCTCTTTGCCTTGCCCGTATTCCTGACCGTTTGCCCCCAGGTAGAACGCTATATCCATTATGGCGTTCGGCGGGTACTCCATGGGACCCGTCGATATTTCTATCAATGGTATGCCCAACCTATCCAGCCTGTAGATTACCTCTCTTCCGTTCTCCCCCCCCATTCGCCGCGCCGCGTCCTCCTCCAGCGCAATGGTCCATATGGGAACCTTCAGATCCATGAATGTGACCAAACCATTCCTGGCGACCAAGGCGGTTCTCTGGAATCCAGACGTGTTGGATCCATCGATGACGACCTTCCTCATCACTATCACCTCATCAAACGGCTTTGCATTGAACCGCATGGAAACAGCCAAGGCAGTGCTGAGGGCCTCCTCGTTCATATCGTGAGGCGGCTCCTCGTCCAGCTCCACCAGGCACGTGGAGTCGTTGTACCCCCCCTCATAAACGTAGACGCGCCTCTTCCTGAACTCCCAGAGAGCCGCTGGATCTACTTGGCCGAGCTCGCTCATGGATGGACGGAGGCGACGCTTGATCGTGAAGTGGGGGGGTCATCATTCCTCAGCGTGGTTGGGCACCTGCAAAAAAGCTTGGATTCAGTGTCTAATTGAACGTGAATCTCCAATCCAACCTTATGCTTAACCACGCTAGGACACCCCCCCTAGGCAATAATTAATAGGCTCCGTTCTCTCGCTTAATTCGAACGCCATGGGAGTTGCCACAAGCCTCCTGACTTCCTCCAAATCCCTTGTCCTGGCAAGTATCCATGATAGCTTCGCGTAGGCGGTCTCCGAACTCATATCGCCGCTCGGAATCACGCCAAGCTTCTCCAGCTCGACCCCCCCCTCCTATAGACATTTAGGTTAACCCTGCCATATATGGTCTGGGTTGAGACCACGACCGGTAACCCAGCCTCCACGGCCCTCCCCCCCAGCGCGTCCCTAACGGACTCCGAGACGTGGCCGAACCCCCCCGTGCCCTCTATCACTATCCCATGATAGCCCCCCCTATCCACTAGGTAATCTATCACCTCTCCATCCATTCCCGGGTAGTACTTTATAAGCGCGACCCTATCATCGAATCCCCCCCCTCGTATACCGTTTCCCCCCCCTTTGCTTGAAGCTGGTTGCAGCCATCTTTAGCTCCCCCCCCTTGGTGACGTCCACGAAGGCTATCGGCTTCGCGTTGATGCTGACAAACGCGTCTCTCCTGGATGAGTGCATCTTGCGGGCCCTCACGCCTCTATGAATCGCTATCAAGCCATCGCTTGACGATGCGTGCATGGACACCACGGATTCGGCAAATGGGGCCTTCACCGATGCCAGCACGGATGCATATATATTTTCGAACGAGTCGCTCGACGGCCTGTCGCTGCTTCTCTGGGAGCCGGTGAACACTATCGGCGCAGCGGCCGATCGAAACGCGAACGACATGGCGGCGGCGCTGTAGTGCATGGTATCGGTTCCGTGCAGAACCACTATGCCCTCAGCTCCGCCCTGCATTGCTTTATTTATGGCGTCGCCCATCTCTGTCCACCTGCTTGGATTCATGTCCTCGCTGAAAATGGAGAATAGATTAATTAATTCCACAGATGCGATGCTCCGTAGCTCCGGGTACATTTCATATAACTCATCCAGGCTAAAGGATGGATAAACGGCGCCCGTCGCGTAATCCACCTTGGACATTATGGTGCCTCCCGTGGCTATTAATGCAGCCCGAGGTCCGTTGCCAGATGATGGCCTTGGCCCGGCTCTGGTGGGCGGCGAATAGACCTGGAGGACCTCGATCTCGCCTATGCCGTCCACGTGAACGCCCACGTTGTAGCCATTCTCGTGCTTGATTATCACGACGTCAGGATCGCCTACATCGGGCCTAGGCAGTATTATTCCCTCTATTACCTCGCCATCCCTCATCCTAATCCTAGCCTTGCTGAACATGACTGCACCAAACTCCCTTAGCTTGGCATTAACTTTGTCGGAGTATGACACGAAAAATGCGAGGGCCAGCATGTTTAAAAACTTGCCCAGGAATTCAATGCCGATCCATGAGTTGAGGAGTCTTCGATTCATCGCTTTTGAAAGGGGGGGCCTTTGATTTAATGTTTAAAAACCGATCAAAAATGATGGAATCGAATGAGGGCATTATTCATAGGCAGATTCCAGCCGCTGCATAATGGGCACGTGCAAGCCATTCAGTGGTTAATGGATAAGGGCTACAAGGTGATAATAGGAATAGGATCGGCCAATTCATCTTTTACATATAGAAACCCATTCACGGTGGGGGGGGAACGCATGGAAATGATGGAGGCGGCAATAGGCCAAGCAACCACGTGCAGCATCCCAGATACCGGCGGGCAATCTCTGTTGTGGTATCCATTAGTCAGGCAATACTGCCCCCCCGCATTCGACGAGGTTTACTCAAACGATGATTACACCAGGCTAGCCATGGAGCAGTGGAACATAAATACGAGACAGACCCCCACTATTCAATCGAAGCGAGTTGAGCGGGTCGAGGATTAGATATATGATGGCCAGCGGCGACAGGTCCTGGACCAGGCTGGTTCCCGAGGGGGGGGCCGTCAAGGTCATAGAGAAAATAAAGGGAGAGGAGAGGGTTAGGAGGCTAGCCATAATAGAAAACATTTTAAACGAGTGACAGCAAGGATGGCGATGGCAGAGGAGAACTTGGAGGGAGGCGAGGCAAGCGAGGTTATTGCAGAGCGTAAGATATACATGTGCATTAAGTGCGGCACAATCTTCTCCAAGAGCGATCTAGAGGTGTCCCCCCCCGGCATTCACTGCCCCCCCAATTGCGGGTATAGGATAATAACGAAGATAAGGACATTCAAGGCAAAGCCAGTCAGCGCTGATTAGGATTTAACCCAATGGTCGCTTCTCGTTCTTCTCCAGCCTAACCTCAGTTATAGTCGTGACTGGATACTGGCCGTTCTCGTCCTTTTCGTATTTCTTAACCATGTCCCATATGGTCAGCAGCGATACGCCGGTGGCGAGCAGCGACTCCATGGCGGACCCCCCCGTCCTTGATATGTTCTTAGTAATGGTCTTCACGGTAACTCCATCCTCCACTAAATCTATGCCTATCCTCACGTCCGTTATATCGTTATTATGCACGAGGGGAAGCAAGTCCCATGCCTTCTTGGCCGCCATCATCCCGGCCAGCTGAGCGGCCGTCCTCACGTCTCCCTTCTCCACGTTGCCGTTGCTTATCAAGTCCAGGGTTGTTCTCCTCAACGCTATTTTGCCCCCCCTCGACACCGCCTCCCCCCCCTGTAGAGCGGCTCCTCCGTTGCATCGAACATAAATACTATCGGCGGGGCTTGCCGGTGGTGAGCGGTCTCCTCCTCACCAAGCGGTGTGGTCGATTTTATCTTGGACTCAACCCTCAAATCCCTTATCCCGATTATATCCGGGTTGCCGCTGACGAACATAGCCGAGGTTTGGGGGGGGTTTCCATTATGGGTTCACACTTGCCTCCACTGCATAGGCAGTATTTCGCCTTAACCACATTCCAAGCAGCCAGCAAGCCCACGAATGCCCCCCGAATAATGCATCCATCTCCACCCCCCGGTCCTCCCCCCCAGGGTCCTCGCCGTGACGGAGAGCAGTATCCCGTCCTCTCTAAACGTCACCCTAGGCCTTACATATGTTAATTCTATTGGGTGCAGTAATCCCACGAACTGCCAAGCCTTCTTTGTAGCCATTATGGAGGCGAACTCTATAGTGGACTCCACGTTACCCAAGCCGGTGAAGCCGGTAGAGGCGTCCCGGGCCAATCCGCCTCTCAGCGACAGTAATCCAGATGCTGTTGCCTCCCTATACACATCGCTCTTCCTTGTTATGTCTATCATATGCATGCCCATAACTAATCGCCTGGTTCCCTCAACATAAATGCATCCACCACGGCACCGCTGGGGGCAGGACCCCCCCGAAGCGTTATTAACCCATCGGTGGCGGCCAACGATGACGTGACGGAGCTGCCGCCGCCCAGTGGCGTGAACAATAATTCCCCCCCCTCCCTAATAGAAGCCCTAACACGCACCTGCGTTAGGAAGCCCGGCTCCGCGTTCACGGCTGTCGTTAATTTGCCCCTGGCGATGGGCCATGCCGCCGCCCTGCGTATCCCCAACATACGTTTAACGAATGGGTCAACCAAATTGATCAACGCATTCAATGCGCTTATGGGATGGCCGCTGAGCCCAAAGACCACCTTACAATCCCCAATAACGGCAACCGACGTGGGCCTTCCAGGCCTCATGCGCATCCCCCTCACTGACCACCGCGGATTAAGCGACTTTATCCCCTCCCATGCGTAATCTATATCGCCGGGCCCGGAGCCGCCTGTGGTTATCACTATGTCATTATTGTCGATCAATCTCCTCAACGCATGACGCACCTCATCCACATCATCAACGACCAGATCCATTTCATTGACGGACAAGTACGGCATATAAGATGAAATGAACCAAGCCGCCAGAGAGCCCGTGCTTTCAATGACCTTTCCCGATAGGAAAGCAGATCTAGCGCTCTCCACGTCCCTCGGCCTTATCAGCTCGCTTCCGGTGCTGAGCACGGCAACCCGTAATTTCCCGTATGCCTCTACCTCCATGATCCCCCCCATCTCCGTCAATGCGGGAATCACGTGGCCCGTTATCAACTCCCCCCCCGCTCTAAGTACCTTGCTTCCCCCCCTGGTCGCGTAACTGCCCACGGCATCCACGTTGGCGCCCTTCTCCACCTGGCCTATCGTGACTTGATCGCCATCAAGCTCGGCGTCCTCCTCCGGAACCACGGCATCCACCCCCCCATCCGGCAGGTAGGCGCCGGTTGTCACGTAGACCGCCTCCATCCTGCCGACGCTGAAGCTGGGTACCTCTCCAACCCTCACCGATCCCACTAATCTAAACCTGCCTGGAGCGTCGTTAGATGATATTGCGAACCCGTCGTAAGCCGCCTTTGCGCGGAACGGCAAATCGATCGTGGTTAACACGTCCCTTGCTGCAATCATGTTTATGGCACTCCATGTAGGCACTGTGACGGGCCTTGGAGAACACTCCGTGGCATTGCTCAGCACCTCCTCCATTCCATGCAGCGTTATGTATTTATGGTTTTGGTACCTCATTCACAGCTCGTGGCTCGTTTTTCATTTTTTAAACCTGAAGCAACATTTTAATTATACTGGGGAGGGGTGAATGCATGGATTGCATCTTCATAAGTAGATCCACCTTCCCTAAGGTATTATACGATGAATTGGGAAGGCATTTTCGACTGGATGTGTGGAACAGCGATGGGATAGGAATGTGGAATAGGAAGGCAGCCCCTCCCCCCCCTGACGTGCTTAAGCGAAAGTTCTCCGAATGCGATGGAGCCGTCATAACCATAGGCGATAAGGTCACCGAGGAAACCTGAGCGGGGCCAGGATAAGGTTCTGGCAACATACAGCGTTGGCTTCGATCACATAGACCTAAGCGCAGCGACGAGGAGGGGAATACCCGTGTCGTACACTCCGGAGGTGCTCGTGGAATCCGTGGCCGATTTCGCGTTTGGTTTGATGCTGGGGGGGTCTCACGTAAGATAGTGGAGGGCGATAGGATCATAAGAAACGGCTCCGCGGGCGCTGTGTGGGGCGAGTACATCGGGGGGGATGAGGTGTGGGGCAAGACGATGGGCATATTGGGGGGGCTCGGCAATATAGGGACCGCTATAGCAAGGAGAGCGACCGCGTTTAGGATGAGGGTGATATACTGGTCCAGGCACAGGAAGCCTCATGTGGAGACCGCGCTTGGTATAGAGCCCGTCTCCCTGGAGGACTTATTCCGGGAGAGCGATTACCTGGTTCTGGCCGTGGCGCTCGGCGAGGAAACTAGGCACATAGTCAACGAGGAAAGGCTGCGATTAATGAAGAGGACCTCGTACCTGATAAACGTGGCGAGGGGGGGAGCGATTGTCGATACGGATGCGCTTGTAAAGGCGTTGAAGAATGGGTGGATAAGGGGAGCTGCGCTGGACGTGTACGAGGATGAACCCATACCTGCGGAGAGCGAATTGCTTCGGTTGAGCAACGTAGTTCTTACCCCCCCACATAGCCTCAGCATCCCTTGATACGCGAGTCAAGATGGCTGAGATAACGGCGAAGAGCGTGGAGAACGTGCTGCTCAACAATGGACTCCCCATTTACCTGGCCAATCCAGGCGTGGCGGGCGTCAAGCAATGAGGATCGTCCTCGGACTAACCGGCGCTCGGGGGTTGTGTATGGAGTCAGGGTGCTGGAGGAGTTGAGTAAATTAGGAATAGAGACTTTCGTCGTGATAAGCAGAGCCGCCAGGACCGTCATGAAGGAGGAGGGAATAGAGGAGGGAGTCGTGGAGTCCATGGCTTCCCATCTATATGAAGAGAACGACTTGGCGGCCCCCCCATAGCAAGCGGATCGTTTCACTTCGATGGGATGGCAATAGTGCCGTGCTCCATGAAGACCCTGGCAGCCATAGCGCATGGAATAACGGATAACCTAGTAGCGAGGGCGGCCGACGTTGCATTAAAGGAGCGGCGGAGGCTGGTATTGGTGATACGCGAGTCTCCCCCCCTCAACTTAATTCACATACGAAACATGGAGCTAGTCACCATGGCTGGAGCCATAGTAATGCCAGCGAGTCCGCCATTTTATAATAAGCCAAAGACCATCAACGACATGATCAACTCCGTGGCGGGGAGGGTATTGGACCTCCTGGGCATTAGGAGCGATATTTATAGGAGATGGGGGGGAGAGAATTGAACTACCCCCCCGCCCTTACGGATGGGGGGCATCCCCCCCGCCTCACGGTGGGGATTACCTGCTTCTCAGGAGAGCCTCGATCCCCCCCCTTCACCCACGGCAGGGGGGGTTACGGAGGGTTTCCCCTTCAAAGGCTTGAGATCCCCCAGTCCCGAGGGTACTGACCCAGCTCTCACAGCCGAGATCTAAAAAGAATTATAAAAGGTTATGAAAACATTTCTATGAGAGGCCATCCATCCCCCCCTCCCTAACGGAGGGGGGACTTTCGCCCCCCCTTAAACCCCCCCAAAAAGTTAAGGCTGCATTCAGGGGATGTGACTGCGTTGTCTCCGTCAAAATTTGGACTGTCAGAGTAGCGATAAATTTTCATCTCGACTCTGACGCTCCAAAAATCCCAAATAAACACGGCCAACCCAAACCCACGAAAAACTGGGGGCTCTATCACATATGGTGATTCCAATCACCCCCCCATCGCGATAATCCCCCCCCATCACCGTCATGAAGGGGCACCCTTAGGGGCGATTCGCCGATTTCTGCGGCTAACCCTCTCATTCTCGCTGTTGGTGGAGGACATCCAGCTTAGACTCGTGGTTCGCTTAGCAGTAGAATACCTCCGTACCAGGAAAAGCGTTGGTTTTCATAGAGGACTCCCCCCCGCTATACGTTAAGCCATTGCTAGATGAGGGGGCTTAATCTTGTTGAGGAATCGAGCGCAGGTTTATGTGGAGGGCATCGAGCGGGGGGGTTTTAATGGTTGAGGTTAAGGTTAGGGACCGACCGATTAGGTTGATAGATGCCTTGTGGGAGGCCGGTATTCCGGTTGAGGGGGGGTTGTGCGGGGGGGGCATGGGCCTGTGCGGGAAGTGCGTCGTTAAAGTAATTAGGGGGGGGAGCGATAACTTGAATCCGCGAACTCCAAGGGAGGCTGGCCTGGACCACGATGAGAGGCTGGCCTGCATGGCGTGGGCAATGAGGGGGTCAGTCGATGTGGAGCCGGTGAGGCGAAGCGGAAGCAATTTCGTGGCGATTGGGTATGAGCCGACTGTTCCGCTGAAGCCGCGGTCAGGATGATTAAATCCAAGCTGAGTCAACCCACGCTTGAGAATCAAGTGCCGGATGATGTTAACTTGATGAGGGAAAGCGGTTCGAGGCCTCGACATTTATGGGTGTATAGGAAAATGCCTCAAGCCTTAAGGGACTGCGGTTGGTCTGTGAACGTGGTATCGTTTGAAGGCGATGTGATAGATGTTAGGTGCGATGGGGGGGATGTGCTTGGCGCAGCAATAGACATAGGCTCCACAAAGATAGCGGTTCACTTGGTGAATATGAGGAGCGGAGATACAGCGGCATACGGCGTCACCGAGAATCCCCAGGTAACATATGGAGTGGATATAATAAGCAGGGCAGCTGCGGCGATGAGCGATGCAAGGGCTGCTGAACAACTGAGATCAATTACAATCAAGGCAATAAACGAATTGATAGCTCGGCTTGCAAATGACGCTGGATCAAGCGTTCTAGACGTAGCCGCCGCTGCTGTGGCTGGCAACACGGTAATGACGCAGTTATTCCTTGGAATAAGCATTAATAACTTGGTTCAAAGCCCCCCCTACATTCCATCCATTGGCCTGCCGTCCATATTTGCCGCAGATGATGTGGGGCTATCCATAAATCCAGCCGCCCCCCCAGTTCTGGTATTGCCGTCAGTTGCCGGATTCATAGGAGGGGACGCCGTTGCCGACGCTTTGGCCGCTGGCATGCATAGGCCGGGAGGCCCCCCCAGGTTATTGATAGATATAGGCACCAATACAGAGGTAATGCTTAGGGTTGGGGGGGATAAAATATTGGCAGCATCGGCCCCAGCCGGCAGCGCGAT
>BBBF01000040.1 GCA_001315925.1 Thermocladium modestius JCM 10088 | reverse complement strand
CCTCCTCCCCTCGTTCAAGTCCCCCCCGACCAGGGGGGGCCCCCCGTACCGCGACCCAGCGTCCCTGACCCCCCCCTCATTAATTGAACCGCGTCCTCCTCCTCGGCGTCCCTCCTCAAGGTGATGGAGGCCGCGATGGCCATGGGCCTCCCCCAGCTTCACGAAGACGTCGCTTAAGGCTCCCACCGTGGTTCTCCACCCCACGTCGTAGAGGGTCATGAATTCCATCTTTGTCCTGGAGAAGGCACCCCCATCTATCTTTATTATGAGGAGGTCCCCTCCTTTCCCCCTCACGTACGATACGTCGTTATCCTCAACGCCGGCCTCCCTCCTTATCCTCTCCAGCACGGCCTCCTCCCCCCCGATCTCCCACAGCTTCATTTGTCGCCCATCATAGCAAAGCTTTTAAATTAATCACCGTAGGCGTGACGTCGGATATGGCAAGTAGGTGTGTGGGAATGATTCAATCGGAGTTGAACGAGATGGCGGGCAAAATAGTTATGGTTAAGCTGAGGGACGGCACGACGGTTAGGGGGGGCGTTCTCAAGAGCTTCGATCAACACATGAACCTCCTCCTGGAGGATTCCGAGGAAATAATAGACCCCCCCAAGACCTCGGTCAAGAGGGGCATGGTAATGATAAGGGGGGGAGACACGGTGCTGTTCGTGTCCCCGCTGTAGGTGGTGAGGCATGGGCACTGGAACACCTACCTTCGGCAAGTTCAATGGAGGGAAGAGCCACATAACCTGCCCCCCCAGGTGCGGCAGGCACTCCTACAACGTGGTGAAGGGCTATTGCGCAGCGTGCGGCTGGGGGGGGAGGTCTAAGAGGATCAGGAGGTACTCCTGGCAGAACAAGAAAATCAATGGAAAGCGATTGATCTAGGTTAACTCGCCTCCCCGCCAACCAACTCAACCGCTAACGGCGATCTCATTTTCGTGAGGGATTAATAGTAATTGAGATCGAGATGGATTTACTGCGCGAGCTCCGCCGTGCCCACCAGGGGGGGTTGGGCGCCATCACTGGTCACAAGCACGGTGTCCTCGAACTGCGCCACGAATCCCTTCCCGGCCTCCACCAGGGTCGCGTAGCCGTACAGGGCTCCCCGCCTGGTCAACTGCTCCACTATGGATGCGGCTCCCTGTCCGAGGTCCTTGACCAACCACCTGGGCGTGAAGGGTAGGGAGTTGAACCTGGAGTATATGGCGTCGAGCGCTTGGCCAACTCCTTATCCAGCTTCTTAGCGGTGAGCCGTTCCACCCTGTATATGGTCACCGCCCTGCCCTCCACCACGTGCCCCCCCTGCCGTTGGTGGTGAACGGCTCTATGGCGTACGTCTCCCCCCCCTCCATCACCTTCTCCCCCCCCATCCACCTCCACGTTGGGGGGGACGGAGACGCCGGCATGCAGCTCGTACCTGCGTATCAAGTGCCCCCCCGTCAAGTTCTCTATGGGCTTGTATCCATAACTCCTCACGGTCTTCTCCACCACCGCCCCCCCGATCCTCCCCCCATTGATGTGCCGGGCTTGAAGTTATCGATCGCGTTCACCAATGCGTTCCTGGCCGCCTTGGCGAGTAGTGAGAACGCGTCGTTGAAGTAAACAGTCACTGCGGCGTCGGTTATGTACCCATCTATGTGCGCGCCAGCATCTATCTTCACCACGGAGTTGCTGGGTATGGTTAGGCCATCCCCCCCTATCACGGCGGTGTAGTGGGCGGCCACGTCGTTTATCCCCACGTTGGTCGGGAATGCGGCTCCGCCCCCCCGTACTCCCTGACGACGCCCTCCACGAGCTCGCACAGCTCCAGCACCTTCATGCCCGGGTGAACGGAGTCCACCGCCTTCCTCAACGCGGCCCTCAATGCCCTACCGGCGTCCCTGTACTTCCTTATGGCCTCCTCATCCATGCGCAAAGCCGGTCCGCCGTGCTTAAAACACTGTCGGGCAGCGTCCCGTCGGTGGAACGTGGGGGGGAGGTAAGGGAAGGCAGGGAAAGAGATGGGGGGGAGGAGAGGGGGGGGAATGCTTATTAATCCATGTATCCATCATGGTTAATTCATGGATGAGCAGGTGAAGGCGCTCGTCAAGAGCACCGCCAAATTAATAGAGACCGCCATCAGCGTGAAGCCCACGGATTGCATATTGAAGAACCTCGCTACAATAACAGGAAACGCCCTGGCCGCGCTCAAGATGCTGGTGCCGGAGATCGCCGGCGCGGTGGACGAGTTGGCCCCCAAGTTTGAGAAGATACAGGAAATGAGCAAGTCGGTAACGAGCAACCCCCCCAGCGTGGAGGCGTACATAGAATCCGTCATGAGCATCTTCTCCAAGTTCAACGTGGATCCAGGGATATGGGCGGCTTTCACAACGCTGGAGGCCATGTACGCCATACAGCTGTGCGGCAATGAGGCGGCCAAGTACTTCCTGGTCAGGACGATACTGGCGGGCTCGCTTCCCTTCAACCTATACGTAGCCATGCTGAACCACGTGGGGGGGGTGGATAATCAATTCGGCGTAGAACTGTTCAAATCCCTCCTCTCGCAGTCAGAGGGTCAATAATTGATCCCGGGACTCGATAAGGATTGATTATTTAGTTTTTGGGATTGATTATTTTTCTTGATTAAATCAACGCCCCACCAATAATTGAAGCGCCTCCTCTCCCTGCTTGCTCCTCGCGTCCTCGCGCATCATTAAGTCCCTTATGGCTATGCGTATGGCCTCGGAGCGACTTGGGAATACCCCTCTCTTTACTAAGTCATCAAGTTCCTCCAGCATTTGCTTGGGAAGGTGCACGGATATAAGTACCATCTTCTCCTTGCTCTTGGTTTTAGGCATAGGGGGGGAGGTAAACCGGGCTACCGGTTTTTAACGTTGTGGTTCATCTTAAATGTATATACGGTCATCAGGACCTAGGCGCCGCCGTCCTGCCCTGCGTCCCCTCATCCTTGACAGACTCGAATATGGGCGATCTGTAGTACCTCCGCGAGACCTCTGACGGCACGTTGGTCAACTCATCCTCCGGCAGTATGCTCAAGGCGTCCCAGGCTATGTCGAGCGTCGTCTCGAAGCTCCTCCTCTCGTAGTACCCCCCCTGCGATATGAACCTCCTCTCGAACTCCCCGGCAAACCTCAAGTACCTCCTCTCCCTCCAGCTTAGGTTGTTCTCCCCCACCAGTATAGCCAGGTTCCTTATGTCGGATGCCCTCGCGTAAGCCGATATCAATTGATTCGCGACGTACTTATGGTCCTCCCTCGTCTTCCCCCTCGCCTATCGCGTCCTTCATCAACCTGGAGAGGCTCATCAACACGTCGAAGGGCGGATATATCCCCCTGCCCCACAGGGAGCGGGACAGGACGAGCTGCCCCTCAGTTATGTAGCCGGACAGGTCGGGTATTGGGTGGGTTATGTCGTCGTGGGGGGGCATGGTTAGTATGGGGGGGAACTGCGTCACGCTTCCCTTCCTCCCATGGGCCCTGCCGGCCCTCTCGTATATGGACGCTAGGTCGGTGTACATGTAGCCAGGGTACCCCCCCCTCCTGCCCGGCAGCTCTCCCTTGGAGGAGGATAGCTCCCTGAGAGCCTCGGCGTAATTAGTCAAGTCGGTCAGGATGACTAGGACGTGGTAATCCAGCCACCAGGCGAGGTACTCCGCTATAGTCAAAGCAATCCTTGGGGGGGTGAGTATCCTCTCCGCCACGGGGGGGTCGCTGGCGAGGTTGAGCACCATGACCAGCCTCCTCAACGCGCCCGTCCTCCTGAACTCGTCCAGGAAGAATAATGCCTCCTCCGTCTTCAACCCAACCGCCGCGAACACTATGGCGAACTCCGACTCCGCCCCCCCTCACCGTTGCCTGCCTGGCGGCTTGCGCAGCCATCATGTTGTGCGGCAAGCCCGTGCCGCTGAATATGGGTAGCTTCTGCCCCCCCTCACCATTGTGTAAAGACCATCTATGGCGCTTATGCCAGTCTCTATGGGCTCCTCCGGGTAATCCCTGGCGTACGGGTTGAGGGGGCTCGCCGTTAACGTCCAGGAACTCCTCGGCCGGAGGCATGGGCAGCCCATCCCGGGGCTCTCCCCCCCTCCCATTGAGCACCCTGCCCAGCAAGTCCTCGCTGACCCTGACGTCGAACGTCTTGCCCCCCCTGAACCTCACCGTCGATCCAAGGGCGGGCAAGCCCAGCGTGCCCGTCAATACCTGGGCCACCGCGTAGTCCGGCCCCCCCACCTCCACTACTTGCACCAACCTGGGCTCCCCCCCGTCCGGCCCCTCCACCTCGCCTATCTCGCCGTAGGCGACGTTCCTGGTTCTCTTGATGACTATGAGAGGGCCCTTGACCTCGCTCACGGTCTTATAGCCCTGAACGCCCCCCCTTATCTGCTGCATGGATCCACCCCCCCTACATAAGCGTTTTAAGTATTTTGCACCTGGACGCATGCATGGAGGCGGCAATGCTTTAAACCTTTAAGTTCCCCCCCCGTCCCCATGAGGAGGCCGCAACCGAACGACGTGTACCTATTCAAGTTAATCCACCAAGCCCGCACCAACGGTCGCTTGACGGCGTTCACCGTCACCCAGATGAGGGAGAACGAGTACGTCAGCGACATATGGATGAGCGATGGAGCCAAGGCTTGGCAATTCACGCGCGGCGGCTCCGACTCCAGCCCCCGCCTGGTCCCCCAGAGGGGGGGTCACGCATTGCGTTCCTCTCAAGGAGGGGGGGCGCTAAGCCTGAGGAGAGGTGGGTTCAGTTAATGGTGGCGGACATCGCTAACCTCGCCGGCGAGGCTAGGCCGCTGGCCAAGCGGGAGGGCATATCAAACATAAAGTGGTCCAGGGATGGAAAGTTCATATACTTCACGGGCCCCCCCGTGGGGGAAGGTGGACGAGGATGTTAAGGTGATCGAGCGGATACCCATATGGTTCAACGGGAGGGGCTTCACGTACGGGGGGGTCAGGAATCACTTGTTCCGAGTCGACGCTGAGACGGGCGACGTGCAGCAATTAACGAGCGGCGACGTGGACGTTGTGGCGTTCGACGTGATTGACGACGTGATCCTGGCCATATCCAGCCAGGAACTCAAGCCCTTCGAGACGGAGATCCACGTGTTGAGGGGGGGTTCAGGATGGAGCGCGTGAGCAAGGAGAGGTTGAGCGTGGAGTCAATAACGTGGCTCCCAGGCGAGGAGGGAGCGCTCGCCGTTGGCAATGACTTGCATAGGGGGGGAACGGTCACCCACAACAGGCTGCTGCGGGTGGACTTGGATGGATCCGTTAAGGACTTGCTGGGCGATTTCCCCCTGGAGGTGGGGGGGAACAGCCTCAACAGCGATATGAGGGGGGGCTCCCCGCCCGACGTTCGGGTGGACATCGATGGATCCCTCGCCCTCTTCCCCCCCGTCAACGAGGCCGGCTCCGTTAACCTGTACGGGCTGGACCTCTCCCTGGGCCGGTTGAGGCGCGTTACTGAGGGGGAGTGGAGCGTGGAGAGCTTCTCCTCGCGGAACGGACTGCTTGCCTTCACTGCCATGGACGCCGCGCGCCCGCCGAGCTGTTCCTAATGGATGCTGGAAAGCCGAGGCGGGTGACGTCGTTCAATGATGGAGTCACGTCCTCGCTTCAATTGAGCCGCCCCACCCACTTCAAGTTCAACGCCAGCGACGGCGCCGCGATAGATGGGTGGGTCATGATGTCCCCCAGCGAATGAGGGGGGGAGGCGGGCGGCCGTCGTGGAGATCCATGGAGGGCCCAAGACCATGTACGGCAACGCCTTCATGTTCGAGTTCCACCTATTATCCTCGGAATTCGCCGTCATCTACATGAATCCCCCGCGGCAGCGCTGGGTACGATGAGGCGTTCGCCGATATACGCGGCCACTACGGGGGGGAGAGGGACTTCATGGATATAATGGAGGGGGGGTGGACTACGCGGCGTCGAAGTTCCCCATAGATCGATCCAGGATCGGCGTCATAGGGGGGGGATCGTATGGTGGCTTCATGGTTAACTGGATAGTGACGCACACCAATAAGTTCAAGGCAGCCATCAGCGAGAGATCCATAAGCAATTGGCTTCACTTCTTCGGCACCAGCGATATAGGGTTCTTCTTCGGGAACGACCACGTGGCCGGGGGGGACCTCTCCTCGGATCCGTGGGGGGGTAATCAATCCAAGTTCCTCGAGAAGTCACCAATAACCTACGTGAAGTCAGTGGAGACGCCCATAATGATAATCCACTCCACGGAGGATTATAGGTGCTACGTGGGAGAGGCAATTCAGTTCTTCACAGCGTTGAGGTACAACGGCAAGGCCGCTCGCCTCGTCCTCTTCCCCCCCGGCGAGAACCACGACCTAAGCAGGACAGGCAAGCCCCCTTCACAGGGTGGATAGGCTGACCAAGATAATGGATTGGTTCATCGATCACTTGAATAAATAGCAATGCATTAAAGCGGAGCCGTGGCTTGCCTCCGTGGATGAGCTGAGGGTAACCGAGCTGGCGTTCAATATATTGATGAGGGCGTCGAAGGGCCCGGCAAGGCTTGACGACGTCGCGCGGGAAATGGGGGGGGTGGAGCCGAGCTCCTTGATGCGGACAGTGATGGAGCTCTCATCAAGGGGACTGCTGGAGGTGGATAAGGCGGTGGAGTCCACCTATGAATTGACGGAGGAGGGGGCGCAGGTATTTAAGCATTGGATCCCCCCCTGAGGCCAGGCTAGTCAAGTTGCTCGCGGCGTGCCGCTGCTCCCCCCCGAGGCCGGACGAGGTGGCGGGGGAGGGCCAGGGAGGTCGGCGTCGAGCTGCTGGAGGGGGAGGTCGGGATAGCCATAAGCAACGCGGCCAGGCTAGGCCTCATAGAGGTCATCAACGGCCGCGTAACGCTGCGCGGCGGGTCGGGAGGGGGGGACCCCCCCGTCAGGGCCGCCTTGGAATCCGTGGCTCGCGGGGGGGCCGTCGTGGACGACCTGCCCCCCCAATTGATTAGGAGGGGCTTGGTGAGGCGCAGGGAGCGGTCCGTGATAACAATAAAGCCAACGAGCATGTTGACGGAGTTGCTGGGAAGCGGCGCAATAAAGCCGGCTAGGCTGGTGACGGCGTTAACCAGCGAATTGATTCGCAGCGGGGAGTGGCGTAGGGTGGAGTTGAAGGAGTTCGACCCCCCCTCCGTCCCAACGCCGATTCTCCTCCCCCCCATCGGCCGTCACTTCTACGGCGAGTTCATAGACTTCCTGAAGGAGATCTATGAATCAATGGGGGGGTTCCAGGAGACCTACGGTCCATATGTTGAGCTGGAGCTCTGGAACTTCGATGCATTGTTCCAGGCCCAGGACCACCCGGCCAGGGAGATACACGACACGTTCTTCGTGGATGCCCCCCCGCGTGGCCACGGCGTGCCCGAGGACCTGCTCAAGAAGGTCGCCGCGGTTCACGAGGATGGGGGGGGCGGCACTGGGTCCCTCGGCTGGAGGTATAAGTGGAGCGCGGAGAAGGCCCTCTCGCTGGTGCTTCGCTCCCAGGCCACGGCGGTTAGCGTGCGGTCGCTGGCGTCCCGGGGCGATGGGGGGGAGTACAGGTCGTTCACGATAGATAGGGTGTTCAGGCCGGAGCTCCTGGACGCCAAGCACTCCATGGAGTTCCATCAAGCCGACGGCATAATGGTTGGACGGGGGCTCACGTT
Organism: Thermocladium modestius JCM 10088; assembly: GCA_001315925.1. Lineage (GTDB taxonomy): Archaea > Thermoproteota > Thermoprotei > Thermoproteales > Thermocladiaceae > Thermocladium > Thermocladium modestius. The sequence goes on along the minus strand of BBBF01000040.1, from coordinate 7,768 downwards.
TAAGCACTTGCTGGGGTTCCACGAGGAGTTCGCGAGGAGGCTGGGCATGAGGAAGGTCATGTTCAGGCCCTCCTACTTCCCCTTCACCAGTCCCAGCGCTGAGATATACATGCTGCACGGGGGGGAGCTGGGGGGGTGGATAGAGGTGGGGGGGGTACCGGGGGGGGTGTTCAGGCCGGAGGTGTTGGGCTCCCCTGGGCATCAGGGAGTCCAGGGTGTTGGCCTCGGGATGGGGGGGTGGATAGGCTAGCCATGGTAGTAATGGGAATAAACGACATACGGGATTTGATGTCAGCCAATGTTGAGGAGCTCCAGCGGAACAGGGATAGGCTGGTTAGGGCGTTGAGGGCAATGGCGTAGGCGGCACGCTTAAAACCGGGCCGCGGCTTAACGGCAATGCCCATGGATATAGTCGCCGTGGGGGGGGAACCCCCCCTCGTTCAATTAAATGCGGTCACCCGAGGCCCTCTTCGACACGTTCAGTACTTCGAGAAGCACTCCACGGGGGGGTCCGAGGCGAACGTGTGCGTGGCGGCCGCGAGGCTCGGCATGAGGAGCGGCTTGATAACTAGGCTGGGAAACGATGAGTTCGGCCTATTCATACGGGACTGGCTGAGGGGGGGCGAGGGGGGGGTGGACGTCTCTCGAGTCGTGATGGACGGCGAGCACCCCACTGGCATCTACTTCGTCCAGCGCGGGTACAGTGCCCGGAGTCAGCGACGTGGTTTATTATAGGCACGGCTCGGCGGCGTCGTTCTTATCCGAGGAGGACGTGGATCGCGATTACGTGAGGGAGTCCAGGGTCCTCCACACGACTGGCATAACACTGGCTATAAGTGAGTCGGCCAGGTCGGCGGCGATGCTGGCAATGGATGAAGCAAGGAGGGCCGGGGGGCCCTGGTGTCCCTGGACCTCAACATACGCAGGAAGCTTTGGAGGAACATGGATGAGGCGGTCGACGTCGTGGGGAAGGCAATGGCCAAGGCCGGCGTCGTCTTCATGGATGAGGAGGAGGCTCCATGATCCTGGGCGCGGAGGGGGGGTGGACGCGGCGTTCAGGGAGGCGGAGAGGAGGTTTGGGTTAACGAAGGTAGTGCTGAAGCTGGGCAGGAGGGGGGGCTCAGTGGCTAGGTGGGATGGAGAGGAGGAGCGAGTCAATGCATTTGAAGTGCCCGTCGAGGACCCGATAGGGGGGGCTGGGGGGGATGCGTATGTCGGTGTCTTTCTCTCCTCAATGTTGAAGGGCATGGGGGGGTTGAGGAAGTCAATGGTTAGGGCATCCGCGGCGGCCGCCATGGTGGTGACCGTGAGAGGGGGGGATGAGGAGAATCTCCCCAGGGAGGGAGATATAGACGTGTTCCTCAGGGGGGGGTTTGGGGGGGGAGATGTAGATCTTAGGTGAAGGAAAAAATATTAAGCCCGCCTAATCGACTCCAATGTGTCGTTCACCCCCCGAGGTTGCGGTGGATGGGAATGCCGTGGTGGTCAGGATAAGGCTGGGGGGGCCTGATGTCAGCGCTTCCATGCTGGCCAAGAAGTTGAAGGAGAGGACTGGCTTGGAGTTCGCTGGGCTAGGCGACTCCGTTGCTAGCGTGGTGACGATTGATAGGTCGTTCATGGATGATCAATTCATCAAGTTCCTAAGTGATAGGGTTCTCTCAATGCTTGACGTTGACATAAAGGGATTGGCCGGGGAGGCCAGGAAGCCGTCGAGGAGGCGGGGCAAGAAGCGTAGGAAGAGCAGGGGAGGAGGGGGGCGTAGGAGTAGAAAGTCCAGGAGCGGCAGAAGAAATTCATAGACACGTAAGGTTTTTAAATCTTCAGAGTCATGCATTTTTTACTATGTCGGCTACACCGATAACTCCTCCCGCTGCAGAGGAGGTTCATATAGAGGTGGATGATGATACAAAGGCCACCATTAAGGAAATACTCTCCCAGATGGTTAACCCCCCCGTAACGGCGGAGTTCTTCGTGGGCGCCGCCTGCAAGGAGCGGGACACCAATTGGTGCGTCCCCCCACCCAGGAATTGCTAGATCTGCTTGTGGAGCTCGCGCCTCCAGGCAAGCTAATAGTCAATAAGCACGCCTATGAGGAGGACAAGGCCAGCTTCGATAAGTTCGGACTAGCTGGGAATAGGGTTCCAGCCATATTGCTGGATGGCGGTTCCATCAGGTACGTGGGGGGGGCGCCGCTGGGCGAGGAGGTGAGGGCCTTCATTGAGACGATAACGAGGCTATCCACCGGGAAGACAGGCTTGAGGCAGAAGACCAAGGAGACTCTCAGCAAGTTAAACGAGTCCCAGGCAAAGAAGGTGGAGGTGATAACGGTGGTCACCCCGTCCTGCCCCTACTGCCCCTACGCCGTTCTGCTCGCCAATATGTTCGCCCACGACAGCGGGGGGGGCAAGGTGATCGCGTTGAACGTGGAGGCATACGAGGCGCCGGACATAGCTGACGCCTACTCCGTCAGCGCCGTTCCGACCGTCGCATTAAGGGCCGTCGATCAGGAGGTGGGTAACGTGGAGTTCGTCGGCGTCCCGCCGGAGGCGGAGCTGCTCAAGAAGGTGTTGGAGTACAGCGGAGCTGAGCCGAGTCAATAAAAACAAACAAAAAATAAATTCATTTACCTTAATGCGTTTGCCTTCCGCTTTAGGTTTCTGATCCACGCCGTCCCGGGAAGCCTATGCTTCGCAACGCGGTTGGGCTAGCCGCAATTGATTTAATTCCATTAAATTGCCTATACAAGCATGGAGTTATCGTTCGCCACCGGCAATAGAAATAAAGTGAAGGAGGCCTCCGCTGTTCTGGAGAGGTTCGGCATATCCATTAATCAATCCCCGCTCAGGAAAATAGAGATACAGAGCGGTGATTTGGTTGAGATAGTCGAGTACGCATTATCGCATCTATGCATGGAGGCGAATAACTTGGTGGTGGAGGATGATGGACTATTCGTGAATTCCCTCAACGGCTTCCCAGGGCCTACGCGGCCTACGCCTACTCTACCATAGGGGGGGTGAGGGGGGCTTGTTGAAATTAATGCAAGGAGTAGCCGGGGGGGAGGAGAGGCGGGCCACCTTTAAATCAGTGGTGGGTGCCTGCGTGGGCGGGAGGCGTTTTATAGTGGAGGGAGCAGTGGATGGGGGGGTCATAACTGAGGAGCCGCGGGGGGGGTCCTCTGGTTTTGGATTTGACCCGGTCTTCTCCCCCCCGCTAGGCGGTGGCCGTACCTTCGCCGAGATGAGCATTGAGGAGAAGTCTAGGTACTCCCATAGGGCCCTCGCTTTCAGCCGCCTCGCCGAGCGCCTATTGAAAGAAGGAGCACTATGAAGAATGCCAGCAACATGACCGCCGCGCCGGCCTCTATCCCGGCGGCTATCCTATAAAGGGTAAGAGAGGACTGGCCGTGTATCGTGCACACAGTGCCCGCTCCCCCCCCGTTGCCTCATCATAGTAACCATCGGCTAGCGTCACGTTGTTCGGGTAACAGTACGGGTACTCCCCCCCCTGGGCAGCCTCATCTCCACGTACCGTGAATCCTTGGCTATTATTATTATGCTGCTCCACTCATTGAGGGTTATGTTGGCTTTAACGCAGCCGCTGATGCTTTGATGCGGCCCGTACAAGATGAGCGTGGAATTGGCTGGGATTATTATTGTGTAATTCATCTGGGAAGTAGCCACGTTGCAGGCAATGGACCCGGCGTGGAGCACCGCGGCGGCGGCCAGCATTGCTGCCACGACGGCCAGCAAGCCTATGATTGGCCTCACCGGCTCACACCTCGGGAAGCTGGAGCTGGCTCGGTATTAACTTCTCGTTCTTCAAGTTCCTAAGGAACTTGACGTTATGCATGAGTATCACCTTGATGCGCATCCATAGCAGTACGGCTTTCCCCCTATTATGGCCATGGTCTTGCCGGATCCACATGCAGCGCATGTTTGAGTCCTCATCCCTGTCGCTCGGCGGCGCCGCTGGATTTAAACGTTGCCGGCCCCGCCTGCTTTCTAAACAACAATGCGTTTTGATTGCCCACCTCATCGATGCGCTCCAGCCTCAACCCGGCTTCCCCCAAGTATTTCGGCCACCTCCCCCCGGCTTCATGCGTATCCAGGAAGGCGGGCCAAAGCCCCCGACGCCCGGCTTAAACTCTATTATCAATGCCCTACCCCCCCCGTCCCGCAGTATCCTGTAGACCTCCCTCGCCACGGCGCGTTTGTCCTGCATGTCGTGGAATGAATTAACCATCAATACAACCCCCCCCACCTCCCCCCCGCTGGGTATCGAGGTTCGACCCGCGTCCTCCACCAGGAAGACCGCGTTGCCGCCTGCGGCGGATCCCCCCCGCGCGGCCTCTATTGCGTCGGCATCGGCATCCACGCAGTACACCTTATCTGCGTGCCTAGACAGGACCCCCCCGCAGAATCGCCCCCCCTCCCCCCCGCATCCCAAGTCGGCGGCGGCCTCGACGTGATTCATTGTCTCCTCTATCAGCTTCTCTAACTCGGGCGACCTAAATGATCCCCAATGCGCTCCATGCCTTCCATGGAACATAATCGATATCGGATTCCTAAGTTATTAAAATGTTTCCCCGACTCGCCGCGATAATTATTGCATTGCTACGAAGAATTATAATAAAATTGCAATAAATATTGAAAATTCCTTATAATTTGAAATCCATTATTCCAATACATGGACACAAAGACCCTGGGATTAACGGCCCTAGCCGTGGCCCTACTAGTGGTGGCCGCGGTGGGCTTCTATGAATACTCAACGGCGTCGGCCAAGGTATCATCGCTAAACTCCTCCATACAGATGTACAAGTCATCCCTGCAGGCAGCGGAGGCCAACGCCAGCAAGTACGAATCCCTGTACTTCAATGCAAGCAAGTACGAGGCGATGTACATGGCGCTGTACAACAACGCGGAGAGGAACTACACCACGTACCTGGGATTATATGAGAAATTATCATCTAGCGGATTGACAGAAATGGCCCAGCAATACGCAGAGGGAGCCGCGCTCGACGTCGCTTTTCAGTTCTGGGATGGAATTGCCATAGAGAATCCATCCGACGTGCTTCCGCTATTATCATCTAACTTCACAGCTAATGTGCTGGGCTCGCCGTTCCCTGGAACCTACTCGTATTCGTCCTTTAATTCAACGTGGTTATCCAGCTTCTTCGGCAATTACGAGACGGTGTACTTCTACACAACAGCTCCTCCCAACGTGGCGAGGATCGGTAACTCAACGTTTTCCGTGTCGGCTGTGGTTCAATTCTTCGTGGCCCCAACCCAGGACCCAGTTTACCTACAGGTCTTCAATGCATCCAACACAATAATCATTAAGCTAGTGAACGGAAAGTTCCTCATAACGAGCCTATCATGGACAGGGAACGAGTTGCCGCCCTCGGCGGTCATAACAGGATACCCGTCCCAACACTCAATGCAGGCAAACCAAGCCCTGGAGACATACCTAAGCGAGTTGAACGGCCTCGGGGGGGCTGAGCTGCCGCCAGCCCAATTATCGCAGTCATTCGCGCCCACGGCAACGCTGAGCGTGGCAGGCCAATTACCGCCCGCGCTGAAGCCAGGCAATTACTCAGGCCTCGCTCGATAGAGAACTTCTTCGGCAATTGGGATAATTACTTCATATTCGTAGCCGAGTACGCCCAGAACCTATTGCCCAATGGAACCGCGGTCTCGCCCATGGTGAGCGTGGCCCTGCAGCCAAACGGCACGGAGGCCGTGGTCACGGCAAACGACACTGTTTTCATAGGATTCGTCAACAAGGGAGAGGCGGGATTCCCCCCCGCAATATATGATCTCCATGCATCTATAACTACCGTGTTGATGTACAACTCAACTGCAGCTCAATGGCAAATAACGTACCAGGATTGGAACGTAACGGAGGCCTCGTTGGCCGGCGATACCCTGTACTACAACCTGAACACCCCAACATTCACGGTGGTCGGGGAGCGCACGGTAACCGTCAATGCATCCCTTGGCGCCGTGATTAGGCTCGGCAACCTCATCGCCGTGGTGAGGCCAGGCACGTACGCCGAGCTGCCCAACGGCACGCTGGAATCTCTATACAACTTCTCCCTAGTGGATCTAGGCATGCAGGCAGTATACGCGCCGGAGCCGGGCTTGACGCCGCTCTACGCATTCGCATTCGCAGTGGACGGCCAAATATCGCCCCAGTACTCGCTGGTCAACTCAGCGAAGCAGCCTAGCCCCGTTATAACGGTGGCCTTCGCGCCAGACACGTGGACGTCGTGGACGTGGTTCGGCGGCTCGTTTAATGGATCTACCTATGTGGGCGGTTCATATAAGTTCCCAGACCAGTGGATATATGGGAATGGCGTGATTGTGAATGATAAGTTCTTCAAGCCGGTGATTTGGGTGTTCGAGTCGTCCCAGACACCGCTGGGCGAGGCCCCCCCGGTCGCCGTTCAAGTGCCGATCTCCAGTGCATTCGGGTTGACGCCCATATCCGCCTACTCCTTCGCCGTGAATGGGACTGATGGCGGGGTGATTCAGGCAGGTAATATAATAGCTGTGATACAGCCGGGAACTTACATAAATACGCAGAGCTCCACTCTGAAGTACTATAACTTCTCTGTAATATTCTACTCCCCCCAGCAGCGTAACGGCTCCAGCCCCCCCAGGCCAATTGCCTGCGCTTGTTTTTGCCTACGCCGTGGACGGCAGGTAACGTTCAGCGACACTGCGACCCAGCCCTTCATAACCGTAATAGAGGCGCCGTCGGTCAACTCATCAATGTGGACCTGGGGAGAGAAGAACGGCGCATATACCTACCTATTCAGGGATCCCATAATAACGGGCAAGGGATTGATCGTAAATCTAACGTTCCTGAAGCCCGTTCCATGGGTGCTGAGCCTGGAGCAATTAATGCCGCCGAGTACCTCCACTACAATGTCTCAGACCACCTCCACTACATCTACCACCACCTCCACTACATCAGCGCCTCCGCCATCATATACTTGGGGGGGAGGATAAATTAATGACTATTAATTGAATGTAGTAAAAATACATCGATTATTGAGCTAAAAATAATGGATTTTTCTTCAAATCCATGATATTTTCCAATTCATATGATTCACTATCATCCGCGGTGAGAGAAGAGATCGCCCAGCGGATCCCTCGTTAATCACTTCCATGCAGGCAATACCCTCACGTTTCCGCTGCCCGCTCCTCCTGGGTCCTCATGGATGAGAATAGCATCCCGCCTGGATAATGGTTGAGATACGCTGAACCCCCCCATGGCAAGTCACCAAGAGTTCCCAAGCGGGGGATATTGAGACTCCCCCCCCGGGGGTTGGTCTTTCTTAGTTGAGGGAGGAGACTTTCTTCCACATGCTCCAAGCGAGGATAGAGCTAAATGGCTTCCAGCTATTGGGTATCGATGGTCGTCAGGATGGCTTACTTGGTTATGTATGATGGATCCGCGTTCAACGGATTCTCGGGAGGCAGGGGGGGAAGCGTGGAGCACGTGATTACAAGGGTTCTCTCTAGCTGAATGGCTCGCCGGTGAGACTAGATAAGGCGTCCCGCACGGATCCCGGGGGGGGTCTCCGCGTTGATGAACGTGGTGGCGGTGAACTTGAACGATGAGTTGAAAACCGGGTTGATAAATTCAAAATTGCCCCGGCAAGTCAGGGTATGGGGGGGAGCGGCTAGGGTACCGCCCAGCTTCAACCCCAGGAGGGCAATGCAGAGGACCTACCTCTACTTCTCTCCATCCATGGGGGGGG
>BBBF01000039.1 GCA_001315925.1 Thermocladium modestius JCM 10088 | reverse complement strand
TGATCACCGTGAGGCCATTGAGGCCCTTGGACCCGGAATCCAAGCCCACCAAATTCTTACTGAGGAAGTTAGAGGAGTATAAGAAGGGCGATGATGAGTTGATACAGGAGAGGAAACTGAGCGAGGGGGGGATGCATTTGATTACCAGGTGGAGAAGGGCGGGGGGGATGGGTACATAACCTCCATAACTATAAGGAACTATAGGACAAACGCGAGGCGGCAGGAAGTGATGAACATAATTAGATGGACCATCGAGAGAAACCTGGAGAGGGGGGGGCGATTGATGGTTCCCCCCCATTGGTCCTATTTTAATCAATCCAGTTAAAAAGCGAGCCGACGAGTTAGGCATCGATGAATGGATTGGTCCTATCAATTATATCCAGGGATAGGTGGACGAGCGGGCTTGAGCTCTCCAGGGCCTTGAACAGGAGGCTGGATGAGGGGGACTTCATGGAGATTGCGAGCAGCGGGGGGGACGTGGATGTCTTCTACGACGTGGCCGAGGATGAGTATTACCTGAGGCTCAAGCCATTGCAGGCCCAGGAGCCCAGTCCTGAGGGCAGCGCGTTGCCCAGCGTGAGGCTCCCGGAGGAGCCCGTCCCCAAGCCGTCGTTCGAGGAGGAATTGAAGTCGGCTGGACCGGATTGGAGGGATAGATATGAGGAATTGGTGAAGAGGGGGGGATTAATAAGGGAGGTGTACATAAACGGCATGGCGTTCGTCGTGTCGTCAAAGCTTCCCGGCGAATCTCTTCAGCATGGGGGGGTACATCTCGAATAGCTGCTCCTGCATTGCCAGCGAGTAGTACTGAATCACTATCTCAACCAACAGTATCAATCCAATCCCGGTCCCAAACACGCCCATTACGTCGCCCAGCGCCGCCACGACGCCCGCTATCAATCCGCTGGTCAGCGTTAGCGCGTTTATGTACCTCTCGAGGTACCTCGCTATTACCCTAGTGCTGGACCTGAAGCCCGGTATGTGCCACCCGCTCTCCGCTATCGTCTTCGCCTGGTCCTCCGGCCCCATGCCGGCCAGGTTAACCCATAGGTACGCATAAACAACCGATAGGAGCGCGTAGAGGACTATGTGGACCACCACGAATTGAGGCGTCAATTGCAGCGGGGGGGTTGATTGCAGGAAGTAGAGCAGGGACGAGGTGCAGGGCGCCGTGGTTAACTGGCCGTTCAGGCTTATCTGGTGGACGCACGCTATGGCGTTCAGCAACGCGTTGGACGCGTGCGCGTTGTACGTGGTTGCCAGGAAGTAGAGGCCATTGTATATCAAGGCCACGGTGTACGCCGTGAATATTATGGGGGGGAGGACGGACACGTACATGACCTTGAATGGATATGATATCTTATAGCCCCCCCCGTACTGGGTCAGCACCATTGGGATGGAGACCTCCATTAACTCAACGTATAGGACGAGCCCGCCCAGGACCAGGGTAGCCACCAGCCCCCCCACCAAGCTGGGGTAGCCTATTCTGTATATTATTGATGAGAGCGCGGCAAGCGTGTGATCCACAGCAGCCACGTAGGAGCCGACCGCTATGGCTGGAACGACGCGAGGGGGAGGACTTGGCCCGGCGGTATTATGGGGGAGAAGGTGTCCCAGAACACCGTCCTTATTATGCTGATCAATATGAAGAGGCTTATGCCGCTCCCAATGCCCCAGCCTTCGACACCATGTCGTCCAGCAGGATCACTATCACGGCACCGAAGACCAGCTGTAGCCACACAATGAAGCTAGGCTGGGAGTTATGACTCCCAACTGGCCCGCCGCTATCATTATGGCGCCCTCGCCGAAGGCTATTATCACGGCCACCAGCTTGGTGAAGGCGTTGAACCTCATCTGATCGTTGGGATCCTCCATGTCTATATTCATTATGTCGGAGAAGGCAAGCAGCTCCATTATTATCCCGGCTATTATTATGGGCAATGCCCAGCTCAGCCATGGTGCCCGACTGGGAGGCGAATATGACGGCTATCAATGGATTGAATAGAGGCGCGGCTTGGGCGACATTGACGCCGTAAAGCGGGGGGGTTATGGAGAGCACCATGTATGCGGTCAATGCTAGGAAGGTCCAGAGGAGCCGGCTGGACATGGATAGAGCTACCTTGGGCTTAGGTACAGTGGGCACAAGCCGCAGCAACGGCTCCACCCTGTCAATGAACCTACCGCTCATCGCTTAAACCATGGACCTGCCCATTATTAAATTTACTGCGACGTGATCAGGATGAGGAAGGGAATTGGGGGGGGCATCAATGAAGCAGGCCGCGCTGTATCACTACCTCGCCGCCAGCCTTCCGTATCTTCTCAATCGCCGACGCGGAGGCCGCGGCCGCCCTAACCATTATGGGTTCATTGATTGATCCCCCCCGCCGAGGAGCTTATCGTAGCCCAGGGCGGCTAGGTCCACCACGTACTTGCCCGACTCCTGGACGGCCTTTCCCTGCGCGGCCAATTCCCTAACCACCTCGCCCAGTCTCCCCCCACGTTTATCGACTTGAGCCTGGACCTGAGGGGGGGGTGGCTGGACGAAGCCGTGCTTGCCTATCAATGGCCATCCATTGTTTTTCTCCGCCAGCTCCATTAGAAGGCTCTTCTTGTGCTTCAGCAGGCCAACCCTCTCGCTTCCCCCCCCGCTGTTGTTCCTCCTGTGCTGCCCCCCCACCCTACCCCCCCCACGAGTGGTCCTCCAACCCCCCCTGAGCTTCCTGGTCTTCTTGGTGAATCTCCTGGTCATTTCACCACCAATCCCGACGTGCCTTTTTAAATTTTTCAATGGAAAAATAATTGAAAGAGAGATCAAATCATCCTCCGCAGCAGCTCGTTTATGCCGCTTCCCCCCCTGTATCCCAAGTCCCCCCCGCCGTTGCCGTAACTTGCCTTAATTCCCTTCAATCCACCCTTGGGCGGGTGCAACCTGAAGAACGGCTTTAAGCCCTTCAAGCACCTACCCCCCTTCCCCCCCCGCACTTGAGGGACGCCTTCCCCTGCATTAAATCATTGACGAACTCCTCCAAGCTGTTCCAACCGCTCGCCTTGACCGCATCATCAGTCAACGGCCTCCCCCCCGCTCAGCCTCCCCCCTGCCCCCCCTCAGGAGGAGAAGCAGGGTCTCGCCGTCTATCTCCCCCCCAAGCAATCCAATCCTTAACTACCGACAAGGTCCCCCCCTAAGCGACGGGGGGGAGTCCCGTAGAACCACGCATGAGTGGCGGCTCCTGAGCCCCCCCAACAATTGAAGCGCGTGCTCCACATCGCTGGGGACGTCCACCTCCCCCCCTTTAATCTGATCACGGCAATCATTCCCGTAGAGCTTGTTTGTTTCTGCTCCATTCATCACCACCTATATCCTGAACCCGTAGGTATCCCTCAAGGCGTTCCACACAGCCTTGGCGAAATTAATTGTGGTCCTGGTCCTACCCCCCCTAGCGTCCAACCATATATCCCTGATGCCCGCCAGGGATAGTATCTTCTTGGCAGTGTCGCCCGCAACCAATCCAACGCCCTTCGGCGCGGGGGGGATTAGGCTTACCTCTACGCTGCCCGACTTACCGTTAACCTGGAACGGCACGCTGTGGGGGGGTTCATCGCAGGAGCAATGCCACGAGCCGCAGCCCCTCCTCACCGGGGGGGTTATCCTTATCTTTGCGTTCCTAACCGCCTTGTCTATGGCCTGGCTCACCTGCCTGGCCTTGCCTATCCCTATGCCCACGTAGCCGTCCTCGTTGCCCACGGCGACCACTGCCTGGAACTGGCTGACCTCTCCCGCATCCGTCTGCCTCTGGACCACCTTTATGTCGAGCACCTCGTACTTCAATCCAGGAAGCAGCGCGTCGACTATCTCCGGCTCCTTTATTGGCATATTCATGCTGAATATATCATCTATGCTGCGTATTTTTCCCTCCTTTACCATCCTCCCGAGCTGAGTCCTAGGCTGCCACTCCTCCAGCTGACTGGCTTCCTCTGAGGCCATCCTAAATCAACGAAAAGAGGCCCCGAGGAGCAAATATAAAGATTCCCTCAAGCCGTGGGGGGGCGACGATATCACTTGGATATCACGGAGTTAATTTATCTAATATTGTAATTTAAACATGGGCCCTGCTTGACCCGATGAGCGCTGTAGCAGCCAAGCAGGAAAGCAACGCGCCGAGCTACGACATACTATTCGCGGCGCCGGACAGGGATGGATCAATAGTATCCGTGAGGGTTCATAGGCAGGTCAAGGAGATGCTGGCAGAGATTGCGGAGAAGGAGGGATTGAACGGTGTCTCCGAGCTAGTCAGGTACATAATAGCGGGCTTCCTCATAGGAAAATACGAGCCCGCGAGGCCGGATCCCAAGGTGCTCCACGCTCCCATATTCCTCAACATAAACGTTAACAAGAAGGAGGAGACCAGGGGCGAGGCGTTGGTCATATCCATGGAGGCGGAGGAGGCGGTCAGGGAAGCGGAGGAGTTCCTGGCCAAGGTGAGGCGAGGCACCGTGCAATTGAGGGGAAACGAGTACGCCAAGAAGCTGAGGGATAGGATAGCCAAGCTAATGGCTAGGTCACTGAGGTACGGGTTGGAGGACGAGTACGCCAAGCTGAGGGCCGTGTTCAATGCATTACAGGAGTGACGAAAAGCTTTTCATGGCCCTGGCGAAGCTGTGGCATGGGCTTGCTGCTGGTGTATACGGGCAATGGAAAAGGCAAGACGACGGCCGCGCTGGGCTTAGTGCTCAGGGCGAGCGGGCACGGGCTTAAATCCATAGTCGCCCACCTAATGAAGACCCCCTACTACAGATCCAACACCGTGGGCGAGCGGGAGGCATTGGCGGCCAGGCTGGGCGACTTAGTTGAGGAGTACTTCATGGATCCCCCCCTGGTGCTGAGGAACCCACGCGCCGTGCTTCGGAGGGCGGTGCAGAGAAGCGTTGAGGTGAGGCCATTCCTATTGGTGCTGGACGAGGCGAATAACTCCATAAAGAACGGCCTCCTCGGCGTCGATGAGCTGCTGAGCGCCATAACGGAGGTGCCCAGCGAAACCAATGTAGTGGTGACGGGGGGGGAGGGGGGGAGCGCCTGAGGAGCTGGTGGAGAGGGCGGACCTGGTCACCGAGATGAAGGAGGTAAAGCATTACTACGATAAGGGATTCGTAGGTTTGATGGGGGGGCTGGAGTGGTGAGGCCACAACGCCGGCTCAGCTCGGACAATCGGGGGGGGATGGGAAGTCTACGGCGTATATGGGGGGGTCGGGTATTGAGCGCTAATCAAGCCTATCTGAGGCGACCCGCCTGGATCGTATTGAAGCACGAAGTAGGCACTGCCGCCGAACGCCTCCTCGACGTAGCCATCAGTAATGGGGGGGTAGCATATTGTCCCGCCGCCGAAGAATACGGGGGGGGACGCCGCGGTATTCGTAATGCTCGGATTTATCTGCCAAGCGCCCTGGAAATCAGTCAAGCCGAATCCCACCGGGTAAATGCCGCCGGTCCTCGTCGACTCCGGCGAGCAGAATAGGTTGGGATTTTCCACGCCTATGGACCAAACCAAGTTGGAGGTGGCGCCTGATCCAGGCCCCGTGATTGTTTGGGATGATGTTAGCGATGCTATTGGCTGGGATGGATCGGCAGCCGTCGCTGCCTCGAATAGATATTCCAATGCTCCCTGGGCGAGCGATATCACTAGTTCCAAGTCGGAGTAGCTGAACCACGAGCAGGCCGTGTTGCCTGGCTCCGCCGCGCTTGGCGCGCCTGACCAAGTCATATATGAATTATAACCGTTTTTACTATCAATGCTTAAGGCCGTGGTCATGTTGATCCCCCCCACGTCATAACGCCGAAACTCACCTACATTGCCATAAGGATTACTATTATTAATCTCGATATTATTGAATCCAATATAATTCACGGCTATCGTATCGCCCTCGCCAGGATGATAAACAGCGCCCAACACGCAGTAGTCCAATATATATACGTCCTTAGTCGGTGAAACTGAAACTTGCTCTCCGGTGGAGAATAACCAATTATTGCTGCTGAGATATCCTTGGGTTATAGAGCATGGGTCCTCATCCGTATATGAGGGATCATTGATTAAGTTTAGAGTTAAGATGCCGGGGGGGTTAACCCTGGCTTGCCCCCCCGCCCACTCGCCGAGCAATCCATTAATGGTGTCGGTGTAGTAATCGCGGATCTGGACTGGGCTTATTACCAAGAAATTCCCACCGCCGAAGCCCACCACGTAAGCCGAGCCATTTATGTACATCACGGGATACCCGATCACATCGCTCCGGTGCGCATCCCCCCCCATGCCACTGCTATCACGTCCTCCAGGAGGGAAACCAATCTGGGGGGTCGGCGGTGTACAGCATGATGAAGTCTCCCCCCCTCTCCATGGGCTCCTCCAGCATATCCGCCAAGCGCCGCGGGCCCACTTGAAGGGATTGATTGACGTAGTCCCAGTCAATGATTAAGACGGAGCCGTTGGGGGAGGCGGGGGAGCTTGGCCCAGCCCCCCCACGCTCCTTATGGAGCTCCGGGGGAGCGGAGGCGGCCAGGGAGGCGGCGAAGGAGCTTGGCCCTACGACGTAGGCCGTTGAGAACATTAGTGGCTGTTGAGCGGGCGGCTCCAGCCGCGCCGGCTTCGCAACGCCCAGGTCTATCCTCAGCCATGCGTAGTAGGCGTCGGTAATCGTCGTCTCGACGGCGTTGGAGAACCGCGGGTTGGACACGTACTCCACGACGAACGCGGCGACCATGAATAGAATTATGAGGAGGATCATCATCAACAGCGCGCCCCCCCCGTCGCTTGGCCTCGGCATGCCCATGCATTAATTGAAATGATCCATGCATATAAACTTTTTTTGAGTCCACGTGAAACGCACGCCCGGCCAAACCATCACTCCCCCCCCGCATCAAGATGTAGCGCAGCTCCTGCGTTAGGTCATTTATCAATGCCCTGCCCAGCGAGCCGGGGGCTTTGCCTCCCCCCATCAATCTAAACCCGGACCCCCCCACCTCAATCACCTCCGCTCCCCCCCTCGCCGTGGATAGGAAATCCAATATGGAGAGGGGGGCGAACGATCTTCCTCTCGTTCACCACTAGGTACCTGGTCATCAATCGCCTAACGCTCGCCAGGTTGCTTCCATCTATCTTATTGATTAGGTTGCCGGCCCCCCCAAACCTGGAGAGCGAGGGGGGGAGATGGCGGCGGCGTACCTCTCGGCCAACCTATCCGCCACGCGATCCATGGAGTCCACGGACTCCACTATGGACTCCAGCGCGCCCATCATGTCCAACCCCCCCCTCCAAATGTATAGTGGGTATGCCCATCATGTCAGGATGCACCGATGCCGCGAAGGGAGAGAAACCGGGCCCGATGCCCAGCAACCCGTGCGCCTCCTCCGACGCCACCATGCTGAGCGTGGTCGCCGCCTCGAAGTCGATCGCCAAGACGGCGTCATCGAACCTGGAGAAGTAATGCCTATGCCCTACCCCCCCCAATGCATTCCCGGGAGCGCGGGATCGCCGAAGTGCCGGGCCGTGGCGAAGACGAATCTGAAGCTCTTCCGCGGGTTCCTGGACGCCACGAATCTCACCAGCCTTGTCATTACGTTCACCGCCGGGCAAGCATCGGCGGTCCGCGGCCACGAATCCACGTGGGTGAGGAACACCACCGTTTCATCGCTGTCGCCCTGCCTATCCACCACCAGGTTATAGGCTAGCCCCCCCTCCCTCACCCTGCCCCCCCGCAGGTGGACCTCGATGGGCGACCCGGCCTTCACCTCCCCCCCATCCACCACGACGGCGGGTATTGGGGGGTAGTCATTGCTTTGAAGGGATAAACCGGGCCCCCCCTGCGGTATGAAGCCGAAGCCGGGTCCCCCCCTCAACACCAACAGCTCGGCGCCCGCCTCGACCGCGCTTCGGTAAGTCCCCTTCAACTCGAGCGGGTCGCGCGGCATGTCCGCCACCACGTAGTTGCTCGTCCTGCCCTCGTAGAAGGGAGATGGGGGGAAGCGGGCCTGCCTCGACCTCATTGGAGCCCTCCACCACGCTTGCCACCTCGTACTCCGGAACCACGACGTGAACGGGCTGTAGCACGTACATTAAGTCATGGTAGTCCAACTCCGTCAATAACATGGATAATAACCGCCTCTCTGCATCGCTTCCCGGGAGCACGGGGGGGAAGGGGGGGCACTCCACTCGGGTTCACGCCGAGCCCGGTATATATGCATGACCCGCATGAATGGGAAAGCCGCCGTTTCTCGTCCGGGATCGGCAGTGAATCAAGCGGTTACCATTTCCTATGCAAATGATGACGCGAATGGGAGCAATACGGAGAACCACCCTACAGAGATGGGGGGGACCCGCGGAATCGACCTGGACCCACTAGCTTCCCGCGATTACCACCGACCAAGCCTAGCGGGCCGTTGAGCGGCGATTGCTCAATTCATGGAAATAGATTTGAGCGCCTTATTACTAAAAAGTAATTATTGAAAAGTGGTATTTTTATTCATATAGAGTAAAATTTATTAGTACATATTACTTAATTAAATGCGAAATAATATGGCAACCACTCTCCAATCCGAGTTCCTGCAGGACACGATCCTCATACTCAGGAAGGCGATAGAAATGGGGGGAGGCTGGAGAAGCAATTATTCGATTACCTATCGAAGCCCCCCCAGAGAATAACCGTAGTATCCATACCCGTCAAGGTGAACGGGTCAATCTCGTTCTTCGAGGGCTACAGGGTTCAGCATAATAACGCGCTGGGGCCGTTTAAGGGCGGGATAAGGTTCCACCCCCCCGAGGTGACTCTTGAGGACGACATGGCGCTGGCCACCTTGATGACGCTCAAGAACAGCCTGGCGGGGATCCCGTATGGAGGGGGGGCTAAGGGAGCGGTCAGGGTAGACCCCCCCAAGTCGCTGAATAGGCAGGCGCTGGAGGAATTATCCAGGGGGGGATACGCGAGGGCCTTGGCCAACGTGATAGGGCCGGAGATCGACGTCCCCGCGCCGGACGTAGGGACAATCCCCAGATAATGGCTTGGATGGTTGATGAGTACAGCAAGATGGTTGGGAGGAACGCGCCCGCCACGTTCACGGCGAAGCCGGTCCAGCTCTGGGGGGGAAACCCAGTGAGGGAGTACGCCACGGGCTTCGGCGTCGCCGTTATGGCGAGGGAGACATGGCGGGAACTGTTCAAGGGGGGACTTAACCGGCGTTCGAGTCTCAATACACGGCTTCGGAAACACAGGGCAGTGGGCCGCGTACTGGGCCGATAAATTCGGGGCGAAGGTGGTGGCGGTGGCCGACACCTCGGGAACAATATATGACCCCCCCAACGGGTTAAGCGTGGCTAAGGCAATCAAGGCAAAGAATGAGACAGGCAAGGTAGTATCGTACGAGGGAGCGCGGAGGCTAGCTCCCCCCCAGGACGCGCTTACGGTGGATGCTGACGTACTAATGCCCAGCGCGATCTAGGATACAATAACGGAGAGCAACGCGGCGAACGTGAAGGCGAAGCTGATAGTGGAGGGGGCAAACGGGCCGACCACTCCCAGAGCGGAGGAGACGCTGACGGGTAGGGGGGGCGTGATCATAGTGCCCGACATACTGGCAAACGCGGGCGGGGGGGTAATAATGAGCTACCTGGAATGGGTGGAGAACCTGCAGTGGTTCATATGGGACGAGGAGGAGACCAGGAGAAGGCTTGAGGCAATACTGGTCGGCAACTTCAAGAGAGTGATCAATAAGCACTCGGAGCTGGGAGCAAAGGCAACCATGAGGGATGCGGCCGTCATAACGGCCGTGGAGAGGGTTAGGGACGCAATGCTGTCGAGAGGATGGATCTAACTCAATTCACGACCCACGCCTCCCCCCCTCTTTTTTCCTATCCACTCCCCCCCAACATGGCGGTTAACGAATTATCCGTTCCCGAACTTCAAATGGAATTAACGCTATGCCGCACTAATCCATTTAGCGATGCCCAACGCGGGTCTTCCTCAACTCCCTCACCATCATCTCAAGCTCATCAAATCCATCCAACAACGAACGCCCACCCCCCCTGCCCTCATCCCTATCCAGCCTAGCCTCCAACATCAGGAGCGCGTTTATGGCTATCTTCAATGGATTCAAATCATCCACGTTGGTCAGCGATAAATCAACGCCGTACACCGAGGCCGCCACTCCCTGGGCGTGCCGGTACCCCCCAACCGGGCCCACGTAGCACCACCTCCGCTTCTCGCCCCCAATGCTCGTAGTAAACATAATCCCTTCCGTGGATTGTCTTCACTTCTCTATACCCAACTTCACCGCAGCGGGGGGGCAAACGTCAACCATATTTTCTCCGGTTAAATTTAACCGGAGACACAATATAAACTTTTCTGTGCCCACACAACCATCAAATCCATTAATAACTCCATGAATATTGTCCATCCCCCCCCTTCCTTTCTTTCTTCCTTCCTTCCGTTTCTTTCCCTCTTTCTGCATCTTCACGCGAATTCGCTCATGAAAAATGAAAATGATGGTTTATGATGGATTTGTCCAATCTTCGATTCGTTGGAGTGCCTTCGTTTATTGCTTTTCCCTAGAATTGCCATGCTTGAATGCATTGCTATGCGATGGAGTTAATTCGATGCTTCATGCATTGATTGCATGTTTTAAACTTCCTCTAGAATGGGGGGGCCGCCGTTCCTTTAATGCGGCATTAGTATAGATTCATCATTAAGCTCGGCGCAATGAAGTGGCCCAGCACCAGCACTGCCACGGCTGTGAGGGGGATGGTTATGTTGTCGTCGATGAATGGCTGCTTCTCGGATAGTGTTGCCAGTATGGCTGATGTTATTCCCACGTAGCCCAGCGCCGCCCCCCCTATGGGAATGCTCACGGCCAACATTGCGAGGGAGCCCTCCCACCCCCCCTTCACTCTCCTCCTGTACCTGAGGTTCCTGACTATCCCGGTCACGCCATCGCCCCCCCACGACATGTAGAGCAGTGGGACGGCGGCCAGCCAATACGAGTGATCGAGGAACCAGAGCAGGAAGGCGACGGCTCCCCCCCATGCGAGCGTGAAGTGTACCTCGTACATGTTCTCCGGGTCCTGGAACCAATAGTAGAGCTTTCCCGTGACGTGCGGCACGTATACTGCGATCGTCAGCAACACGGCCATTACGAGGGGCAGCACGGGTTCCTCGAATAGGAACGGTAGGAGGAAGGCAACTACTCCCCCGCCCAGGATGTGAATGACCTTGCGTCCGAAGTAGGTGCCCGATCGCTCTGGGTATCCCCCTCCTCACGGCTGCCCAGTACGCCTTCTTGGCCAAGTAAAAGGTGACGAACGATACCCAGGCAAGCAGGGCGGCCGCGTACGGCGCGTCGTGGACGATGGCTGTTCCCAGGTACATTTGGGAATTGATGAAAAGGCGTTAAAAACGTTTGCGGGCCCCGGCTTTAATGGTGGGGGGCCCAGCCAGTAAACCTTAAAAATCAATGTAAGGAGAACCCATCGAGGGCCCGTAGCTCAGCATGGTAGAGCGGCGGTCCTGGCATGGAGGCCGAGGCTTTTAACCTATGGGGGGGAAGACACCCGTAGGCCGTGGGTTCAAATCCCACCGGGCCCGTCAAATCCTCATCACTCCCAAAGGGATGGGCTTTGGGCACCGTTTATAAACCGGGGGGGCGAGAGTTCCCCGAGTGATGACTACCCAGGGACTGACCAGTGATGGTGACTGACCTTCGCTGAGATGTAACAAGCAATACCAGCAATCCATCTCCGCTGGCCCGGAACGCGGGCATCGATGGCGTGGGCGCCGTGGTTGCCGGAGATGCCTCGAGCCCATCACGCTTAAAAGGAACGTTAATATCAGGGGGGGCGAGTGTCCATAAAATTGTCTAGGACGGCGTTGATCAGCAACATGATGACCAGCGCATTGATAGCGGATCTGGACGTGGTTTGGTTCCCCCCCGCTCCTCGCCTTGACTCCCCCCTCAGTCTTCGCCAGGTTATTGGATGAGGAGAGGGGGGGAGGGCATTGGGGGGGCATTGCCTTTGATGGCGAAGTGGTGTCGACGAGGTACGTGGCCGGCACCAACGTGTTGGAGACCAGGGTGAGGGCTGGGGGGGAGGGGGGGAGGTCAGGGTTCTTGACTTCATGCCCATCGGCATGCCCGCCATAATGAGGATCGTGGAGGCGCCCAGCGGCTTGGCCTACGAGACCGTTTTCGATCCAGCGATGAGGTACGGCTTGGTCAAGCCATATAGGTTGGACTCCAAGAATGGCGCGCAGTTCGTGAATCCCTTGAACAAGGAATTGATGGAGTTCATAGTGCTGGAGGGTAACTGCTCCCCCTCGGTGGGAATGCGTGGAGGTGCAGGGGGGGGCCGGCTAAGTTTATCGGGCATTACGCGAGGAGCGTGGGGGGGAACAGCATTCTGGGCGGGGGGGGAAGAGCATAGTCTACTCCATGCTGGGCGAGGCGCTCGATAAGGTGCTGGAGTTCTGGAGGGTCAAGGAGGTGAAGGGCGGCGCCGGCCTTCGCTCCTCCTCCATAGTTTTGCTGCTCTCCATGATCCACAGATCCACGGGGGGGGAATAGCGGCCTCTCCCACCACTTCCCTCCCAGAGATAGTGGGGGGGGAGTCGCGTAATTGGGATTACAGGTTCATATGGGTGAGGGACTCCTCCCTGGCCGCCAAGGCGTTGATGCAGGAGGGGTACTTGGTGGATGGGAGGGGCGCCATGAATTTCCTGCTCAGCGTGGTGGAGCCCACGGCCAAGCCCTTCGATCACCCCCCCTTCTACGGGGTGGACGGCTCCCCCCCGCCCGGCGACGAGGAGGAACTGCCTTGGCTGGCGGGGTACGGGGGGGGAGCAGGCCGGTTAGGGTCGGCAACGCCGCGTCCACGCAGCTTCAACTGGACGTGGAGGGGGGGTGGTTCATGGATGCCCTCCACACCTACTACTCGCTGACCGGGGGGGATGACGTGTATATACGGAATTACTGGTGGGTGGTGGAGGCCACGGCTGAGTGGTGCTCAAAGTCATACGCGCTGCCCGATGCTGGCATGTGGGAGGAGAGAGGGGGGAGGCTCGGCACTACACGCACTCCAAGGTAATGATGTGGGTGGCGCTGGATAGGGCCGCCAAGCTGGCCTCCGGCGTTGGGTTCAGGGAGGAGGGGGGGGATGAGTGGAGGGGGGGCAGGGCGGGCGAGGTGAGGCAGTACGTGCTCGCCAATCAACCAAGGATGTTCACTAAGTACTTCGGATCAAGCGAGGTCGACTCGGCCTGCTGGTGCTTCCCCTATATGGCTTCGTGGATCCACGCGACGAGAGGTTCGCCGCCACGCTTAACGCCATAGAGAGGGAGTTGATCAGGAATGGACTGGTGCTTAGGTACTCCAAGGACTTCCTGGGCTCGGCTCGACACCCATTCCTCCTAACAAGCGAGTGGCTGGCCATGGTTTACTCGATGCTGGGGGGGAGGCGGGCTGAGGCGGAGGCGATACTTGGGAGGATAGAGAGGTGCTCATCAACGGTTGGCCTGCTCGGCGAGCACTTGGACGTGGATTCCTGCGAGCGCGCGGCAATTACCCCCCCACATATTCAGCCACGCCGGGTACCTCCTGGCCAGGGAGGCCTTGGACGGATCGCCCATCATCGCTAACTAACTATGCTGAGGCTGAGTGCTCCTCACGACTTGTAGGGCCTCGCACAGGTCCTTTACGTGGATGGCTCCCTCTATTGGGTTTAGGGACATTATCAAGCTGAGCCCCCCCGCCGCCCTGTATGCCGCCACGTCGTACACGGTGTCCCCCCCCAGTCCATATGCCTCCCATGGCTCCGCCCCCCCAAGGCCCTCATCGCCAAGAGGATGGGGCTGGATCGGGCTTTCCCCCCCTATCCACGTCGTCGCCGGCGACCAGCAGGTCCACGAACTCCATTAATCCAGTGGCCCTCAGCACCGCAGCGGCGGATGACCTACTGGAGGAGGTGACCACGGCCACCCGCATCCCCCCCATGCCGCGCGACTCGGCCAACAGCGCCTCCGCGCATGGGAAGGGCCTTAACCCCATGCTTAGCTCCTCCATGTAATACATTGTCTTCAGCCTCACCAGCCTCCAAGCCAGCGGCCCCGATCCAACCAGGGCGGTGGCTATATCTATGGCCCGCCTCCCCCCAGCAGTCTCTCAACGCTGACGCCCTCCTCGGGAAGGCCCAGGTCTGCCAGCGCGCTCCTCCATGCCCTTAAGTGAAGCACGGCAGTGTTGGTTAGGGTTCCATCCAGGTCCAGCACGGCTAGCCTTAGCATCATCGACACTTCAATATGAACCTGGCATCGGCGGCGTAGGCCCCCCCCTCCCCCCCTCCTCAAGCACTATCACTGGGTTGAGGTCCGCCTCCGCTATCTCCTCCTCGCTCGCTATCAGCTTGGAGAACTTGATCAGAATCGAAACCAATGCATTCACGTCCCTCTTACTCATTCCGCGGAAGCCGTTGAGCAGCGTTGAGGCCCGGGTCTCCCCTATCATGGCCCTCGCATCCCCCCCCTCCTCGAGCGGCGCCACCCTTAGGGAGACGTCTCGGAGGACCTCCGTGAACACGCCGCCCAAGCCGAACGCCACGACTCCGCCGAACATTTCATCCTCGTGGCGCCTATTATGGTTTCAAGGCCTTGGGGGGGGACCATCCATTGAACCAATGCCCCCCCCACCACCCTCGCATACGGCGCCTGGCCTTGACGCTGCCCATGAGTTCCCGGAACCCCTTCTCGACGGCCTCGGGGGCTCTTCAGGCCTAGAATTACGCCGCCCACATCGCTTTTGTGAACTATGTCGGGGGGGAGACAACCTTGAGAACCACCGGGTAACCCACCCTCTCCGCTGCCCTGACGGCCTCCTCCTCCGTCGTCGCCAACGCATGCGGTGGATTTGGTATTCCGCCCGCCTCCAGTAGGTCCAGGGCCTCGTGCTCCAACAGCTTCGACCTGCCCTCCCCCCCGCAGGCCCTGCCTATTATTGCTGAGACGTCACTCACGGCGCTCACCCACCCTCCCGGCGTGCTCCGCCAGCGCCCACAGGGCCTTGGCCGCTCTATCCGGGGGTTGCGTAAACAGGCACTCCCCCCCCTCGTCCAACGCATCGTTGAACTTAGCCATGAACTCGTTCCCGCCGAACGACACCACCACCATGGGCTTCCCATACCGCCTCGCGTCTATTATGTAATTGGCCAGGTTAACCGTGAGGCTAGGCAACTGCATCAGCGCTATTATCATCGCCATGTCCACGGAATCCGTTGGAATCACCTCATCGATGACGGACCTATACATCTCATCCGTCGCGCTACCCGTCAAGTCGATGGGGGTTACCCACCGCCGCCAGCGGGGGAAGCATCTTCCGCAGCCTCTCCCTCTGCGCCTCCGGGAGCTCCGGCACCGATAATCCAAGGGACTCCAACGCATCTGTCGCTTGAACCCC
>BBBF01000038.1 GCA_001315925.1 Thermocladium modestius JCM 10088 | reverse complement strand
GGCGAAGACCACCTAGGCACGCGGGGGGGGTGAGTAGGGGAAGGAGGAAAGGGAGGGGGGGAAAACGATAATGGATCGCTGTGGCTGAGAAAGTAGGCTGCGAGGTAAGGCTAAGGCACGAGATAATGAGGCGCCACGTGGCAAGCAATGGCGGAGACCCCGAGGGCGGGGGGAGGAGGTCAGCCCCGTTCCCTCGCTATTCTTAGCCTAGTATTTTTTCCGCATGCGATTCGAGCGCGTGGGGGGGTTCTTATTAGTGTTTCTTTATTTTCTTTTCTCGATGAGGGTTCCCTTCGATGTCTCCATGATAGTCAACATGGGCGGCACCAAGGGCGGGGGGGTGGGCATCAGCACCGTGACCGCTAACCTGGCGTACGTGTTGGGCGGCCCCGGGGGGGCTCAGCTGGAGCCGATTGGGTTGGTGGACGTGGCGTACGGCACGAACAGCACAGTGTCGAAGCTATTCGGGCTCGACCCCAAGCAGCCCGGGTTCTGGGACTTCCTGATGGGCAGGGTGACGGGCAGGGAGGCCTCGATCTACGTGCACCAGATCTATAACCTCAGGATGATCTCGAACGGGAGCCTCAGCCCGACCAGCTGAGCTGGATGATTGGGGGGGAGCTGCACTCCGCGGCCAGGGGGGGCGACCCGGACAGGGTGGGCTCCTTCGTCCTAAGCAATGCCCAGGAGCTCATAGTCTCCAAGCTCAAGCCATACGGCGCCTCCGTGGTGCTCGTGGACCTCCCGTCCCCCGTGGACTCCGCCGTGAAGTGGGCGTTCCTGCGGCTCGCCTCCGTGGTGAACGTCTTCGTGAAGGCAGGCAACACGCACGTGGATGAGGCCGCGGAGGTCCTCGACCTCATCTCCATAGTCAACGCGCAGAGGGCGAGGGATGGGCAGCCCCAGCTCGCGGTCTACGCGGTGGTGAACCAGTCCTTCCCCAACGACAACACGGTCAGCTTCCTAAAGGGGGGGAAGGGGGGGCCGGTGAGCAAGTTCATAGTCCTCCCCTACTCCCCCTTCGTCTCGGACAGGACGGATAGGGGGGGAAGGACATAGCCATAAAGTACGACGCCGGGAAGGGAGACGCGTTCTTCCAAGACTGGCGATCGAAGATAATCAACCTAGCAAAGGAGGAGTACCAAGTCGCGAGAGGCGCGGCCCCCCCCAAAAAACGATTCTGGTAACAAAAAAACACCGCCGCCTCCTCCTCTCCTTCCCTACTTCAGTAAGCTACCAAGCCTTGAGGCTAAGGCATACTTCCTACTCCTAACTGAAACTGGCTTACGCCCAAGTGAACCATTCCTCATTAACCTAAGCAACGTGGATTGGGAACGTGGCGTAATTCACATTGGTAAGATTACTGAGACTAAGCGTGCCTTCATAGCCTTCCTAGGCCAGAGACCATTAATTGGCTTAAGAGCGTGTACATGCCTCATAGGGACTCCTTCGTTAGGCTGAAGTACGAGGTTATTAAGGCTGATTACCTAAACGTTGGGGGGGTGAAACCAGAGGAGTGGGGGGGCAGTAGGCTAACCCTTCGACAGGGATAGGCTAAGGAGGGAGATTAAGGAAACAGCCAGGACTATCCTGGGTAGGGAGTTTGAGCTTTATGAATTAAGGGAATTCTATGCTACATGGATGATTAGCCAAGGAGTACCCGAATCCATAGTCAACACGCTTCAAGGAAGGGCACCGCCAAGCGAATTCAGAATATTGGTGGAGCATTACTGGCACCTAGGCATGAGGAGTTGAGGAACTGATACATTAAACATGCACCATGCCTGCTGTGTTAAGGTTTAGGCCTTTGTTAGCATGACACCTAATGCTGCTAGTAGTGTTGGGATTACTACAATTGTTAACCACCTTAATACTCTATACTTGATTAACGATTCTTTAGGTATCACCACGTATCCGCTTAGGAGTAGAATAGCTAATGTAGTTATTACAGGTAGTGCTATTGCGGAGTAGTTGATTATGAGGCTTGGGTGAATTAGGCTAACCACTATTAAGAATAGTGAAACCCCCCCTAATATGGCTAGGCTGGATAGGGCAATAACCCATGCCAGCGTCTTATAGAAACTACTTGAAGTGACGCGATACTTAATATCTATGGGTTCTGCCTTCGATACTCTAAACGTATACACGAAGCTTCTAGGCTTAGGCTCAGTCTCCTCTTTAAGCCCTGGAATACCAAGCTTTAAGTCCTCTATCTTTTCTCCCTTCCTTAAGTTATTTAAATTCTCCTGCAGATCCTTTAGCTTAAACTCCAAGTGCTCATTGTCGAATAGTATTTGGAAGTATTGCCTCTGTCCATGTGGGGGGGGAATCTTCTCTATACCTATTATGAAGTCGCTGAGATCAGCATCATAATAGGGTTTAACCTTATCCCATGTCGTTACTATGATTGGGTAGAGTGATACTGGCCTATGTATGGTGAAGGTAGTTACATGAAGGCGGTTAGGCGTTGCAGGCATTTGAAGACAGATGTAATCCTCACCAGGCTTTAAATTAAACCACTCTTCAACGAAGCGCGTGGGCAGTATGCTGACCGCCTTACCATCCTCATTAATAACCCTCTCAATAAGCAGATACCCACCATCCTCACGGGCAAGGTAAGTACCCACCCCCCCACCACTGTAGACTCTAGGAAAGCATACATAATCAGCGTCTTTACTACATGTAAACGTATACGTCACCTCTTCAATAGTCTCAATAGGACTCCTAATCCTAACATAACGCTGAACACGCACAACCTCAGGACTACAGTAATCAACCATATTTGAAGTCTTGAATGCTCTTTTAAGTATATTTAAATTAACTCCTATTTTGACTAGTATCTTGACTACACTTACTACCATACAATTTATTGGCGGTTTCATACAGTTTCCTATATGGATTAGATCTGGTGAACATAGCATACGCCTTCTTCTCCTTATCATTACCATCCTTCCAGGACTCGATGACCTGAAGCAATTTACACGCCTTATTGGCATCACCTTCATTAAGCGCATATGACAAGTCCCTAGCCATAGCCACTACGGCAGCCTCCCAATCAACAGCCCTCCCAACACCACCTACCCTAGTCCTAACCATTAAACCCTGTATGCGCTCCCCCCCATCTACACCATCCGTAATAGTTTCTGTGGCACCCACACAGGGGGAATAAATACTGAGGTTTTAAAATTCTATCAGATATTAATAGTTGATGACTGGTACCTCATGTACCAATAGCCATGCCGAATCCCGTAAAAGATGAATACATCATTATTAAGCATCAACTGGGTTAAATCAACCATATTCACATTTAGCCAGCGAGTGTGGGGGGGAAACCATACAGAGTGTATTATTGTTTTAGTGATTCTGGTAAGCAGTGCTATGCTTGTACCTGTTTAGGGTTGCGGTTTCATGCACTTGGCCTGTTTCTCACCCCCCCTGTAGAGTTTTCAAGAGCCTTTAATGGGTTTTTAGCCTTGATTAACTTAACTGTCTGCCCATCAACTCCCTAACCTCGATTACTACATTGCTGTTAGCCTCCAGTAACATATCGTATCTGGCTTAATGCCGTGCTTCTCGGCATAATTCGAAGCAACGTTGATCAGCTCATTGATAGTGTAGTCAAGGTCGGTAGCCTTAACAAGCCTTAGCTCGTCGAGTTGGCCTAGTCTCCTGGGGGGGTAGATGTGTAGTAGTCCTATGGCTGCATGTGGTAGGTATTTAAACTTGGTCATGGTGTTCCTGGGCCAGACCAATCACCGTATTGCCATTGCATGCACTGTGTGCAGACAATGGCCAACAATAATAATAGAGCAATCAGTAGTTTAATAATTAATAACACTTCATATCCCTAATTTATTTAATATATCAACTATTATTATAATACCGCTCAGCTTCCCATCCTGTTAAAGAATCAAGCCTAGCTTTTCACACCATAATAATACGTGCAGCTATCGATATGCGCATCAAGTAATGCATGCCTCGAGTTCATGATGTGCGCTTCGCTGCATTGCCTTAATCATTACATACGATAAAGCTAAACCGAAGGATCGCTCATGAGCATTTCATGCTATCAGTGACGTTACTGCTTTGCCATTTGTTGCACCCAAGTAATTTCATTCATCCGAAACCAGGCAAGCCGCATCGGCGATCCTCAGCACATGACACATCCTTGATCGACATCATCATCTTTGATTATCAGTATTGCATTCATCGATTCTCATCAAGCTGGTGATGAAGCTCCGTATCTCTCTGAGCCGTCCTTTTAGGTTAGGCACATCTATTCTATCGGGAGAGGCGACGCTGATCATGGAACTATGTTATCCAGTCTGTTATATAGATCATCCATTATATTGGCTTGTTCGTATTTATGCTTGGTGCGCAGAGCGTCCTTAGCGCCGCTGACGTCTCCTTTTAGTTGAGCAAGGGTGTTCCTCAATCCATCAAGGTCCTTATCCGTGAGAACATCGCCAAGCACTCCCAGATATGCGTTGATTGGCTCATAAACGTCACACAAGGCATTGAGTAGATCTGGATCTTGCTCAGACGCGTGTTGGGGGGGGCGGAGAGACTGTGGGGGGGGTGGGAGTCGGCGTTGAAGACGTCGATACAGTTGATAATTCAACTAGTTCGGGCGGCGTGAGCCCCGGGATCCTCATCGCCAGCCTACTCCCGAAACCCATGAATACTCCATCCCTGGACAACTCTTGGCTTGATTGAAGATACGTCTTGGTCCTGCCGACATGCCTGACCCTGATGCCGTCTCCCTCCGTCTCTACTAGCACATGCTCGTGGCTCACGCAGTCGTAATCGCCCTTGCTGGTATCGCACCCCCCCCACCTACATCTAACGCCATTAAACTTGTACAGCAGTTTCCCGCTGGAGTCCTTTATTGCTAGGCGATCAAGTTCCTCGTTCTCCTCCTCCACGCGGCCTATTATGAATGGAGGACTAACCCTAAACGACTCGCTGCCGACCCTGACCTCCACCTCTACCTTATTTGTTTGATTTTTTATAGTAATGCGACTCATCTGCACTAGATTATACAATTACCCCTATTATTTTTTACGGTAAGCGTTTTAAAGTAGGACTGGAAGCGGTTGCGCATGGGCGAGGCCGAGAAGGTAACATTGCCGGCCGCCTTCGTATTAGGGCTCATGATTGGTCGCAGAGTTAAGGCGAGGGTCGAGTACGTTGAGCCTAAGATAACCTTCATACCCAGGCCCCCCCAGGGCGGCCAGGCCCAGAGCATCGGGTTTAGGGAATTCACTAATAAACTCAGAGACGAGCTCGCAAAGATGGGCATTCCCCCCCCTCAAGCTGCCTCAAGCATAGCCGGCGAGCTAGCCTCCTCCCAGGAGGTCAAGGCATTCATCGCATTGATGGGCGAGAGGGAGGACATTATCCAAATACTGAGCAGCGCGCCCAAGTCCCTTGAGAACGGCCAGATAAGCTCAATGACTTATCAAGAAATCACGAGGAGGTACATGAATAGGCTCATAGAGGTAGAAAAGGAGCTCAGCGACGTTCAGTCCAAGCTGGATGAAGCGATCTCTGGGATAATTAACAGGGCCGAGGCTCTCATCAGGCAGGGTTTTTCATCACCTCAATGATCTTCCTCCTATGGGTGGCCTCATCTATCTCCCCCCCGCCATCAACATCTTGTCCAGGTGCTTGATGTAGTCATTGTACATCACGGGCGCCTCGCCGTAGCCGAGACCATCTATAATAGCTCTGAGGAGTGGGTCTTGGAGATCATAATTCGCCTCACCCGTCTTCAGATCTATGAGCACCAGCTTTATGCTGCCCGCGCCCCCCCTCCTTGCTTGTTCTATGGAGTTCCTAGCCCAACCACTTGGAGATGCCAGAACTAGCACTGCGTTCTCGGCTCCGGATCGCAGCTCGTCTACGTCTATCCCAAGTCCCTCCAGCGTCTCGTTGATGCTCAACGGTTCATGATCGTTTCCATAGAGGTATAGCCTCTCTATCCTGGCGTGCGCTCCGGCCACCAGTCTAAGCTTTGCCCTCTTCCTGATAGTGCCGCTCAGCCCGTACCTGACCTCCAGCTTGAATACTCTGGGCAGGACGGACATCAACTCTTCCTCCCTGACCTCCCTGCCCCCCCTGTTCTTCTCCTTGTCGATGAGTCCCTCAACGTGGTTCTCCACAAGATCCTCCGCCCTCCAGTCTATGCCGCCCTCCGCGAGTCCCAGGCTGGGCAACACGTTGAGTGCCCTCTGCTTGAAGTCATCTATGAGGCTCTTTGCCGTCTTGAGGCTCACTTGGTTTATCAACTCGACCAGCTTGGGCCTCCTTATTATGACAACGTCGCCTTCATCCTCTATCACCACATTGCTTTGATCCTCGAGTATAATCGTAACCCCCCCGTTCTGTGTAATGTATGGCACATCATCAACGTAGACGGGCTTCTCAAACTTCCTCACCTCCGGCATGAAGCCCCCCCACCGCGAAGCCCGCAATCCCAGCCGCTGCATGTTTGAAAGCCTCGGCGATTAGGTCGCCAGCGTCGATGGTCTGTGGCTGCGATTGCTGGGGAGCCTGCCCGATCGTTTCCTGAACTGCCTGCCGCGGCTGTGGAACTGGGGATCTTGGCTCCTGCGTCGTCTCACGATCGGCGGCACTGCTTTCTCGGGGGACCTGGCTCGTCCTTCTTCGGTTCCTCACTCTGCTTGGGGAAATCCAGCTCAATTATGTTCTCGCTCTTACGCGTGAGGACCTTGTTGCCACCATATGCGGCCTCCCACTCCATCGCCAGCGAGTAGGAGCCGGGGGGGCTTGGGGGGGCCTCAACATGTATTTTCACGCTCTTGCTGCTGTTCGCGGCGACGCTCTCTATGAAGCTTCCGCCTCTAATATTGAGATTCTTGCCCCCCCCTTTACACTGCCCTTAACATCGCAGCTCAGTATCTTGTTGTCGTTGCTTATGATAAGCTCTATTATGCCGGCCGGAGGATTTGACTTCTCGACCTCGAAGTCGTAAGAGATACTGACAGCGAAGTTGTCTAGCTCCTTTTCGAACTCCTCGATGTTATTTAGCCTCTTCTCAATTATCCCCCCCAGTATCCTCTCCCTTATATCGGGCCACTCGATGTTTTTAGCGTTGCTCCAGGCCTTACCTAGCGCCTTCTTGCATTCATCGATGCACCCCCCAAGCCGTTCAGATCCATGCAGTTCCTTAAAGACTCCAAGCTATCGGCATCCTTGCAAGCATTTATTATCTCGCTGTATCCGCCCATTGGCGAAAACTTGACCGGAGAAATATAAGTTTTCCACGCTATGAGTCATTTATCGCTAACCCGATTCCTCGTTTCATCCGTGTATAGACTGCCTTTCAGCGGGGGGGAATGAACAGCTCGCCCACGTGGCTCCTCACGTCGCTGGGCAGGTCTTGGGCTATTAGATCGGCGAGGCCCGATGCGTTCTTGCCGAGCGTCAAGGCGAGGGCCAAGGCATCGAGCGGCGGGTTCATCAATCCCTTCAGTTTCGCATCGTTAAACGAGCTGATTATAGCGTTCACTTGCTCCTCCTCCACTCCGATGCGATTGAGCTCCTTGCCATACCGCCCAAGCCTATCGGCATCTTTTAATTCCCCCCCTAGCTTCCTGTAAGCGAAACGCAGCTCGCTTATGTATTTGTTGAGGGTCAGATCCTTGCCGCCGTTAATAATCACTATGTTCGGTAGTCTCCTGTATAGATTGACGGTTTCATAGTCCTCGGCCAAGTTATCCCCCCCTACCTCGAATAATAGAAAGCCAAGGACCATTGATTCCTCCGCTTCATCGCTTATCTCTACCGTCACCCCCCCGCCGCTGTTCGCATCCACGCCCTTTACCGCGTACTTGAAGACCCAGTGCTTTAAAACATAGAAGAAGCCGTCGTTGACCATGTCATTTCTGATTACGTCGAATATGTTCTCAACGCGGCTCCTATTGAAGTCCAGCGCATCAGCTATCCTGAGCAGGGCACCATACTTTGCCGTGTCCACCTCATACCCTTCAAAGGTGCTCACTCTGTTCCTTAGCTCGACCTTATTATCGTGAAGCTTGCAGATCTCGCCAACGAGCGATGAGAATCGGGCAGCCCCCCCACCCCCCCCAACTCCCTTATCAGAGTTACGTCCTTGGGAAGCTTGTGCTCGACATACGACTCGCTGATCCATGGATGATACGCTCTGACGAATCTCAACAACCTAAGCCTGTAATCGATGCTCCTATTCATGCATGCCTTGCTGATGTAGACCGTGCCGAGGTCCGCCACATTGCATGCACTGCCTCTGCAATTGTCCTCGTTGAGGCATCCCTTGAAGAACATGCTGCTTTCAAGCAATTCCCTCTTGAAGTCCCCTATTCTGCTGCCCTTGAGGTCCTTGAGCAATTCATCAACGTGGATGCTCAGATCATCGATGCTCAACGCCCAAGCAGCCATTCCTATATCGTGAAGCCACGTAGAGCAGCCTATCAATGCCCTTTCAAAGCTGTTTCTGCCAACGTTGAACAGCGGAGCCAGGCCGCTGGCTATCCCCCCTCGACGTTCCTGAAGTGGCGGTAATCGTGTGGCACGAAGTAAGGCAGAATTATCTTCCTGTCCCAGGAGGGGGGGCTCATGAAAATCGATAGTGGGCTCAATTCCCCCACCTATCTTTACGCACTCATCCTTGATTATATTCCACCTAATTGCCATATTATTCATAGTACTTAAATTAATTTTAAATATTTTGACTTACAATACAACGAAAACTAAACTAAGTAAGCAAAGATAAAATTCGAGAATTACTTGCCTTTGGTGGACATCCATATGATGGCTCCTATCAGCCACCTATGGCCGCTAATAAGGCCCCCTTCAACGTCAGTAATATCGGTATCAGTGCCACCAGAGGAAGCAACGCAGTGAACGGGCCCAGTATAGGGCTTAGGTAGCCCATAATGAATGGCATTATTGTCAGTATCAAGATGGCCAGCACTATGCCACCGAACATGCCAGCCAGCAGCCCCCCCGCCGCTACCCCCCTGCCCATGCTCCTGCCTGCAATGTATCCGGCGACGGCTCCAGCAATTATGTCCGATGCGAAGGGTAGTAACGGAGATAGCGCCAGGTCGATTATGAAGCCTATTAGAACCGCCACCAGCAAATTGCCACCGCGCTGAGGCATTTATATCTGGATTAAGCACCATTTTTAAGCATTTCAGTTAGGAAAACTTTAAATATTTTATCCAGGAAAAATGAGTCCCTATGACTATAGTTAGGCTTTCAGGAGATTGGACATGCATAAGCCAGATCGAACTTGCCACAAGGAACCCCCCGTATGACTATAGTTAGGCTTTCAGGAGATTGGACATGCATAAGCCAGATGCTCAATGCCATCGGCGATAGGGAGCCCGTCTTCGTTAACGGTCCCATGGATCATCTAAGGATTCCGTCGATCAACGTGGTCGTCATCAAGGAGGGGGGGTTCTCTATATTCGGCAGTCCGACGCCGAGGGCGTTGGATTACTGCGTGAAGGGGGGGTGGGAAGGTATGCCGAGGAGCTGGAGGCGCCATTCAGGCTCAAGGAGCTGGAGGCGGCCCTGCCGGATGACCTGCGCGATAAGGTGTCCCAGAGCAACTGCATCAAGTATGCCTTCCACACCAGCAAGGTCAACTTCATGGATGTTCGGAGAGGCGTATACGTGGTTAATGATGTAGTTCTTTTCCTGAACCTAGAGAGGCACTTCAAGGCGTACACAGTCGGCGATCAAGTGCCCTTCGATAAGGTTAAGAAGGCGAAGTGTAATTCAAATGAGCCGAGTCCGATCAATCCTGTAATCAATTATATCGAATTGCCTATATTAAGCGATGAGGATTACATCAATTTGCTATATTACGGTAGCATCGAGAACTTCATATATAGCGTGATAATAGGGGCCTTTCTATCAAAGACCAGGCTAAGGATGCTGAGGCAATTGATTAGGAGGCTGATCAGGTTATGAGGAGCTACTACAAGGAATTGGTGAGGATCGGCGCATCTCTGGAGCTTACATTTGGTTTGGTGGACCTGATAAGGATGATGCTGTTCGCCGCGGGGGCTTACCTACTTCTTCGCGGAGTTCATCCCATTAACGCTGCCCGTAATAATGATTCCAGCCGCGCTGGCGGTCGGCATGGGTCTATATACAGTCCTATTCATAGCCAGAAGGGCCGTGAACGATCCTGAATCTATAGGGATTGGCAGGATGCTGACTTGGTCGAAGATAGCCATAGTGGACGCGGTCACCGCCTTAATTGTTGCAGACGTGTTGACGGCACTGTCCAGCGGATTGTTAGCGTTATCATTATACCTATATGCCCGTGAATTGGTAAAGGAAGAAGTAAATAAGAGAAACGCTTAAAAAAATCCATTATAAATTATAATTATGAGGCAGAAGTATTTAGCCAATTTATCCGGCTCCAGCTATGGCGATATAGCCGAATCGCTATTTCGCGCAACGGGTTCCCTATATGAGGAGCCCCCTCAATGAGTACAGGTCCCTCAAGCAACGTAGGTCTAATGTAATCGAAAAGATAAAAATGGATGAGGAGAAAATAGCGGACATCAACAACCATGTCAACGAGCTAAATAGGATGCTCGGCAGAACTAAGATGTACTTCATATCGGTATTGGCATTCATTATTGCATTACTGCTATTAACAGTGTTCACCCGCTCATCGCTGTTCATCATAGTAGCATTGATAAGCGGCGCGGGGGGGGTGCTCTACTATGCCTATAATATGAGGAGGAACACATTACGGGATATATCTAACAGCAAGAGGGAGGCCCTTAGGATGGGGACGGAAATAAAGGAGCTCAAGGAGGAACTTAGCAGAGTCGAGTCCCTCATTTCTAACTTCAAGCTGCCCGACATTAAGGCCAGGATATATAGGGTTTACATACCAATAGGCCTGGTCAAATTCAAGGCCCCCACGGGTTCAAGTTACTCGCTCGGCATATCGCCCGCCCTTAGGAACGGCATCTCGTTGAGGTTCGCTGTGGTAGGGAACCCAGAGGATGTCAATGAGGCTATAAGCGAGGTCAGGCAGCAGGATGAGTACTACAGGGATAAATTGATCAGGGAAAAGACGGAAGGAGCCAAGATCATAGATGAGCTCAGGAAGATCAATATGTGGGAGGAGGTGTACAAGGCGAGGTCTCCCGAATCACTGCTCGTAAGGTCGTTAGGTCGCCTTGAGGGTGCGGTGAAGATGATAAAGTACGACGAATTCATGCTTCCCATCATAAAGCCGTCAAACGATAACGTGAAATTTATCAAAAAGATCATTGAATCCTCAACTGATGGCCGCCCACAAAATGTTGACATGGAGGGCGTTGGCATCCTTAGCGCCAGCGTGGGCAAGCTCGAGGACTTGTACAAAATCATAGAAACGCTGTCGAATATCAAGGGCGCCGTGATAGAGACCCATTACATGGCTGACTCAGCAAGTAACTACAGGGATTTAAGCGAAAGAATCCACGATTTAGTCGTTCAATCTATACCAATGGATTCCTTCTCAAGCTTCACCGAGAGCGTTTACTGCAGGAAATGCGTCGAGGGAACCTAGAGGAGCATGTCAGGCGCGTCGATCTGAAGAGGTGGATAGAGGTTAATGTGCTCGGAGGAGTGTCCGAGGATCCAGACATAGTGAGTCTCCCACCTAGACTCAAGAAGGATGAGGACATCAAGGGACTCCTGGCCAGCATCAATAGGCTATTGATGGAGAAGGTTCCATTACCGGGGGGTTTCATCAGAACCTGAAGGCGATCGCTCCATTGATGAGTACGAGAAATTGTACGGCGAGGGCATCATTAAGTACGCATTGGCAATTAGTGGTGCCGATTCTTACATTAAATACATTCTGGGCTCGCCCTTTGAGGAACCCAAGATGGCTTGCGAGGTCTGCAGCGGAGGCGTGAGGTCGAGGACTTGTACTATATAAGCAACTTGGCGCTGCCATACATTAAGGGCTACATTGCAACCATTTATGAATTCCAGGATAGTTTATACAAGAAATCCGAGGGCGTTAGGTTATCAGTTAATCAATCGAGGCTCTCCAAGGAGCAGAGGAAGAGCATGCTGTCCATCGACGAGACAATGCGGAATGACCTAATAATTAAGATAAGGGATGTTGAATACAACATCAAGAATAATATCAAGTACATTGAGCTGTTGAAGGAACTACTGCTGAGCAGCGAGATCAGCGGCCTGCTGCGCGCATCCACTATATTCAACACGCTAGGCGATATTCAGCGTCTCAATATTCAGGAGCAGGTGATAGAGAGTGAGTGATACAGTACACGAGCTTGAGGAGATCCGCCGGCTTCTCGTGAACATTTATCAAAGCATCGGCGGCATGAGAGAGCAGATCAACAGCTCCACGAACGTTATAAGGACCGAGCTTGATGAGGTGAACAGTAGCATAGACAATCTGAAGGATAAATTGATAGAGTCAACGAACAGCATAAACAAAACCATAAATTACGGTATAACCATGACGATCAGCGAATCTATTTTAAGGGAGTACGCCGACGCCTACTCCAAGGTCGTTGTCTCAAGGCTTCAGCTAAACGTGCTAAGGGAGAGACTCGAGGAGGTCAACCAGAGATACTATAATAACTATAAGAACATAGTTGTCGATTACTTAAGGAATATATACGACTTCCTAAATCAATTCATCAACATGTCGGAGCAGGAATTTAATATCCTCAAGAAGCTCTTGAGGCTCGCCAAGCTGCCGAGGACATCAATAATGAGGTGAAGCCTGACTGGATCAATAAGGAGCTGATAGAGGTGGTATCGGACTCCAACATCAAGAAGAGACTCGAGGATTTGAGCAACTTCACCGAGAGGTTAAGGGAGATTCACAGCAAGCTAACAGAGGCGGAGAATTCAATCAATAATGTGGAGAGCTCACTTAGAGACGTGCAGCTGCCCATGGACGTCGAAGATGACATTACAGTGTACGTCCCCCCCATCACCATAGTTGAGGTAGAGGTCAATGGGAATTCCCACTCGTACTCTCTTAGGCCTGCTGAGCTCGATGGCGAGGTCCTGGACCAGCTGCTGGAGAGGGCCGGCAGGGTTAAGGATGGCTACCCGTGGAAAATAGATGAAAAGGACATAGACGGTACCCTAAAGATGTTGCAATCCATTGCCGAGAGCGATGATGAACACGAGCTAATTAGCAAGATCAAGGTGTTGCAGGTGAATTAACGTGTCAATGCTTAGGAGGTACCCCCCCCAGGAGGAGGATGTCAGATATGATCCCATCAGCGACTCCGTGGTGCTGCTGGGCGAGTATAGGGTACATCACCCGTGGTTGGCGTTCGCAAGCTTACCATGGATGCCGGGGCGGTGGAGTTAAACGACTTGCAAGCCTTCGACGAGGTGTACATAGGATCCGGCTGCATCGTTAAAGGCAACGTGGGCAGCGGGCTCAGGGTTATCATTGATACAGCCAAGGGCGATCCAACGGTGATAATTGGAGACGTCTCCGCCGTGCCGATCATCGATGGAAGGAAAACAGTGGAAACATCGATAACTGTGACAGGCAAAGGCAGCACGGTGATCCATGGCAATCTGGTGGCGTACAATATAAGGATTGATGGTTCATCCATAATCCTCGGCGACGTGGTTAGCGAGGGCGATTTAACAATAGATGGGCCCTCCTTGGTGCTGGGCAGGGTAGTCGGCAATAACGTGCAAATCAACGACGCGACCGTATTTCAGGTATACGCGAGGAGAGACGTGACGCTGGGGGGGCCCGGCGTCACGCTGTTGTCACCCATAATCATGTCCAAAGGCGGGGAGATATACTACCTGCAAGACAAGGAGGGCGGTAAGGTGGCGATGAGAAGTGGAGGCGACTCCGTTAGAGTCAGAGTGTTTGGGCCCACGTGCTTGTTCTGCGGCAAGGTAGGTAATCCACTGCTCTGCGAAAAATACCGTAGCGAGGATTGCGGCGACTATGATTACCTGGGGGGGCCTTATGATTACTTCGCGCGTGGCGATAACTATAAGCTGGTCACTTGGTACTGGAGGGCCTCGCCCTCAATGATAGTCCAGAACTTGATGGCGAGGAGGATGTATAATTTGGCCAGGATAACCAAGCCTCCAACGTTGATTCGACGGCCAAGTTGATCGACGGCGTGGGGGGGCTGGCGGAGCACCCAGGCAGGGTCGCGGGCAGGGTAGTGGAGGATCTGAGGAGCACGTCGGGCTCCTACGCCGAGGCTGTTAAGAAGGCTCTCTTCACGGTTACCGAAGAGTTCTTCAAGGCGAAGAAAATAGGGTATACCCGGTGCCCGAAATGCGGTGCACCGCTGCCCAACGGCACAAAGATATGCCTATTCTGCGGGCAAGTGATGGGTGAGGCAGATGGGCATGGAAGAGGCGGAGCTAGCCATTGAGTCGCTGTACGATGTGGGCGATGACATAATCGGCTTAAGGTGGCTCGGCGGTGAATTTATTATATTGACGGAGCACGGCAATGTCTATGGGTTCAACCACGGCGGGCTTAGGCGGGTTATGGAAAGTGGGTCGAAGGAGCCCATATCCCAATATTCATGGAATGTGCCTCACCTCATAGGCACAGCGTCAGCAACTGGCGACGGCACCATGATCCGATTGATTGACTTGAGGAACCAGAACAATGTATTACTTAGGGTGAATGATGGGATAAATGGATTATTGACCGTGAACGATGGATTGGCATACTGGGAGGAGGCATTTTGGAGGGTTACCTTGGATTATTCTCGGGAGACGGCGGTTGGAGGATAAAGATCGATCCCCCCCTCCAGGCATTGACGTATGATGATCGCGACGAGAAGCTTTACATGGTCTCGCTCGCCGGCTCGTTGATCGCCATCGAGGTGGGCAAACCAACAGTCCAGGAAACCCTGGGCAAGGTCAGCGGTCGGGTCACCAAGATAGTGAAGCATGGGGGGGACGAGCTAATACTGGCCCAGCCCGACAAGGTCTCCATAATCAACCCGAGGCTCTCAACGAGCGATGCAATCGGGATTAGGCCATTGTCTCTCAACCTAAGCGGTGACGTCCTCGTCGTGACCACGAGAGACGGAGAGATAATTCTCAGGAACTTGAGGAACAATCGGGACAGCGTGGTCAAGGTCGATGGAATATACAAGGCTATCCAGCACGGCGATGAGGTTTACGTGTTGACCAAGGATGGCGTGGTCAGGATAGTTGGAGAAAGCATTGAGAAGCTGCCCCTCGGGGGGGATTGCCGGTGTCCCACGTGGCGATCGGCGATGGCGTGTCGCTATCTCTTTTTGACATCTTGATGCACGGCACGCCTCAACCGCCTGGGATAGATGTAAAGGCAATGTTGATCGAGGAGAGGGAGAGACCGATGTACTCCATAGAGATCAACGCGAAAACAGTGTCCAGTCTGACGCCCATTAAGAATGAAGAAGTTGTAGTGGAGACCGACGAGGGTTCCTTCAATCTTCAATTAGATGATGAGGGAAGGGCCACCGTGAAGCTCCCGGCTATA
>BBBF01000037.1 GCA_001315925.1 Thermocladium modestius JCM 10088 | reverse complement strand
TGAAGCCATGAAGAGGTTCTCCAGGATTGAGCTTGAGCTGGGCGCGTCCGTGGAGAGCCAGTACAGCCGCTATGTTTGGGAGGATTTGAGGGATGAGTTGAGGGCAAGGGGGGGGAGGTTGTTGAGCAGCGCGTCAGGAATATGGACTTGGATGGGGGGGTGGAGATAGACCTATTGGTGACGACGGATAGGGCGGCGTACGTGGTGGAGGTTAAGGTGAGACCCACCATCAATGACGTGGGCGCCCTCCTCGCCAAGGCAGACGTGGTGCGGGAGAAGCTGGGTAAGCCGATCGTGCCGATACTGACCGGCTCGTATATAGGCAGTGAGGTGGAGGCCTACGCGAAGGGCAAGGGGGGGGTAAGGATGTATAGGTACTAACGTTCACGTATTGTGCCTAACGCGAACTAAATCCTCTAACATACTAAACAGGGACCCTCAATGCTACAGCATCGGCGGCAAACCGCTATTCCCAATAAGTATCCCGCACTAGCCTAACGGAGGGCTGTGGGTGAGGGTCTCCATCACAAGGGGGGGGTACTCCCGTCCTTTCGGGCGGGGTGGTTAGCTTCATAAAATCATTAAATCATCTTGGTTGCTTCATCCATGGTTTAGCACGGTAGATTGTTGATCTTTACGTGTCCAATTATTGGTAACGCTTATTATATCGATACTGAGGATTCCATCTGCCCGGCAACGTCTGGAGCTTATGGCTGAGTTACCACGGGCGAGCTGGACGGCTAGGCCGGCAACGCTGAGCATGATTCGCTGGTGGATCAAGTAGAAAATAGGCAATCGCCTTTTGAGGCGGGGGGCTAGGTTTTCAGGCAGTCCAGTGGCGGGGTGGTTATCCCTCTCCTGGTCAAATCTTGGGCGTGAGGGGGCGTGAGCTGATTTACCTCCGCAATACCAAGGGAGGGAGCGAGTAGCACCCGTTAAAGGGAGCATAAACCTAGAGGCCTCGGGAAACCCCCCCTTTCAGGCAGGGGTCTGTAGGGGCATTTATCCTACCGTATTTAAGCCACAGTTGGTCTGACCAACAGACCAATTGCATGGTTTAAATAGGAGGGACGCTAGGCAAAGCATGACTAGGCCTAACACGACCCAGCTCTCCCCCCCAGTGGCGCGCGGCTCCTCCACCGTCCGCATAGCGCTGGTCGTCGCTTCCATAATTGCCGCGCTAGTCGCCGTTCATTCGCTGGCTGGGTTGTTGAGGGCCCAGTACGCCCCCCCTGTCCCCCCCGCTTTTTCAGCAAATCAATCAACTCCCGCCTCTGTTGACGCGGCCATTTCCACGTACGTGGTAGGTCCGTCGTCGCTGGCGGGGGGGGAGGTGAGGGCGCGCCTTCCCAACGCGAAGCTAATACAGCCCAGCTTCATTGGGAGCATCCCAGCAGGCTCAGTGGTTATTGTGGATCTGGGGGGGTATTTGGAGGGATGCGTGGGTGGGGGGGATGGGGGGGCGATTATCGACCTCTCCAGCTTATTGAGGGATGGGGACTTGGTGGTGATATATGCCAATGACTCTCGCCTGGCCGCTTATGAATTGGGGGGGAGGGCGTGGGCATCCGCCAACGGCATTGAATTCACCGCAGTGCCGACCTTGGTGGGAGGAGGGATGGTGGCCGCGTTTGGGGGGGATGGCGATCGCTTGGTCTATATGACCCTCAGGGGGGGACTCGCCGGGCTGTATGGGGGGGCAGTCATAGAATACATCCGGCTGGGACAGGCTTGGCGGGGGGGATCGCCCGGCATAGCGTTGTCGCCAATAGCGGCATCGCTTCAATCATCAACCAAGCAACGGCTCCTGATCCTTGTTACCAATATGAGACGGGGGGGGAGGGCGGAAACGGCGTGACCATCGATTACCTGCCCGATTACAATGATGTGCCGGGCGAGGCTTTCTCTGATGGGAATGGAACTTTTTACTATGATACGTGCGTGTTCGTGTATGATGGAGTCTTCAAGGCAGCGAGCGGGCTTCCGTACATGTACGTTGACCCCCCCGCCGTCTGGATCGCCTACGCGCCGTCGAGCGCCATGGTGAGGGGCCTGGGCCGCATCGACTACTACGTGGGAACCATAGATCACGAGGCGGGGGGGTATCGAGAGTATAAGGAGGGGGGGATCACGAATTCATTCATAAGCTACTTCGATTACTACGACCCGGGAAGCACGGGCTCCGGGGGGGCCTACGTTTCATCTTTCAACGTGGGCTTCACGCTGGCCGGGCCAAGCGTTGGCTTCACTCTAACGTACGTGGAATCCCCCCCATCATCGGTCAACGTGGATTACAGGAACGCCGGGGGAACCCAAGGCTTCGATGTCAATAATACGTGGAGGTTCTCCTTCTTCGGCAGCCCCAGCTCAGGCCAGCAATACGGCGTGGCCTCTACGGATGACTCCACTTGGTCGCTGATGCAGGGAGTTGAATCGACCAATGCAGCCGCGTTGGACAACGAGATCGGGGTAAACTTGGTGACCTCCATCCAGTATTATCCATGCACGGCGGTGTACAGCCATGAATACATATACGTCGATGCCGGGTGGATCCTTTACTACGACCCAGGACAGTCTCCGACAGGCAGCGCAGTGAGCTCCTCGCCGGCCGCGAGGGACCCATACATAACCGGCATTACCTCATACTCCCAAAGCACGTCCTTGCTCTGCGGCACGTAAGGGGGGGCTGAGAAAATCGGGTTCTGCGTTTAATTCCATTCAATCAGGGTGCTCGCCGCGGCGATGGATGCCCATAGCTGTTGGCCGCGGTACCGTCGTCGAAGTGATCGCCCCCCCCGCGGGACCACGTGCTTGTTGAGCTTCCTTATTCCCTTTACCTCCCTTTCCCCCCCGTTATGATGCTACACGTTACCTGGATCGGCGGCACGGCTCCGTTAACCCCCCCGCTCAGCAGGTCCACCTCGGCTTCCCCCCCGGATCTCCGGTTGTGGAGCTCGTACTCCCTCAAGGCATGCCTCGGCACGCGCTGCGCCGCCAACGCCTCAATGCACCTGCCAGCGAGGCTTTTTGGGAGAGGCTGAGGCTGTTCCAACCTCCTTCCCGTCCCAAAGGATGGGGGGGCTTGCCCTCCATCGCCTTGGCCCAAGCCAATCAACGAGCTCCCTCGCTGGCCTCCCCCCATCTCCCCCTTCCCTGGGCCTCATCTATCTCAGCCACGGTGGAGGATTCACCCGATTCACGGGACATGGAAGGAGGGGGGGAGGAGGGGGGGAGAGAAGAGAAGAGGAAGAGAAGAGGAGGGGGGGAGATGAATCACTGCCCTGTCTCCGTGGAGGTCCTCTCCCTGGTTGGCCGCGCGTTCCTCACGTCCATGTAGCTCTTGATTATGCCGTAGATGCCTATGCGCCGACGACGACCACGACGAGGAGGAGGCCGAGGTTCACCGCGTCCAGGTTGGGTATGGGAACTCCCGTGGATATTGCCCAGGCATCGATGGATGGGAATGCCACGACGAGGGCGCCTGCCAGCACGAATGCCCAACCCCCGTAGTATAGGGTTCTGCCGGCCGCCATCTTCCCTATCACCTTCACGTCCTCCTCGCTCAAGCGCTTCGCCCTCATTATGCTGCCGAACACCGCCCCGAACATGACTTGCATGGCCATGGTGCCCAGGCCGAAGAGGAGGCCGGGCAGCGGGGGGGCGTAGTACACGTTGGGGGGGACCTGCGGCGCCAACGTGAAGGTTATTATGGTGGCGTACGCGCCGAACCCGAAGCCCGCTATCAGGCCGTGCACTATGGTCATCTTGAGGGGGGGACGTCCCTCTCGTGCGCCTCGTGAAGCGGCAGTCTCCTGGCCTCACCGGTGTGGTGGGCCCTTCCCCCCCCAGCAGCTCATCTATGAGCAAGTGAATGTATCTTCCCCTCAATATGTAGGACCCGGCGATGGCCATGACCAGCCCCACCACCACGTAGACTGGGCCGTCCAGGTTGTACTTCTCGTATATGTAGGCGAGTCCCAGGTACCTAGCGTCGTCAGCAGCGCTCTTTGGACGGTGAAGCCGAGGCTGAAGAGGAGGCCGGCCTTCATGCCTCCCCCCCTGGTGCTGTACTTGCCTATGGCGTAGCTGAAGGTTATGGGCCAGGTGTGCTCGTCTGGGGGGGTGGCGCCGTGGAGGAGCCCAAGCACGAAGCTGATGAACGCTATCTCGCTCAGGCTCAGCCCCGTGGGT
Organism: Thermocladium modestius JCM 10088; assembly: GCA_001315925.1. Classification (GTDB taxonomy): domain Archaea; phylum Thermoproteota; class Thermoprotei; order Thermoproteales; family Thermocladiaceae; genus Thermocladium; species Thermocladium modestius. The sequence continues at coordinate 11,689 of BBBF01000037.1, read as the reverse complement.
GGGTTGAGGAGGAACTGGAGGGGGGGGTCCATAATTAGGGTCGCCCTAATGTATTTTAAAAACCTTGCGTCGAACCCCAACCCCGCCGACGACTCGATTCACGGCCGCGAGGGGGGGGATTCGTAAAAACCTATATTAAGCCACGCACGTGCTTTTCCCGCCGTGATGGTGAGGAGGTGCAGGGCGGATTTCAACGAGTGCGTTGCCGCAATAAAGAGGAGGATAGAGGAGGGGGGGGAGCCACCGTGTTCGCAGTGATAGATCACTCAAGGAACGCGAGGGACGCTGGGCTTGCACTGGATGACGACGTGGTCATCATATTCGGGAACCCGAGGGCCGGCACCATACTGATGCAGCTGGACAGGAGGATGAGCTACGACCTGCCCCCCCTCAGGGTGGCTGTGTGGAGGGGGGAGGACGGGGCGACGTACATTGGGTACAGGATGCCCAGCGACGTGGCGCGGGAGCACGGGGGTCTCCCACGACGTTGTTGGGAAAATGGATGAATTCATGAACTGGGTGTTGAATGGATTGACGGAGGAGGCGACAAACGAGGACGGGGCCGGCGGGGACCATTGATGTAAACGCAGCGGGTTCCCAGGAAATCGGGTTGACGTCATTTCCCGCAACTCCTTCGATGCCTTGGCCAGTATGAAACACTTTAACTAATCACTACATTGATTCGCTCCTTATCTATGTACTCATCTTGGTGTGAATCATCTCGCATACAGGGGGGGAACTCCGTACCTAGGTCATTATTCAATAATTCCAGCTCAATAGAAGTGGGTGGTCTATATTTGGTGTGAACCATAATGCATCTACTGGTCGTAAGGATGATCTCAGCGATGGGGGGGACTTAGTAATTTATCCAGTAAATTGCTGACCTCCTTAATTACTGAGCCGGGAACCTCGCCATCGCTCCAGAGCACGTACCTCTTGGCTATGAAGTCGGCTATCCCCCCCATTAAGGCAAAGCTGAGCACCTCTGGATCGTGCTTGGCTATTTCATTTCTATCCATGGCCTCAGATAATCTCTCGGAGTATCTCTCCGCGAGTTTCATGTAGTGCCACTTATAGAGCTCTATGTTGTTTGATTCTGCCTCTATTAGTATTCTATAGAGATACTTATTCCGCCGCATCCACTCCAAGAACGCCTCGAACCCCCCCTTCTTCTCAACCTCCACCCTGTTTGGAAGGTCGGCGGTGCTGGTCGTCAAGTAATGCCTCATGTCCTTGTTTATTCTTCTGACCAGCTCAACAAGGAGTTCGTCCTTGTTCTTGAAGTAGAAGTAAAAAAGGCCATGGGACACCCCAGCCCTCGCCGTTATTTCCCCCTATAGAGGCTGAGTTGAATCCCTTCTCTGCTATCACCGCTATGGCAGCGTCAAGCAGCTTGTTGAGAGAGTCTGCTCCCCCCCGCTTGGTCTTCGGCGCGTATTTCATTAAGACAAACAGAAGTGTGGAGGGTATTAAGTTTCTCCGTGGACTCGCCTTATTACTGTAGCGCCCCCCCATGTCCAACCCGTCCCAGCGGAGACCAGCACAGCCACGCTGCCCCCTCCGTATTATTCCCCGCTCCTCCGCCAGCCGTAGTGATAGGAAGGGATCTATCGATTGCATATGTCCATAATAATCCAAGTATATCGACTTATCCGGCGGAATACCAAGTTCCTTGAGAATACCATAATGGAAGGAACGCTTCATGTGAAGGAGAGCGAGGTAATCCACATCATCCACGGATAGGCCGCTCTTGGCTAGGGCATCCCTCACTACCCAAGCGAAGTTCCTAAGGGAGACTTCCTCGAAGACCTTTGAGAACTCCTCTGTCCTATTGACCCTGAGCATATAATCGCCGGAACTATCCATGAATCTCTCCCCCCCCAGTCCCTGGTAGACCACGTCGGAGAACCTGCCATCCGTCAATACAGAGCTTTCCAGCACTTCGTACTTGCCTCCCGAGTTGCCCAACAGAACAGCAGCAGCGCCGTCGGAGAAGTCATACATGAAACTGGATGCCTTATCTGAGTAGTCGACTATCATGCTCTGCTTTGTGGCGGCCACCATCAATGCATGAAAACCAACCGCTGCCGTCCTCAGCTTGGCAGCAAGCAAATCCAAGGCAACTATGCTACTTGCACATTGCATGGAGATGTCCACCCCATAGGCGGAACCCAGGCCTAGCTCGCCCATAACCTTAGGCGCTATGTCCCACACGTATTTATCCTTGAAATCAGAACCGGCGTATGCAACTATCCCTACATTAGCCTTGGGTTCCTCCTCAGAAGTCGCTCTGCGGCTTTCCGGGCCATCTCGGCAACAGATAGTCTCCTCTCCACTGGTTTCCTCAGTATTCCCATCTTATCCCTGACCACCCAATCCGGTAATCCAGTCGAAGCAGCTAGTTCCTCGTGGCTTACGAACGTATCTGGCACATAGATGTCATAATCAACTATGTAGCCTTTCCCATTCCATCACCGCTCATCTAGGAACTCCCGCAACCCATCCTTGAGATACATATCCCTTAATTCCCTCTTGGATACCTTACCTACTTGGGTCCTTGGTATTTCCCTTACGAAGACCACTTTCTTGGGTATCTTGAATGATGCCAATAAGCCTTCAAGTCCCTCCTAACGTCCCCCCCTCCGAGACCGGCGAGCCTGGCTTCCTAACTACAGCAGCCACAACAGCCTCCCCCCCCAATGCTCATCTGGTACTCCGAAGACGGCCGCATCATCCACGTAGGGCAACTGCTTCAAGGCAGCCTCCACTTCGGTCGAGTACACGTTCTCGCCTCCCGTTTTTATCATGTCCTTCCGCCTATCCAGGAAGAAGTAATCCCCCCCATCCCTGTCCACGGCAAATAGATCCCCCCCAGTCATCAAGTAGCCGTCCTCCGTGAACACTGTCTCCCCCCCCGACCTGTTCCAGTATCCCTTGAACACATGAGGCCCACGTACGAGAAGCTCACCATCCTTGGATAGCTTTACATCCACGAATAAGATGGGCTTGCCCACCGTGTTCTCCTTGAATTTAAAGGTCTCAGGCGGCGAGTAAAAATTATTAGGACCCGCCTCCGTCAATCCATACCCTTGGAACAATTTGTATCCCCCCCTCTCCGTGAACCTCCTAGCGACGCTGGAAAGAAGAGGACCCCCCCACCGCTTATGAATAGGACCCGCGATAAATCGGTTGATGCGAATGATGGGGACTTGCTCATGGAGTCTAGCATGGCTGGCACTCCCATGTAGACCGTGCATCCCTCCTCAGCCAATGTCTTTATCGTCCACTCCGGGTCGAATACATCGGACTCAGGCAAAATAACTCGACCGCCCACGAAGAGTAATGGCATTAACAACACGTTCCAGCCGCCGGTGTGGTAGAGGGGGGGAAGGGAGACCACGGTGCAATCATCCTTGGTGAGGCCCCCAGGACAACACTGTCATCACGCGTTCCAGATAATGGAGCTCATGTATCATGGCGCCCTTGGGTGGGCCTGTGGTTCCACCCGTGTACAGTATCATTGCTGTTTCCTCCAAATTCATTCTGAAGCCAAACTCGCCTTCCTTACCACCCCCCCTGTTTAGCTCGCTCGATGAGATGCCCATTCCTTGATAATCATCTATCACCAAGGCCGGCTTCACATCATTTATTACGAAATCCATGAAGGATCTCCCCCCCAGCCTTGGGTTCACGGGAACCATGATGGCCCCCCCCACCTTTCTGACCGCAAAGAAGAGAGCCAAGTGATCCAGGGGGAGCCTTCACAGAAGTCACGATCATATCGCCGCCGCGGATCCCCCCCAAATCAATGAGAGCGGCCGCCATACTGCTGGACAAAGCATCCAGCTGGGAGTACGTATATGCTTGGTTGCCCACCTTGACCGCCACGGAATCCCTTATCCTTGCCCTGTGTCGCAGTAGGCTCTCTAACATATTTAGATCACCTCCGCCTCCTTGGACGGCTTGAAGGAGCCCCCCCTGAGCACCTCGTTCATGAAGGATAGAACCAATTCATTATAATCGTCCGCCCTCTCGATTATAGCTAAGTGCCCCCCCGCTCCCCCCCTAAGTATAACGAGCCTGCTGTTGGGCATTAATCTATTCATTATTCGCGAGTTCTCTGGATTCACGACCAAGTCCTCGTCTCCCGTAACTATTAGGTGGGAGTCGATATCTTGGGCAGCTCATCCATGAAGTCAAAGGACAGAGCGGCCGCGAGCTGTTCATTATACGCCACGGGCTCACTCTCCATACTTGCCCTCAGGGCTACTATTTCCTTTACCTCGTCCTCATTCTCTTCAAAATACTTCCTAGAGAAAGCTACACGCATCCGCTCAAGCAATCCTTGCTTCGCATCGGTAGAGGGCGGCTTCGTCAATACCTCCATAGCTTCCCTATCGGGGGGGCACTGACCTGATCCCAAAGTTGGTCTCACCCAGTATTAATCCCCCCCTCACCTTGTCTGGGTTTCTTCTGGCAAAAGCCATGGCTATCATGCCGCCCATCGAGACCCCCCCATAGGAACGCCTCGACTATGGAGAGGGCATTCATTAAGTCCTCCAAGTCGTTCACGAAGTCATTCATGGAGTAGGGACCCCCCCTCGGCCTGGACGATAGGCCGACTCCCCCCCTATTGTCGAATATCACCAACATAGCGCTCTTAGCCAGGGGTCTCTGCATCGCCCACATCCACCTGGAGTAGCCCAGACCCTCTATTAAGACCAGGGGCTCGCCCTCCCCCCCATCCACCTCGTAATATATCGATGCGCCTCCCCCCCTGGTCTTAATGGTGCCGTTCCTGGTCATACCCGATCACTCAGATACTTGCTCTAGTCTCAATCGCGTGGTCCTGGGCCCCCCCGTCAACACTATTAGGGTTGCTATTATCTCGAAGACACCTAGTAATGCGAAGGTCCATATCCCGGTGCTCACAGGGTCAAGAGGGTTGAAGATCAAGTACACCACGAATGGAACTATAGCACCGCCTAGATGACCAACGCCGTCAGCTATGGCAAACCCGCTTGCCCTAGCCCTGGTTGGGAATAACTCAGCCGTGTACGTATATGCAGGCACTGCGAAGGCTGTCGCAAATGCAGCCAAGAAGGCGCCCACCGTCAATATTGGGGGAGAACGTAGGGCTACTGCCAATGCGTAAAGGAATACAGCAAACGTCGCTATGCTAAAGGCGGAGGCGACCAAGTACTTCCTTTCCCACTTATCGGCTATGGGAGCCATTGCCAACGCGCCTACAATATACCCAACGCTTCCAAGTGCTATGTACCACGTGGCCGTGGTAAACGTGAAGCCCGAGGCTACGAATATGTATGGAGCGAAGCCAATTACGCCGTAGGCCAGCATGTAGTCGAAGAACCAGAATAGAACTGCCATGAGAAGCCTCAGCCCGTACTTCCTATTGAATAGCTGGGCCGTGGGGGGGAATCCGGAGAGCGATCTCTCAGGTAGGGGGGGTGTAGGGATGGGGGGGGTAGTGATCCTACCCTCCTTGCCGCGAATTCCTCTAATCTCCTGACCACCGCCTCGGCCTCTCCCGTCCTACCTCGTATCGTAAGCCACCTAGGGCTTTCGGGGGGGAGCATGAATCGAAGCGGGACCACCGCCGCCGCAACTAGCGCTCCTAGGCCGAAGAGCCATCTCCAGCCAACTGGGGGGGATGATGGGATTAGAGCTATGGCTATGAAGGGGGGGTCAACGCGAAGCCCAGAGCTCCGGCCAGATACGTTAGTTGTACCATCTTGCCCCTGATGCCGGCCGGGGGGGTTACCTCTGACACGTAGGTGTTGATAATAGCTATCTCAGCCCCCCCAATGCCAAGACCAGTTACGAATCTGCTGGCTATTAGGGAGGCGGCGTTTATGGATAGAGCGCTCGCCAAGGAACCCACGGCTATGAGAACGGCGTTTACTATTAGCCCCCCCATCGCCTTCCCCCCCAGTAATCACTTATAGTGGCCACGAAATAGGCGCCTACTATGTAACCGAATAATGATGCGGAAACAGCATCGCTTAGCTCTAGCCTAGAGAGGGATAATTGTTGAACCATGGGGGACACCAGGGCGAAGGAAAGCGTAAGTATATCGTAGAAGGCGAAGAAGTAGCCCAGGCCTATCACCACCATCCATGAGATGGGATACGGCCTCACCGGTATCCGATCTATTCTAGCCCGAATCTCGCCGAGCTTGATCTCTTTTTCTGACACCTGACTCACCTGCCAAATTTCTATACGAAGCCATTTTTAAGCTTTATGTAATGATAATTAATCGATGATTAACCATATCTAATTTGATAAATGTAAATATTACTTGATAAAATACTAGGGAAAGAAATACACGATAACCTAGAACCACGGGATCGGAAGAATGGTGAAAATAAATAATAGAAACCCATTAAGAATGGCAAAAATCAACTCTTAAGAGCGCATTTACTCGACTTTGCCCAAGTGAATTAGGACCCAGGAAGACGGGGGGGGAGAAGCGGTAAGTTTTTAACGTGCATATAGGCGCCGACCCCCCCGTTGGCGATGAGCGGGGAGACCATTGATGCCAGGAACTTGCGGGATGAGACGAGGAGGGCGGAGGCAGGGTCGTCGTCACTTTCGTGGAGGTGCCCATGGACTCCATAAAGAACACCAAGGTGGAGATAGACCCAACCATGATGAGGGAGATAACTATTGGGAGGGCGCCGGACAACGTGATAGTGATCCCCGACATGACCGTGTCGAGGCACCACGCCGTCCTATCCATAGGCGAGGACGGGAGGATGACGCTTAAGGACTTGTCCAGCAAGAACGGCACGTACCTAATGGTGGACGGCGCTTTCGTTAAGGTGGATAGCAGGGAGGTTGGAAGCGGGTCCCTCGTGAAGCTGGGCCTCTACACCATGATAAGGATAGACAAGCCCTGAGGGCGCCGTTAAGGGGGGGAAACGCGGTGCTTAAATTTCCCGGCCGCGCCTCCATCCCATGCCGTTAGGCAAGCCTCCCTACTCATTCGATGACTTCCAGGTGGGCATGAGGATTGAATCCCCTGGATTGACGGTGACGGAGGCCCACATAATTCAATTCGCTGGGTTAACGGGGGGGATTTCAACCCCCATTCACGTGGATGAGGAGTTCGCCAGAGGCACTGTGTTCGGGGGGGAGAGTGGCGCACGGGCTCCTCACGCTCTCCCTATCCATAGGCCTGTTCGCTCCCCCTGGTGGCTGGAACCACCATAGCTCTGCTGGAGGCGTCTGCGAGGTTCCTCAAGCCCGTGAGGGCGGGGGGGACACCATCCACGTAGCGAGCGAGGTGGTCAGTAAGAGGCCGAGTGATAAGTATGATGGGGGGGAGTGGTGGAGTTCAGGCACGAGGTGAGGAACCAGAGGGGGGCGAGGTGGTGGCCACGGCGGAGACCAGGCTCCTCATCTCAAGGGGGCCCCGCGAACAGCATCGGCAATGCACGGAGCTGAACCTGCACCTCCCCCCCGCTCATGTTGGTGGAAGGAACCTCCATCCCAAGCCATAACAACTTCCCTCGGGGCTCTAAAGGGCTTCCCGAGGCTTTTACGACGCTCCATTAACGGGCACTGCTCCGCCGTGAAGTGCGGGGAATGGTAATTGATCCTTAATTTCAGATGCAATAACCCCCCCAATGATGCCCCCCCTCCTCAATGCTCAGGGAAAAACGCGTGCATTAGCTTCGTATTTTTTTCTTTCGTATCTTCCCTGCTTCGAAGCTTGTTCTTTCATGGAGGTTTTTTCTTAATGCGTTACCAATAATTGGACACGCAGTTGAAGAGGGCATAGACGGGCCAGTCTGGCCAGCAGACAAACGTATTAATTTAAATAGAAGCGATTTATAGTTGATGCGAATCGTGGGGGGATTGATGTGAGCGACTTGAGCGCCTTGATTGATGATTTGAGGGATATACGGGTGAAGTTGGTGCGTAGATCGGCTAGGCTTGTGTCGGTCATGTTGATCGTCGTGTCCGCCGTTGCCTTTGTGGAGCAGGTCGGCTTATTGATGAATAATGGGTTCCTCCTGGTATGGGCTCCAATGCTCGTCGAGGTCATCATGTTCGTGCTCTCCATTGGGTTGATGCGGAAGTACACGTTCCTGTCCAGGTTCATGTCGTTGATCGATGCCAGGTATAGGGGGGGCAGGCTGCGGCGCGGCTTTTTTATATACGTGGGGGGGGAGTTGGCGGCGTACTTCGCCATAGGTTACCTCCTGTCCCGGGCATCGCTTTCAATGGCCTTGGCCTTCGAGGTTTCGTTCCTGCCAGTCCTATTGAGGCTCCCTGCAGAGGAGGTGAGGAGCAAGGCGGATAAGTTATTCATAATATACCTAGCCTCATCACCATCCTACTTCCTGGTGCCGGAGTGGGGGGGCCTATCAATCGCCGGCGCATTGCTACTCATGGGAGGGATCTACGTTGCTCGCCGATAAGGCGAAGATACTCATCCTCGTGTACCTCTACGTGTATGGATCGCTGTCCTTCACGGACCTGCTCAACCTGTTGGCGGAGAGGATGAGCATTACTAAGGGCAACCTGGACAGCCACCTGCGGTACATGGAGAAGAACGGCTTGATAAGGAGGAGGAAGACCCTCTACGCGATATACGGCAAGAGGACGGTCTATGGAATAACGGATAAGGGCAGGGATGAATTGATCAACTTGATAGATGAGATAAATAGGCTGGCCAATATTATGAAGCCTGGCTCAGCGGCCGATCATCACGGTGAAGGCAACGAACCTATTGGCTGAGTCGAGGGATAGCGCCTCGTTCAAGTCGTAATCCACGAAGGACTCGTACGGCAGCGACCGCAGCCCCCAAGGCGCTGGCCAGCAGCACCACGTTCTCCGTTATTATGCCGGCCTCCAGCAGGGCCAGCTTCAGCCCTATCTCCCCGTACTTAATGGACACTCGGCTCATTGTTGTGACCAATAGAAATATCGCCGCCGCAGACCCCGCCAGCTCTTTCTCAAGGAAGGAGGCCCTCGCCCTCCCCAGCCTCCCCCCCTCGTCCTCGCTCACGATGTAGAGGCCCAGCTTCTCTGGGTTGAAGTAGTATATCCCGGGCCTCAGCCCCTGAACGTGGTTGGCGATGAGGTACACGTCGTTGGGGGGGTACAGCGCGCCGGGGGGGGATGGGTAGGCCCTCAGCCACCTGCCTATCCTCTCCTCGTAGTGGGTTCTCCCGCAGCAGTTGACCAGTATGGTGGATAACTCCTCGAAGCTCATGGGCCCGCGAAGAGACCGGCTGCTCCTCCTCTGTGCGAGCAGCTTGGGTAGGTCGACTTGAATTTCGCTCAATGGCCTTAGCGGAATGATGGGGGCCGAACTCGTAGGTCTTAACGTCTATGTGGGGGAGAGATGTCGGGGGAAATGAAGAACCCCCCCGACGTCATCCTCAACCTGTGCATTATCTTTTCCTGCCTGGTTTGATCGATGTAGAGGCTCCACATCGGCGGGATTGATGAGTCCTCCACAACCCTATCGCTCACGCCCAGGTACTTGAACGTCAAGTGAAGCGGGGGGGATGAGTACCTAACCTTCACTTGGAGCCACCCTCAGCCTGGTGGACCAATAACTCACGTCGTAGTGGGCAGCGCACGAGCCCTCCACGGCCTCCCGGGACGGGGGGGAGGTGAGCACCACGGTTTTCTCCCCGGCCAGCTTGAGGATGTAATCCCTCAGCTTCTCCATGGAGTCCCTGTCCAGGTTGGAGTAGGGCTCATCTATGAGTAGGACGGTGGATGGCTGGGACAAGACCAGCTCAAGCATGAGCTTCTTGGCCGTCCCCGTGGATAGCTTGGAGTACGGGGGGGTTCTCCGCCACTTCCCGTATATGTTGAATAGATCCACCACGTCCGTCCCATACACGTCCTTGAATATCCTGTAGTAATCGTCGACGCTCAGGTGGCCGTATGGCTTGAAGCCCTCCATGTAGAAGCTAATCAATCCCCCCCTCCGCCTCGCCTCGACCACATCCACCCCCCCGGAGAACCGTATGCTCCCCCCCCGCTGGTCGGTATGATGCCGGCCAGCGCCAGCAGGAGGCTTGTCTTTCCAACCCCCCCATTATTGCCGAGCAGGCACACGGGGCTCCTCTCCTCGCGTATGTTGACGCCCTTCAACACGGTCTCGCCCCCCCGCGCTCCACCGTTAGGTCCCTGACCTCAAGCATCGGCCATCCCCCCTCGCCCTGACCGCCAGGGCCATTATTCCCACCAGGAGGTTGGCGGCTATGGATAGGGCTAGATCCGCTGAGGAGAATTGAATTATCGGTAGGCCGCCCTTGGTGCCCGCCGATAGGGATGCAATGCCCAGCTTCATCGCGTTCGACAGCGACACGGTCAACGCGTAGGCCAAATCCATGAATGGGTAGGCCCTTCCCACGCTCAGCGCATATATCAATACTCCATTATACACGACGGCGTAGAAGATGAAGGTGAACGCGATGCTATCTTGCTGTTGCGAAACAGGGACCCGACGCCGATTATTTGGACCTGCATGGCTAATGCCATGGCGAGGAAGAGGGGGGGAGCGCGGTGGAGAGGCCCGCGGCCAGGCCCAGCCTCAGCGATAGCGCAGTGATGAATATTACGGAGGAGATCCCTATCAGGGCGAAGGCCACGGCGATGGATAGCCACGCCTTAATCCAAACGTACCTCCTGGCGTTCCTGAACACGGACCGCAAGAAGATGAACCTCCCCCCCTCGCTTCCCAGCTCCTCGCTCACGGCGTCCGAGAGGAATATGGAGGAGAAGTAGAGGTTGTAGGCGAACAACGCGCTGGCTAGGGATATGATGGCCGTGCCGCCGTACGTGGATGCCAGCGATGAGTCGTAGAGCAGCGTGAGCATCTCCGCCACGCGAATAGCCCGGATAGGTAGAGGAACCTGCGCTTCTTGATGGTGGCGGTGAATACGGCCGAGGCCATTCCCATGCTTGGTCTAGGTCGGCTTGGATTGCCGTGATTAAAAGCATTATAGTTAGTCTGTAAAACAGACCTTCTCCTAAGCTTAAAAACAAGCGACGCGTTAGTTCGCCGAACCCCCCTATGAGAATGAAAATAGAGGTACGGGAGAGGCAAATAGACCTGATGGGGGTCACCGAGGCCGCGGCTCCCAAGCTTATAATGGGCAACTCATGCGGCATGTCGTCGCTGAGCTGCTGCTTCATAAGCTGCAGCTCCTTCTAAGGCGGGCCCGGTGGCAACCGTGAAAATCAAAATAAATCGAAACGCTCGTTTTTTCATTCTTGGCAAGGATGAGATCGAGATATTAATAGATGATGGGATTAACGCGTCCAGAATAGTGTTGGAGGACGATGAGAGGAAGGGCGTGTTATCGGACGCCGTGAGGAGAATCATCGAGTGGGCCCCGGATCAATACGATGAGGCCGTGAGGGGGGGATCTCGAGCTCCTTCGGACTGCGAGAGGATGAGGCGAGGGAGTTGATCGACTCCATGATTAGGTACAACATAATAGAGGCCGTTTCCAGCGATGGATCGGGGGGGCGGGGGGGCAATACGATGGATTAATGGATTCGATTAGGAGGGCGGGGGGGGCGGTGGGCAATGATGGTGGGGAGAGCCGTCGTCTCAATCCTAGATTTAATGGGGGGGGAGAATCGATGAGGGACTTGAGGAGGCAATGGAGTTGCTTGGACGGGACGGGTTTGT
>BBBF01000036.1 GCA_001315925.1 Thermocladium modestius JCM 10088 | reverse complement strand
CCGCCGAACAACACTACGTTCTTGAAGCCCGAGGCAATGACCCACTTGGCCAATTCCCTGGACGCCGAGAATAACTGCCTATCCGGTATTCCATAATTGAATAATGCAACCGTGATTCCATTACCTGGACAATTATAGATATCGCCCGGCGACGATAGGATTCCCTTCATATACGACGTGTAGGGCATGGCTACTCCCATGAATCCTATCCTCTCGCACGGCATAGTGGTCACCAAGTGGCGGACAGCTAGGTAACCCACCAGCCTATTCCATGGAATCCAGTGATGAAGAAGTCCACATCAAATATGGGCTTATTGAGAATTATGCTAGGCATTGGACATCTCCTCCAGCCGCCGCAGTCTCTCTATCACGTTTAGCAACGCGGGTATCTCCGCGTCCGCGTTTACCATCTCCAGCGCCGAGCCGTCCACCAGGCAGGTAAAGCCATGCTGCGAGGCCTCGCTGTCCGGGTACCTCCTGAAACACATGGGACAAACATAGAACGATGAATCGTGCAGCGACTTAACCACCTGCTCCAGCTTACCTCTCGTCTCCTTTATCACCCACTTAATGAATTTATTCATGCTTTCATAGTTTATGCTCCACCGTATCTCCTGCATCCCGCCGTATTCCATGGTTTCCTTACCCTTCACTACCAAGCCAACTCCATTCAATAAATGAAGCACTCTACGCACCTCTATTGCATTCACGCCAAGAGTGGATGCTATCTTCTCGTCGGGCATCGCCTCATCCTTGCTTAACAAGGTGTTTACTATGGCCACGGCCAGCTTGCCTAACTCTGGATTATCATACTCTATGGTTATCCTCCTATAAACGTACTCCGTTACCATGTTCGCCAACTGCTGCTGCACGACGTGGCCCAGCCTCAATGCTTTAAAAAGTTGAGCGCATTAATTAAGCTGCCAACGATAAATACCCCCCCCTCCTCGCTCACTGTGTGCAGGAACCCGTCTTGGCCAGCTTCACCAGATTATCTAGGAATTGATTTAGCTTGCTCTCTATGTAACCCTCTATTATCCTTTGGCCTACCGCAGCCATTATTCCGCTCATGCTTAGATCCGCGTCGTAAGATACATTGCCATCTCCTATCTTGGCCACTATGTTGGCGTCCAACGTGGTTCCAGGCCCCTTACTCTTCAGCCTCAACTTGATGGAGCGGGTCTCATTATCCACTTGAATTATCGAGATCGAGGTATTGAAATCCCCCCTCACTGGACCCATGTGAACGAACAATTTCATCTCGTAATCCTGGCCCACCTTCTTCACCTCCTTAACGTCTGGAACGCACTTAACCACGTCATCCAATCTCTCAATTATTAATTTCCACATCTCGTCCGACCCTATATCCATCGGACGCTGGCCTGTCAGCTTCATGGAATAATGAAGCGGCATTCGCTTTAAAGCTTTCCCGAGAAACGCATTTAATTAAACGGGCGCCAATCACGCAATGATCTGCACCACAGTTAATGGCAAGTATGAGACCGAGATATTCTCGAGGGCGGATTACATAGTTTTAATCAAGGATGGGAAAATAATATACAAGGAGGAAAACCCAGCCCTCCACGTGAAGGAAAGAAGACCAACCGTGGCCAAGCGATGCATGGAGCTGGGCGCGCAAGTCATTGTGGCGCCGCATGGATCGCTCTGCTTCCATCATACATGATCCTCTCCAAGGGCGGGAAGGCAATGTACGTGACCAAGACTGGGGAGGCGGTTGATGAATTGAGAGTATGGCCCATTAACGCGGGCGAGGTGGCTTACTCCTCACTACTAGCAGTTTGGGAACGGATTAGCCGTGGCTGAGGGTAATTATTGATTAGGTAAATGCCGAGCCCTGGGATTCAATCAAACGACTTACTGGGCTCCCATCATCCTCGCTATATCGTATATTATGGCCGGTTTCCAATAGAGTGCGCTGCGCTCCCTGAGTATCCCGATTATCCAAACGACGAGGAAACCGAGCCCTATTAAGGTGCCGAGCACCACCGATATTATTAGGTGCAGGATCGGTATGAATATGAATGGAATTGATATGATGCCGAGCACCACCTCCACCACTATTATAAATAATCCGAAGGAGATGCTGAGGTAAGACCAATGCTTCACGTAATTGGAGTTGGGCTTCATTACGAGGCCCAGTATTCCTCCCACCAACGGTATCACCCAAGCTATCAATGCCCAGGTATGCTCCTCGTTATCGACTTGAGCCATGGGATCATAGATGATGATCCGTTTATAAAGATTGCTTAAGAAACATAACCAGTTAAGCAACAGAATAATAGACACGTCGCTCCCGCGAATACCGAGAGAACATCGGGGAATAGTTTTAAGCCTCCTTAATTAGACGAGCGCGTGGATGTATTGGAGCACCGCAGGGCCCTCATCAAGTACTTCAAACTCAGCCACGAGGTTGGGCTGAATACCTTGATGGGGGGGGAAATGCCAGCATTAGAATGGGCAACCGCGTGTTGATTACTCCAACCAACGCTCCGAAGACGGAATTAACGGAGGAGGACCTAGTGGAGATAGACCTGGATGGCAATGCAATCCTGGGCAATAAACGACCATCTAGTGAGTGGAGAATGCACGTGATGATATATAAGTCGACCAGTTACGGCGCGGTGTTCCACGCCCACCCGCCCAATGTCTTGACAATAATGAACGCTGGAATCCCACTGGATGAATCGTTCAGCGAGCTCAAGTCATACGCCCACGGCGTGGCCGTGGTGCCCTACATAGAGCCAGGCACGCAGGAGTTGGCCGATAAAGTTGCGGAAGCAATGGCTAGGGGGGGAGCCGACTTGGTGATGTTAGAAAAACACGGGGCCGTGGCCGCCGCCGCATCAATACAGGAAGCATTCAATAAAATGGAAGTACTGGAAATGATAGCATACGTAACCCTCTCCTCGACTAACGCTAAAAAAGCAATGCGCAATATTCCATGAAGCCCAAAACCCCTTCTTCACTAAATCGCCAGCGGATCTCTCTTCATTCTATTAATGATTCATTCCCCCTAATTTCCACATTTATCCGACGCTTTTAGATTTAACTCATTGGAGGGTTAAGGGATGAACTGAGAAGCCCGGCCCACGAGGACAGAGTAGTTCGCCCTAGATGGAAAGAGCATAAAGGATAAAAATGGTTACTGAATATCCACTATATCTGCTTATTTCAATTATTTCCTCATTCTAAGTGCCTTCATAACCATAACATGCCTATAATGGCATAAGTATCTTGTTGAATGCGATGTAACTGAAAATAATATGAAAGAGAAATAACGTTTTGAAAAATTCTATTCTTACTAATCTGAGTTATTGATGATTATTTAGTGCTCTCACTTCCTCCGCATAATTCTCCATAGTATTGTCTCAAGGCCCTTTTATAGTTAGGTATAAGACCCTTATCCTCTTCCAGTATGTAAGACGCTAAAAGACATACTGCCTTCTTCATCATATCTAGATCATTGAGAGTTAAGATGAAGAAGAGTAAAGAAGCTGGATCCTTTGTCCTTTTGTACACTTCATCAAGTATTTCATAGCTCTCTTGCAGCTCACCTATTACCCTCAATGAACTCGCTAGCTGTATAAGGCACATGTCCTTATGCTCTCCGTTTAATCCCTTTTCCAATGCAAGCCTATACAATGGTATTGCTTCTTTCTCTTTCCCTAAGTAATCCAAGACATTGGCATATTCGTATATAAGCCGTGGATCATTACCATATTCCTCATAAAGTCTCTTAAAATATTCCTCAATCCTCTCATCCGGTTCTTCATATCCCTTCCTTATTAACTCCTCTATATCATTTACCATTTATTATGAAGTTAATAGCAACTTAAATTGTTTCTCTCTCATTAAGATCCATTAAGGCTATGATGTCGGAGCTATTTTTCATGGTTACAAGAAAGACTGCCAAAATAGAAATAAAAAAGAATTAATAGATAATTCCTTGCCATGCTCTTTGCATATAATGTATCGAGAATAGCGCATGGGCTTGGTACAGCATGCTATAAACGTGATGCTGATAGAAATATCTAAGTATTGAGAAGTATTTGAGGGAAGTTATTTAGAGGCTCATTAATGGGCTTAAATAGAGCTTAAATATTGGAGAGTAAAAGTGGAGTACCGTGAGTAGGGCGGCCAGGATCAAATCATTGCTTTATAGGAAGCTCTTTCATTTGATTCTCTCCGTTTTCCTTATAATTCCATTTGTAATAGAGTTACAGCTCCAATTAATCACGTATTACTATCTTGTGCTGCTCATATTGGCAGCCATGCTTTATGCAACTCAATTGAAGAGACCCATAATATCCATGGTTATAAGCCAGGCATTGGATGATGCGCGGAAATCCATCAGGGAGCAATTGGTGAGGGTATTGAGCACAATACAGCGAAGCGGGGGGGAGGGCGAGGTTCTTTTCACGTTTAACAAGTTAGAGAGCGTGTTCAACGAGACCCTGAACAGCATAGAGAGGGATTATGAGAAGAGGGGGGGGTTACTTGGGAGTGTTGATGGGATCCGTGGGGGGGGTCTATGCGTCCTACACCGCCTTCGGTCAGTTGGCCGTCTACGGCATACTTGCATTGATATTCTACGATACATTCAGCGCATTGATTGGAACCGCGTTCGGAAAGCATAAGCTGCCCTACACTAGTTCCACGGTGGAAGGGGGGGCGATCGGCGGATTGCTGGTGTACGCGGCCGTGTTATCCATCTTCAATTTCAATATTTTGGACTTGATAGTGCTGGGCATAGTTGCAGTTTTATCCGAGGCGTATGGAGTGGAGGATAACTTGACGATCCCCCCCATATTCACGTCATTGGCGGCTTTCCTGCTGGGCATGCCAACGATCCTTTAACTATCCAGTCCCCAAAGCCGCGGCCACCAAATCCTGGCATTTGACCTGCGCCACTAAATGTTAAAATGAGGCGGGTGGACGCCAATCGCGTGAGCGTATCCGTAAATCTGCGCGACTTGGAGGAGTTAATGGGCCGTAAGCTCTCCATTGATGACTTGCGGGAGCTCATCAAATTCGTTAAGGCAGAAATAGAGGAGGCAAGGGACGAGGAGGTGGAGCTTGAGGTGACACACGATAGGCCAGATCACTTCTCGGCCGAGGGATTATCCAGGACTCTCAAGGGCGTGTTGGGAATAGAAACTGGGCTGACCGAGCTGGAGTTTAAGTGGAGCGATGGCGCGGCCATACATGAGGTGCCCAATAGGAGGTACGCTGTTTTCGCCATTGTGCACGGGCTCTTCTTGAATGATGAGGCCCTTAAGCAGTTGATACAATTGCAGGAGAAGTTATCAACTGTCTACGGCAGGAACAGGAGAAGAGCATCAATAGGCATATATGACTTAGCCAAGGTGGAGTTACCCATAGAGTACAAGCAAGTGGATCTGGACAAGGTCAACTACGTCCCCCCCCTTGACTCCAAGGAGGCAATACGAGGGGGGGCTCAGCTCCTTGAGACTGAAAAGGGTAAGATGTACGGCGAGTATGCATTGATGAACGGCAAGGTTCCCGTGATAATGGATTCCGACGGCAATGTGCTGGCTGTCGCCCCCCCAGTGCTCGGCAGCGAGATCACTAAGGTAGACACAGGAACCAGGGATGTCCTCATGGATGTCACAGCCATTGACCCCCCCAAATCGCTTCGGGAGGTCTTCACCATATTCATCTACGGCTTGCGGGAGAGGACTAGGAACCGCAGGGTGGAGATAATAGGGACCAATGCATTAACGCCCGCAGATCTATCGATTAGGAAGTGGAGGCTAAGCTTGAACTTCGTCAATGACTTGCTTGGAACGGAGCTTGACCAAGCCAGCGTGGCTAGCGCATTGCTCAGGGCCAGGCACGGAGTCAATTCATTAGATGGGGGGGGAGAGGTGGAGGTCAGCGTTGCTCCCTACCGGCTGAGCGTGATTCACCCAGTGGATTTGGTCGAGGATGTGGCAATACTGCATGGATATCACAACATGGAGGGCGTCTATCCCCCCAAGCATCCGGGGGGGGAAAACTGCATCCCTTGACCAGGCTGAGCTCCCTGGTTAGGGAGGCAATGGTTGGCCTAGGCGCGCAGGAGGTATTGAATTACGCATTGACGGATCCATTCCTGGCATCACTGGATGGAACTCCGGTAAAAATCCTCAACCCAATAAGCGAGCTTTACTCCATGGTTAGGACGGGCATATGGCCCCCCCAACTGATCTCCACCCTCGTTAGGAACAAGACGCTGACTGCCAGGAAACCCAAGGTATTCGAGGTGGGGGGGAGGGTAGCCTTCGTGGCAGGAGACTCAGTGGTTGAGGAGAATCACTTGGGATTCGCTGTGACAGGTGACGAGGTGACCCTGACCGATGTGCTGGTCATCCTAAATTCCTTGCTTTACCAATTGAATGTCAAGCCCAACTATTCATCTATGCAGGATAGAAATGGAATAAATGGGAGAACTGTTAGGGTTATGGTTGATGGGATCCCCCCCGTGGGCAAGGCATTCGAGGTGAACCCAGACATATTGATTAAGCTGGGCCTCGAAAACCCCCCCGCGGGGGCGTTTGAGGTGAACCTAGACGAGCTGGCCAAGATCATCCTCGCGCAGTGAGGGGAGATGGAGGAACCCGCTCCGCTGCATTAATGGATCCCTCAGGCCCGACCCATGTATGATTGCCTACATTTCATTGAGTGCCTTCCGAAAATGGGCGGGGATTGATTTATGGATATCAAGCGATTGAAGCTGGGCGTTAGGTGCAGCCCAGACTTCGATGGTATTGCAACGAATTTCCTATCAATAATGAATGAGTACTTGTTAGATGACATGAGGAACTGTGTGAAGGCGGTTTACGTCGATGCTGAGTTAATCGGAAACTTACTGGCCAGCACGGGCCTGCTTAGGTTCATTAACTCGAACGGCGTGGAGGTGATAATACCCTCGGGGGTGCCTTTGACCGTGTTGTCCAGCATAAAAAGGTACGTGGATAGGGTGGCGGTTCACCTAAGTAGTGGGGGGGAGTCTTTGTCGCTCGCCGTGGATGGGTTGTCCCTATCATCCATGTCGCCCAACTTGGATTTGCTGGATTATCCTGTGGAGAGGCTCTACGTGCTGTTATCCCCCCCAATTGAGGTGAGGAAAGGCTTTAACTTGATATCCAGCGTGCCTTTACTTGATGCGAGTAGGTTGAGGAGCGTTAGCTTAGTTTTTCCCTAGCCTTTTTGACCTATGGTGGCTATGGAGGCATATATGTAGCCCATTACCTCCCTCCACCTGAATACGCCGTTCTCGTAATCCACGTATCCCCTTATCACGCTTCTCTTACTGATGGAGGAGTGAGCACCGCAGCGCGGGCAGTATAGTGTGAGGAAAATGGGGGGGTTCTCCGCCAACACTAAGTTGGCCTTTCCGCATGAAGGGCACACATAGCTTGTTCCCATCTCCATGTCTTTTGCCTGCCATTCCTGTTTATAATACGCACATCTATTTTAACCATTATGAATAAATATTAGCTCGCGCGATATGAGGGATGATGAAAATCGAAAGTTTCGGGGACAACCCTTGGATCCCCCCCATAATACGGAGCCACCCCCCCCTCAACAAGGAGCGCTTGGAGTACTTCAATTCATTGCCATCATCCAAGGAGTATAACAATTATAAACGGGATTAAGCCCAACGCCACCGGTATCGGGAGGGCCGGCGCGTATCCCTTCTTGGGCAGTAGCACCTCTATCGTTATGATTAAGCCCGACGAGACGCATGCCATGGATCCCAGCACGGCGGTGACCGTCACCAAGGGACCCAGGCTGGACGAAACCAAGACGTCCAGGCTGGCTATCATGGAGTAAATCACCAAGTCGCCCACTCCCAAGCCCAGATCTCCGATGTCCACCATTAATCCCTTCAACACGTTCCTCTTCTCCCGCCTCTCCTCTTCCCCCCCACTGGCCGATACTAACTTGCCGAGCAATCCCTTGTACACCATAACTATATCATATATTATCAGGCTATTGGCAGTATCAGCAAGGTGAGCGGTGGAAACGTGATGGACAGTATGGTTCCTGCCATCGCGCTGTACAGCGTTATGCTGACCGTGCTGCACAAACCCTCCCTGGCCAAGGCGCAATACACGATCAATGCCGATAAGACCGTTATGAACGCATATAGGGCATACGCATTGTTAAGCAATGGTATATCATATAGGTAGCCGAACACGCCTGTGAAGAATGCAACCATGGAGAAGACCATGATGGTTATAAGCGCTGCCT
The DNA here is from genome assembly GCA_001315925.1 of Thermocladium modestius JCM 10088. GTDB lineage: Archaea > Thermoproteota > Thermoprotei > Thermoproteales > Thermocladiaceae > Thermocladium > Thermocladium modestius. The sequence goes on along the minus strand of BBBF01000036.1, from coordinate 8,122 downwards.
TCATTGCGGTGAATAGCTTGATCTTGCCGTACCTTATCAATGCGTATATTATGGCCGTCATAACTACCATCAATATCACTATTATCAAGATGTTATATACTCCGGATTGAACTGTATTGCTTTGCTTGAACGGAGGACCCGATGGAACGTAGGTAACGTGCACCGACACGAGGCCCACTGTCAATGCCGAGCCCATTATCATGGCCATCAACGGCGCCGTCAAGTAAAGCAGCCACTTGTGCTTCATTAACCATACAGCCCAACTGGATATCTAAATAAACATTATTCAGCTTTTGAGAGAGCAAGGCGTAAAGCCCAGCAATCTGCTCGATACTGATATCCACTCATGTAATGCTGCGCTCGTTGGGTTACGTGGAAAAGCTTATTTACCATTGACGAAAGTAGGGTAACCAATAGTAATGATATCATTGCCAGAGGGCGTGTTAAATGGATTGAATGCAGTATCAGATGAATTGGAGAGGATATTCTCGGAAATAGATATGCCGGAGGCATTGAAGAACACTGTGCGGCATTACTTAATGAATAGGGGGGCAAGATGATAAGGCCCATGTTAACGCTGCTGACGACTCACTCATTGGGGGGGGAAATGTCTCCAACGCCATAAAGCCAGCCATAGCCGTGGAGCTGGTACACATAGCATCGTTGTTGCAAGACGATATAATGGATGGCCATATTATGAGGCGGGGAACGAGCACTCCCTTCCATATGTTTGGTCTTGAGAACACTATGCTAGCAAGCGATCTGGTGATAGCGAAGTCCATAGAGTATGCAATAATGTCCGACAAAAAAGTGGTGTTCGAGTTGGTGAATGCGTCAATAAAGCTATCCATTGGCCAATCATATGAAATGGAATATAGATACTCCAAGAAAGCTACAATAAACGACTACCTCAAGATGGTTTCCTACAAAACGTCATCCCTAATAGAGGCTGCGTTGGCGATAGGGGGATACATGGCCAATGCGACAAGGACACCATAACCAAGCTCAGGAAACTCGGAAACCTAATGGGAATAGCATACCAAATCAGAGACGATATAATAGATAACCTAGGCCTTGACGAGCAGAACCCAGAGGCCGCGGGCACAGGCCTCAACATAGTGGAGCTGGTGGGCAAGGGAACGGGGGGGGAGGCCATTGCAATACTGAACAAATACTTGGATGAAAGCGTGGAGCTGGCGAAGAGCATATTTGCATCAAATAATGGCGAATTTGTAGAGCTAATATCATTCTTGCGGCTGGAAGCCAAATAGGCATAATTAAGTAGGCAATAACCGCTAGGATCAAGAATTGGAGGTTTTACCGAGGTTATCCAAGATCCTCTTCAGCTTATAGATCACGTCCAGCGAATCCCCTCCAAACACGTATGTTATGGCTCCATGCCGAAACCCCCCATATCCACCACGCATCGACATCCTTGGATGACGCCTCCTCCGCAACTAACTTTATCACCTCATCCTCGCTCGGGGGGGCCGATGAGTGAGCTATAACTGAGTACTTAAAGCCTGCCACCTCCAAAGACTTCTCTATCTCTTTGTCGTATCTTATCGATGCAACGGCCCTAATCCTAGGCCTGCGCCTACCCACCTCCAGCATCACCCTACCCAGATGAGTGCTCACCCCCCCATACGCTGGAACACCCCCCCACGCCCTGGGCCTGCCCCCCCGCTCCAAGCCTATCCTGCCCGGCACGGCGGCTATGTCCATCTCATTCCTGGGATTCGGAATAGACTCCGCTATATTCATTAAAACCCTAGGCACTAGCCTTGCGAATGCCTCATCACCCTCTACCTCGCTGACGGCTGAGACCAGATTCCTTATCACGACGTCCCTGGGGGGGCTCAGTATCAACTCGCAGGCCCTGCAATTGGGCGGTATCCTGGGGTTCACCTGCCTATGTGAGCTACAATAATCCAAGCGGGATAGATTTAATAATGATTTATTTGTGAGGTACTCCAGAGCTTCTTGAACCTTGCCGTCAATAACCAAGGACACCGCTATGCCCGCCATGGAGTCTATATCCGCTAAATCCAAGCCTTCCGCGGCCGCCCTATTGCGCAGCTCGTCGTGGCTGGATATTATCTTATTAACCATGGGCTGGGTGACCCCCCCTAACAGCCTGGATATGTTGAGTTGGGTATAGCCAGCCCTATATAGCCTCCACGCAACTTCGCCCTTGACTACTCTCAAAACGTGATCCGATAGAAACTCCAACCCTGTGTCTAATGACATGATTGCCACCGCTCACTTAGAAGCACGTCCCGCGATTTATTGTCATGCAATGGCGGAAATCCCTCCGCATGCAGATCCGGAAAGAGCGATGATGAGCCGGGCAATGGATCCAAGATGTCTCCGCACGTGAATCGAGGGATAGATTCATCCGTTTAGAGGTGGCTAGCATTGATGTCTTTATGGAGGCTGAAATTTAAATGTTTCCACAATTCCATTATCTTCAAATTGTCACAATTAGTTTTTGATTGTTTTAAAATGCCATGCCAAGCTATGCCTGCCCAGCCGCTTCCTCCTCGCTCTCCACTGACTCCACTATGCTCAAAATGCTTCGTGGCTGGTATCCAATCAACATCTTCCATAGATCAGATTCCCTATACACGCCGTAAACCTTCCCTCTCGCGCTGCGCTTCACGACCTTTATCAAGCCCTTCTCCACTAACTCCTCCAGGAAGTTCCTTATCACGACGCTCTCCGCCCTGGGCGATTTTCTACTCCTTATGCTTATGTCTTGAGCTAACTTGCTGGGTCTCAAGGTTACCAAGCGGCCCCCGTGAGTTTACAACTAAGTCCTTCATGACTTGCAGTACATATATTTTTATGTTTCTCGCGTCCATAGCGGCGACCGCCACTACCTGCCTCTGGACCTGAGAGGAAGCCATGGAAAAAAGCCCACCACTTAATTGCTTATAAATAATATCGCATATTAACACTAACATATATTTGCAGGATAGTGTTAAAGCGGAAAAACAAGAGCGGCGAACGAGGGCGGTGAACGTCCATTAGGGCAAATTTTTTAAACCATGCAAAGCATTGGCTTATGAGGACAAGTGGGCAAGCGAATATTGGTGCAAAGAAGAGGACGAGGAGGATCTCAGTTCAGGAATCCCGTATGGAGACGCGAAGCTCCCCCCCTGAGGTATATTAGGTACGAGGAGACGCAGCTCAGGGAGGCCAAACGCGGGGGTGGTTAAGGAGTTAATTCACATAAGCGGCGTCTTCCCGCCGGCGGCCCACATAGTGCTCCAAGATGGTAGGGAGATGTATTTGCCGGCCGTGGAGGGATTGTATGTCGGCAAGATAATAGAGTTCGGAGCCGGAGCCAAGATCGAGACGGGCAACGTAATGCCGGTGCAGTCAATACCAGAGGGCACCATGATATCCAACATAGAGAAGCGGCCGGGAGATGGGGGGGGTAAGTATGCCAGATCCAATGGATCGTACGCGGTGGTATTAGTGCATAAGGGTAACTTCACTAGCATTCAATTACCCAGCGGCATAATAGTGGACGTGGACTCCAGGTCCAGGGCCACCGTGGGCATAGTGGCCGGTGGTGGAAGAACCGAGAAGCCCATGGTAAAGGCAGGGGGGGCAAAGTACCACCTGGCCAAGAGCAAGTCATGGAAGTACCCACTGGTGAGAGGCAAGGCAATGAGCGCATACGCGCACCCGCACGGCGGTGGATCCCACCAGCACGGCGGGACCCCCCCGGTGCCCAGGAATGCACCGCCTGGCCAGAAGGTGGGCTTCATAGCACCCATGTGCACTGGAAGGGGGGGATGCCGGAGGGTACGGGCACAAATGCAGCAACAGCAGCGGCAGGCAGTCCAGAGAACACGGTAATTCAAACAATCGAGATCTGGCCTCCTTATCGCCCATAGAAGGGCGAGGCTTGTTAGTTTTTATGGTGTGAATTTCCCTTAATTATAGGCTGAGTCCTCATTACTGCTAGCTGCATTAATGTTGCAATGAGCATCAAAACTATTGCCGCAGTTATCGCTTCCATGCTCCCGCCATAGATTCGGGCAAACGTGTAATTAGAATAAGGCGATATGTAAGTATATCCAGAAGGTGCACTTCCCGTGTAGGCTGCATTTGATCCAATATTGAGGAGAAAAGATGCAAGCTCCACATTGCCACTCATAACTAATAACGATATGAACAATACGCCGACACTAAGCACTAGGTCCACAAATAATAATAAGTAACTTAATAGTATGATCATGCCCTTAATGCCCTTAGGATTGCCTTTAACATTCACATATTCTCCTCTTTTAACAATTCTCCAAGATTTGAGCCATGTTTTTAAATGCCGAACCAGAAATAGAGAAACCAACATAACTCCAGCGCTTAAAATTGACAATATTTCGAAATCGTTCATTGCTTTATGCCTTTTATTCCAATAATACCGCGCCAAGTAATTGCCAGGTCATAGTAAACATATTTCCGAATCTGGATCGGCACATAATGAATTATAGCTTTCTTCATACTAATAAGACTATGAAACTTATTTATAAATATTCCCAAGATTATTGTTTATTTAATTATCAATTAATTATCATTTTTATTATTTATAAACTTAAGTATGAATCATCTTATTATATTTCTTAATCTTCCATCTCCCAAACAACACATAATGCTTCCTTCCCTGAGAAGCAACGGAGCTCCGCGAGCAATTGAGACCCAGATCCATCACTGCACTTAATGGCCTCTCCCAAACCTGGCTATACAATTCCTTATGATCATTGTCTTGTCTCCTCAATAGTAGTGCTAGGGCCCTCAAGTTGTTCCTGGATAGCCTTACATTCATAGAATGGCAGAAGTGGATGCCCATCTCAGAATTGTATAACTTCCTGGCCTCCTCTAGCATGGAGCACATCGAAACCATCCGCTTGAAGGGCGAGGCTTTAGGTACAGTTTATAAGCCTGGGTTACATCTTTGATATATAATATAGGAATGCCATTCCTATCAAGCTGCTCGCCGTGATCACAAGGGACGGCAAGGCAATGGTTTCATCGTAGCCCATCATGGCCCATTTGGAGTAAGCTATGAGCATGGCAATTCCCTGCACCAGGAAGATTATGGACAAGTACAAGAGCAGTTTTCCTATCTTGGTGAAGCCTATCGAGTAGTAATTGCGGGCTATCAATCCGGCCAGCACCACATCCCCGATAACCAACGCTATATCCACCAACCAATAGATCCCTATCATTTCTCTCCCCCCTCGATGCCTTAACTGCATTAATAACTATTTCCCAGTTTTTCTCGGCATAATCGCTTAGGAAGTAGGGAACCCCCCCGTATGCCTTATTCGTTCTGGTCACCAAGCCATGCTTCTCCAATATCTCGAGGTGATATATAATGGTTCTATAATTGACGCCAAGGTGCTTGGCCAATTGATTTGGATTCATGGGCTTCTCCTTCAACGCCAGCATTATCTGAAACCTCATCCAGCCACCCCCCCTCGAACCGCCGAGCAACCATATGAGCATCCTCCTCCAATCCTTGGCGTCACTAAACATCGCGGTTACTCTTCCAGCTTCCCTTTTAAAAACACCGACTTGAACCATCAACGCATTTATATTACCACGAATTAAAATGATTTTTGCAAATTAATTACAAATCGATGGATCCCAACATGACGGAGAGACCAGGCAAGAAGACCCCCCAAAAGTTAAATGCGTGCCTAATTCCATAGGCGATGGATGCAAGAATGGGCAGGGGGGGAAGGACCATTAAGTTGCAGATGATGAGCGCGTCACTTTACATAGAGGTGGGAAACGAGTGCGATGTAGTGGCTAAGTCCTTAATGGTGGACGAGAGGGACTTGCCGAGCGGAATTTCCACATCAATGAAATGCCAAGATGGGGGGGTATTGATATATGAGGTGATCACATCCATTGATGAACCATCATCTATACTTACCGCCTACAATACCCTAGATGACTTGATAAGAAACTTGAGGGCAGCCCTAGCCGCTCTTTAGGGCTTACTGCTTCTGAACTCCAGATTGCGATGCATTGGATTGCTGGGAGCCTTGAGGCTGGGACGTGGTCCTAGGCACTGTTGGACTTTAGGCGATGGCTTGCGCTCCACCTTTCTTTCCGTCTCTGACCTAACCTTCAGTATCCCCCCCATGTATATCGCACAGTTAACGCAGTAGGTCTTGGTTACGTAATATCGCGTTATCAATGCGCCCTGCTTCTCCAAATCCTTAGCCAAATCCCCCCCTGGAACTGGGGGGGAGTACGGCACAGTGACCCTCACTGCCTTGGAACGCGGAACGCGCCTGCCGCAGTTATCGCAGTAGACAACGGATTCCTTTCCTTTATCACCCTTATGTCGTCCACGATTCTTCCTCTTCTTTGGCATAGGCGATCTTGCATCCAATGTTTATAAATATATCGAGCCTCAACAATCGATTCGTTAATTGGATTGAGGACCCTCATTCACGAGCCCTATTTATACCTCCCTGTAACTTGTATCTCATCAGATGAGGATCTTCATAGTGAAGTCGGACACGGCATACATAGATGGAGAGGAACCTCCGTTCAAGACAGGTAGATTAGACGTGATGCTGAACTCAGCCATCTCGCGATCACCCACCGCAATGCCCAGGGAATCAGGCGGGACGTGGAGTTCTTCATGGTGATGCCACTAAACGATCCCCCCTATAATTCACATTAATGCCTCTAAGATGGCGAGGGTTCCCATAAATGAGGAGGACATGCTATCGCTATTGCTGGATGGATTAAGGGGAAGGGAGGGAGGAGTAAATGGAATGCAGGGAAGCCTCGATTCGCTGATAACGAGCCTGCAATCCAGGGGGCTACTCCCCCCCGCTATATCTCCACGAGGATGGGGGTACCCATCAAATCAATCCGTCCACGGGAAAACATGGCATTCATACTGGGCAATCAGAACGGGATGTCTAACTCAGATGAATATATAATGAGGAAACGAGGCGTGAGGAAGGTATCGTTGGGCCCGCTGCCCTACATGACTTGGGAATGCGTTGCTATAATCAATGCAATGCTCGACGGACGGATCCTCCTCGCTTGAAGTCTAGCAATGCTGTCACGAATGAACAATCCCAGCAGAAATGCTTAATAGATTTCCAGCGAGCAATGCCCTACATGGAGCCGAGGGCATTTAAGAGATTCGTGGATAAGCTAACCAAGGAGAACCTATGGATATATATTGTAAAAACGCTGATGGATGGGGGGGAGAAGACTGGGTACGAAATAGTCAAATCGATTAAGTCATTGGGAATATCCACATCAACGGTCAATGTTTACATGGTCCTATACAAGATGGAGAGGGATGGTTTGATCAAGTCCGATGAACGCAGCGACGGCAAGTACTACAAGAACACCCAGCTGGGCGTAGCGACGTTCAATAACGCATTACAGTTCCTGGATTCCCTCCTGGAGAAGCTTGGATGTGAGCTGCGGTGCTTATCATGATTGGAAAAATAAAGGATGAAATAGAGAAGAGAATAGAACCGTTGGCATCGCTGCTACCCAGAAATCCAAATGCAATAACTATGGCTGGATTGGCATTCGCCATAATTTCAATGATACCCTCCATATATGACAAGCCCCTCCTCACGCTGGCGCTGGTGGCACTGTCTGGCTTAATGGATGGGCTAGATGGACTGGCCGCTAGAAAGCATAAATTGACCTCGACATTCGGAGCATTCCTGGACTCCACCCTGGATAGATATGTGGATTTCATCTTGGTAATGGATGCAGTGATGCTCGAGCCATCCATGAAACTCATATTGATTGGATTCATATCATATCTCGGCGCAGTGATGACTAGCTATATAAGGGCTAGGGGGGGGAGTCGCTTGGATTAAAGATGAGTGGGAGGGGGGGGCTCTTGGAGAGACCTGAACGAATGCTATACATGATGGCCCTGCTCTTGACGACGGCCATTGTGGGCAACGAGGCATTGTTCTATGGAATGATCGTATTCGCCGCATTAACAAATCTAACTGCAATTCAAAGAGGCATCATAGCAGCCCACGAGTTGAAGAGAGCGGAGAGGATGAAGGCAAATTAAATATGGGTGTAGTTCACCCGACCTCTT
>BBBF01000035.1 GCA_001315925.1 Thermocladium modestius JCM 10088 | reverse complement strand
ACGTGGCCGGCAACGCCGCGGGTATTGAACCCACTGCTTAAATTGAGGTCTAGCCCTCCTTCACGTGGCCGGAATTCCTGGCCGCCTTCGATTGATGGAGGTAAACGGTAATTTTCTATAACTTTAGTATTATATTTGCTAAAAATTTCATAAAAAGCTTAAAAACACGGTAGCGCTGGAGAGAGGCGGTGGTCTCATTGATCATCACCGAGGGAACCATGGATGAGCAATAGATCCAACATTGGGGCCGGCGTGATCGCCATAATCGCCGTCGTGGTTGGCTTCTTAATGGGCTTCCTACTGAAACCCGCTGCAGTTTCCCCCCCAACTGCCTTGGCGTCCACAACAATCACGACAAAGTATCCCACGATAACGGTGAGCGCCCCGGCCAGCACCATAACCAGCACCACAACTAGCACAACCACAATCACCATAACTGGCACTGCGACGAGCACCGCCACGGCTGCCAGCACCATAACAGTGACCACCACGGTAACTGCGATGGCCACGGAGACCGAGACCGCGACAACCACCATAACCAGCATACCGCCCCCTGGTCCTAACCAACGTTACCCAGCCAGCCCAGCAGTCCCAGTACCATGGGGGATTACGCGCACGCGGGCTTCATAGACAGCTCTGGACCGGTGAACCTAACCCAAATAGAGGCGTATAACATGGGCATAGGCGGTGGGGAAGAACTAGGCTTGACCGCGTATTCACCATCAATAATTATGGCCGATAATGCCCAGAACGGGCATGGCGCTATGTTTGATTTAAGGACTGAAAGCCTAGAAGCGAATCAAGTCGGAGCTGATGATCAGTACATCCCAGTAATTGGCGGGAGCGGTTTATTTTGGTGGGGGGGCGGCACTTACCCCCCCGATAATTTATTTTACGGTGCGAATCCATTAGCTAATTCCTATGGACCATTCATTACCGTCTATGGCGGTTTAGTAATAGCTGCCGGCGGCGACTCCATGGAGGCGCTGAGCCTCGCCGATGGATCCACCATATGGAGCACCAACGCATTAACATCTTATATAGGCTACGCCTCAGGAACTGTAGTAACCATACCCACGGTGGGCGGTGATTTGGTGGTGGTAGGCCTGTCCTCCCCCCCCAACGTGGTCATGGCCTTCAACGCCAGCACCGGGCAGTATGTGTGGAGCATTGATCTGAACGCATCGAGCATCGACGGCTCCCCCCCGGCTTATAGCAATGGTTACTTCTACTTCGCATCGGGTGACCGCCTATACAAGGTCTCCCTCAATGGAAATATGGCATGGGATGATGACTTAGGCGTGCCAGCGATGGACACGCCCGCGGTGGCCTACGGAGCCCTATACCTGGGCACCAATAACGGGTTGCTCCTAGCCATAAACGCGACCACGGGCTCCGTGGTTTGGTATGATGATTTGAACGGCTCGGTGACCGCATCGCCCATAGTATCAACAAACGCCGTAGTCTATGCAGCAACCATGAACGGCATGGTATACTCAATCAATGCCCGCAACGGCCAAGTTCTGTCAAGCTACAACGTTGAAGCGCCGGTGACCGCGAACCCAGTGCTCACGGGCGGGTACCTGTTGGTGCTTGACGACAATGGGGGGGTACTCCACGTGTTCAAGCCATAAACTGACCCAGCACACCGGCGAGAAGCTAGGCTATCTTGTCCACGTCGAGCCCGTACATCGCGGCGTAGACGAAGTCGGAGACGCCCTTGAACTTGATGGGGGCCCTGTGGTACTGTATGACGACCGGGAACTGGGCCTTGTCTATGCTGCACGGCGCCACCATGTACTGCGCGCCAGTCCTTAGGGAGTCGTACACGGACGGCCACCCCCCCGCCCACACCCTCAACGGCATCAATTCGTCCGTCAACAACCCCCCCCGCCCGCGCCGCAGCACAGCGTCTTCTCCTTGTTGTGAACCCTCTCCCTCAACTCCTTCACGACGCTCCTCAACACGAACCTGGGCTCCTCAATCAAGTCCCCCCCGCCCTAGCTAGATTGCACGGGTCGTGGTACGTCACCACGGCGTCCACCTTCTTATCCACCCTGAGCCTCCCCTTCCTGAGGGCCCACGCCGTGAGCTGGGTTATGGATATGGCTTGAATCCCCATGGCCTCCAGCCTCGGTGCCACGTAATTCTTGAAGGCGCGCCACCCGTGCCCGCACTCCCCCCCGAACACGACCATCTTGACCCTCCTCCTCAACGCGGCGTTCACGTAATTATCCCCCCCTATGTACCTTAGGTGGGCCTCGTCCTCGAACAAGCCGAAGTTCGCCACCTCCAGCGCCCTGGAGTCGAGGGTCCAATCCAGCCCGAGCCCGTCCATTACGGCTATCTCGCCCTTCAGCGTGCCTATATTGGAGAAGAAGTCCGTCGAGGAGGGAAGGAGAAGGGCGTCCGCCTTCTCCGCGTCCACGGCTGCCCTGAAGTCCCTCCCCCCGTCTCCTGCCGCATGTCGTCCAGCACGAAGTCCAGCACGTTCTGCGCCGCCTCCTTCTTTATGTACATGTTATTCCCCGTCTCGTATACTCCCCCCCTTATCGTCCTCGCATTGAACTCAGGTATCATGCCCATCTCAACGAATATCTGCCTCACCGCCCTCGTTATCTCCCCCCCTGGTCTATCCCCCCCATGGGGCAGTACACGGAGCACCTCCTGCACTCAGTGCACTGGTAGTAATACGTCCATATCTTGTCCAGGTCCACCTCCTCCAGGAACCTCGCCAGGTCCTTATCATCAGCGTCCCTCCCCCCCAGCAGCCCGTCGCTGGCCTTATTGAGCCTCCTATATATGCGCCTAACCAGGTCCGCCCTACCCACTGGACTGTTCGTGGGGGGGTCCCTAGTTCCCAAGTACTCCGGGCACTTATCTATGCAGAGACCGCAGTGGACGCAGGCATCCATGTGGTGCCTGAACGCCCTGTTCTCCCTCGCCATCTCCGCCACCCTAGACGCGAAGAACCTCTTCTTCTCGGCGGGGGAGGCGCCCCGGCCGATCCTCTGCATCCCAGTCACCCCTATTGCCTTAAGGGTCTCCTCGTCCGTCTCCTCCTTAATCCTAACGTGAACGCTGCCGCGCTCCTCGAACTCCCTCCTCCACTCCCCCCCATACATGGGGGGGCTCTCCTCCAGTATGTCCCTCCCGCCCCCCCTGCCGTAAGTTATCTTCCTCACGCTCCCCACCCCAGCTCCTCCTCCACCCTCCTCCTCACCTCATCCATGTCCTCGAACTTGCCGTACAGCACTGGGTTCACGGGGGGGAACGTGAATGGATGCACCATCTTGGAGAAGGGGGGGAGGTAGATCATGAAGAGCTCCACGGCCAAGACGTGGGCGTAGAAGAGGGGGGGGAACGCGGGGGGGGTGGGGGGGTGGGGGGGTGGAGGCTGGATAGCCCGGTGGCCCACGCCACCGCCTCCCCGAACAAGCTGGGGGGGGAGCCAGGGCCCTCATGGCGAGGCCCAGCCCTATTATGATGACCACCCACGTTATCGCCACGTAGTCGTCCAAGGCATTGAGCGCCAGCCCATAGATCCGCTCCAACCCCCCCACTCGCCTGGCCAAGAGGAACAAACCCGCGCCCAGGGCCACGGCCCCCCCAGTCGCCATGCCCGTCACGTACATGGTCTCCTCGCCCACCCTCAGCCACGGCATCCAGAGGTGGAGGTGGAACGCTATGAGGAGGAAGACGCCCCCCCAGTGGAAGAGGAAGACGCCGAGCCAGGTCCCGTAGTCCCTCCCGTAGCTGTTCTTGGGTATCGTGTAGAACGTCAGCATCCTGGCCAGTATGTGGCCGGCCGCCGACAAGTAGCCGCGCTGCCCGGCCCTATTCACGAGCCTGTAAAGTCCCAAGTAGAGACCGCCGCTCCCCTTCGGCGTCGCGGCCCACCGCAGCACCCTGTACGTGGACCCCCCGATCAGGACGGCCAGGGAGACGTAGGGCAGCACTACGAATAGGGCGTATATGACGGCATTCATCTAGCCCCACTCCTTCATGGAGCCCCTCAGCTCCTCCAGGTAGGCCTTCTTCTCGTCCTCCCCCATTATGAAGAACGGGATGCCGTTCATGTAGTACGGCTCCCCCGGCTTCTCCCTAACCACCTCGCGCGGATCCAAGCCGGCGACCTCAGTCACGAACCTCCTCCACCCCAGCCTTATGGCCACGTCCCCCCCTATGCGCTCCCTGCGCCACCCCCCCACCTCGTCCCACTTGGGCACCACCCTGTCCTTCAACAACTCGAACACCTTCATTATCTCGTCGTCCGGGTGCATCGGGTCCTTGATGGGGGGGATGAAGGGGGGGATGAGGACCTTCGCCAGCTTCGGCCCGTTCCTGCTCTTTATGGTGCCGCCCACCAACACCCTTATCCCGCGCTCCCTGCCCGGGGGGGATATGGCTGGGTACGCCCTCTTCACGCACTCCATGCATTGAACGCACTTATCGCCGTCTATCCTCAACTCCCCCCCGCCTCTCCACTCAATGGCGCCCGTGGGGGCACGCCCTCACCAGTCCCTCCACGTCGCCCCCCCCTCCTCCACCCACTTCCCCGAACCTCTCCTCGTCAATGCTTGGAGCACCCCCCCTCCACGTCCCCCCCACGAAGACGTAATCCGCCCTCGCCTGCGCCTTGAGGCAGTCCAGGGGGCAGCCGGAGAACTTGAACTTTATCTTGTAGGGGAACTGCGGGTACGAGGCCCAATCCACGAAGCACTCATACGTCATGTCGCGGCCCCCCCTCAACGTGTCGTAGATCGCGTACTCGCACAGGAGGGGGCCTGGGCACGCCACGGAGTTCCTCATTACGTCCCCCCCCGACCCGCCCACCTCCAGCCCAACCCTCCTCACCTCCTTCGCGGCCTCCACTATCCTGTCCCTGTCCACGTTCATCACTATATCCCCCCCGTCCCCCCCCTATGAACTGGAAGAGGCCCCCCCAACCGTGCTGCCGGGATACCCGTATCAGCTCCCGCAGGATCAGCGTGCTGATGACTTGGGCGGACGGTATTATTATCCTCTCATGGTCCTCAAACACGGGGGGGGATTCACCCTGGTCCAGGGGTGGGACACCCGGGATAGGACGCCGGCGAATATGCCGGGGGGGGCGTTGGCCACGCTGGAGGCCCAGGGAGTGGCCCTGGCGGCCAGCCCCCATTCCGTAGAGGCGGATTGGGTACTTGGTGCGCCGCAGCTCCGATACGTGGCTAGGCCACGGCCCCTCCTCTAACGCCTTCAACGCCGCCTCAGCCTCCTCGTCGCTGGGCGGGGGGGATGGCCATAGCGATTCATCTATGGGCAATTCGGTCATGGGCGTGGGGGGGCGGCGGCATGATATAAAAGCCGTATTCCACATTCATGTGAAATACTGCGTAAAAACAAGCCAGAGCTGGGATCACATGAGCAGCGAGCCGCACGTCAGGGATAGGCAGTACTCGGTGGTGGTGAGGACGGGCGACGTCACCCCCATTAATCACCCGGAGAAGCTGCCGCCGATACCGTACTCCAATTACCTACCCTCCATTCTCAAGTCAAACATGGGGGGGAAGTGGGTGGATCACCGCATGATAACCCCCCCAGCCATAATGGAGCACGTGGCGGAGTCCGGGGGGGATAGGGTATTCACGATCAAGGTGATTGGTCCCCCCAATGCCAGGTACAGCGCGGACACGCTGGAGAAGCTGTGCGACTTGGCGGACACGTACGGCATAGCTGGTCAGGCCCACGCCCCAGGGGGGGAACCTCGAGATAATAACTGACAGGGAGGAGAACGCTCACAAGTTGGAGGAGGAGCTGAGGAGGGCGGGGGGGTTCCTGGTGGGCGGGTGGGGGGGCAATCACTTGTGGAACATCCAGCTGCACCGCGTACCTGACCTGCACCACGCCGTGGTGGATGCGCCAAGCATGGCGAAGGCCATAGGGGGGGACGCGCTGTACGAGTACGTGTACGAGAAGGAGACCCCCCCGGCCCACCTATCCATAAAGGTGTCCGGGTGCCCCCCAACGCTTGCGGCGGGGGGGCGATAAATGCATCCGACGTGGCGGTGGTGGGCTACCCGGCCCAAGCGCCGGTGGCCGACGACAAGTGGTTCTCGCAGGTCTCATCGCCCAGCGACGTGATAGCGGCGTGCCCCCCCGTGGGCGCCATAGTGGCCAAGAAGGACGCGTCCGGCAAGGCGTACAGCGTGTCGGTGAGGCAGGAACTGTGCGTGGCGTGCGGGAGGTGCAGAGACACGACGGATGCCATGGCGTACGACCCCCCGGGAGGGCGGGGGGTCATGGTGCTGGTGGGGGGCAAGGCATCCAACTCGGGCAGGGCGGGGGGGCAGTTGATGAGCAAGATAGTGGTTCCCTACCTCCAACGAGCCGCCCCGCTGGCCGACCCTCGTGAAGGTGGTGAAGAGGATAGTGGACACGTGGGTGGGAAACGCGGAGAGGGGGGGGAGAGGATGGGGGGGACTGGGTGGCCAGGATTGGGTGGGACAGGTTCTACGAGTTGACGGGGGGGCTGCCCGACGCTAGGCGGTTCCTCAAGTTCACCGACAAGCCGGGGGGGCCGCTGTACCAGCCTCTCTACAAGCGCAGGCAACCGAGGCCACGGCCTACCTGTTCAGGGAGAAGCCGACGCGCTGACGGCTCCCCCCCGCCATGAATGGCTGGGTCCTGACCCCCCCACTGGGGGCATTCCCTCACGCCTCGAGCGCCCCCCCTCGCGGGGACTGCATCACGGTTAAAGCTACTAAACGCGTGAGAATAATGAAATGGAGCGCCCCCCCAACGGGTTTACTGAGGAAAGAGACTGCACGCCACTACGTCGGGCCATAATTCTCACCCCCCCGTCCCTAGAAGGGGCGAGACCTCCACGATCCATGATGATGGGTAACCGATTATGTCGTTACCAACCACGTTTAAGCAGGCCTTACTGGTCAAGTTAAGGCGCCTCCATTCAACTTCATAAATACATCAATGATCATTGCTTGGATTTACCGATCGATCCCTCAACAACTGGACAATAGGGATCGGGCGAATCCACGGAGCCAAACGTTGAAAATGACCTGGCAGCGCAACCAGCGTTACATAGGTCAGCCATTGGGCAGGAATTGCATGGCTTTATCTCAGCATAATTCCTTTCCCTAAAAGATCCAAAACCATCCCTCCAAATTATCTTCAAGTCATCCTTAAGCGCATTGCCCTCATGGAACTCACTGCTCATCAATAACTCGCACCCGTAAATACCGCCGTCCGAATCTATCGCGAATCTGCTCCCGCCTGCTGGGCATGTTGAGTAATTAATTATCCTAAGGGCATTAAGCCCCTCCCTGGACTTCCTGTATGCCTCATATAAGTCGCCTAGACTAAACCTAAAGCCGTTCAGGACAAGCTTAACGCCGGTCTTAACGCGCAGTAAGTCATTAATTGCAGCCCTCGCCAACCCACCGTCGAGCGTTAAGCCATTTTCACGGGCCCTGCCAAACTCTTGAACGCGTATGAAGCTGAGCACTGAGACTCCCAACCTTTCCGTCAACCTAACCATGTCGACCACGTAATAGGCATTATCTGATATCACTGTGTACGACAGGGACACGGCGACACCAACCTCCCTAAACACATTGACGGCCCTAACAGCCTTATCAAAACTACCAAAACCCCTAATCACATCATTAACCGCGGGATTCGGGCCATCAAGGCTCACCTGGACCTGGTCAAGCCCGGCACTCTTAAGTAGAAGCGCATTCTCTCTATCAATCAACATGCCATTGGTACTCATTGATACGTAAAGGCCAAGGTCCTTTGCATGACTTATGATCTCCAACAACCCCCCCCTCCTAATCAAAAGCATCGGCTCGCCGCCCAATAGGTAAACGTAATTAACACCAAGATCCCTTAACTTATCAAGTATGAGCAACCAGTCATCGGCGTTCAATTCATTACTTAATGGCCTACCCGCCGATAAGTAACAGTGCCTGCACTCTAGGTTGCATGCATGGGTTAGGTAGATGGTTACGTCATTGATGGAGTCCATGCTCAAGCATGGAAGCTCGTTACCGCTCTCGACGCTGCTCCGTAGGGCCAGTATGTGCCTAGCGGCGATGCTGGGCATTCGTCCAGGTACACTTCGGTTTCATCAACCACTTAATCGCCTAATCCCGCAACAGATTACCAGCTTAAAACGGATATCTAAGGGAGAAACAGTAGAGCTGAGGTCGGGGGGGATCCCATGGGCGGGCCCGCCCTGTCCAGGTTGAGCATCTCCTTGCATGCTTAATAATGCCCATCACGTGGCGGCCGCTTTTCCCAGGCACGTGGATCAAAGTTAAAGGATGGGCAGCCGCTTGGGAACCCATGAGGGTGGCCGTATTTCAATCAGCCATATACGTGGCCAGCCTGGAGAGCGCCAGGCAAATAGCGGTCTTCGAGGTAGGGGGAGAGGCCAGGCAAGTCCAGGTATTGCCGAACCCCGCCCTGTCCGCCATATCCACATCCATGAAGGGGGTCATCGCAATGCAGAAGGCCATCGAGCTCGGCGTGGATGCAGTGATCGTAACCAGGATGGGCAGCGAGTGCGAGAAGGTGGCTCGGGGGGGGAGGGGGGGGTGAAGGTGGTGACCGTCAAGGAGGGAACCAGGGTGAGCGACGCGCTCCGCGGCATTCATTGACCGCGCCTCCCGCCCTTGACCAGGGTGTACTCTATCACTAAGTGCTCCTCCTCGTTCCTGCGCACCGCCTCAAGCATCTCGGTGACCAACTCGCTCAGCTTAGCATCAATCAACTTGGAGTAAAGCTCGATGGACCGCAACTCAGCCGAGTTATGGGCCTCTATCACCTTCGCCGCGCTGCCGGGCCGGGGGGGGTTTCCGGGCCTTGCCTTGACCAGCCTATCATACTCGGACAATGCGTTCCTAATCCCCCCCCTAATCAACTCCCTGTGCACCAATGCGTCGAACGCCACGCCCAGCATCACCTCCCTCTCCTTGCCCGACAGCATGGATAATGCCTTGACCAGCTTCTCCAATCCATCGCTCTCCACCTCCTCCAGCTCCTGGAGGTACTTTAATACCTCGGGATCCACCGAGCAAGCGAGGGACGCGGCCTAATAAGCATTAAGGCCCCCCACCCCCGGTTGAGAGCGAGCGGGGGGGAGGCAGGGGGGGAACATTAACCAATTAATGGATTGATTACCTTCTTCCTGGCCTCCTCCACCCCCGAGGCGGAGGGCCTTTAGGTTGAGGTCCACCCACCTGGGGGGGCTGACTACCTCCCTCACCGCGCTCTCCAGCGCGTCGAGGGGGACGAGGCCGAGGGTAGTGAATGCTCCCAGCATCACCATGTTGGCCACCCTGGGGGGGGTGCCCAAGCTCTTCTCGGCCAGCTCCGTGAACGGCAGTCCCATTATCTTCCAGGACGCGGGGGGGGAGGGAGGATGCATCGACGAGCGTGGAGTCTATCATGACGGTGGCGCCGTCCCTGACGTACCTGGAGTACTTAGCCGCTTGGTCCTTGAACATGAAGATAGCCACGTCGGCCCTCTCCGCCCCTATGAAGTCTATCTCCTCGTCCGATATGACTATGTCCATCTTGCTGTCAGTCCCCCCCCTCGTCTCAGCGCCGTACTCCTCCGTGGACGAGACTTGGTAGTTCGTGAACTTAGCCACTGAGTAGCCTATCAGGTACCCGGCCAGCAGTATTCCCTGCCCGCCCTTGCCTGCCAGTATTATCTCAGTTCTCACCGGCCATCACCTTCCTCACCTGCTCATGCAGTAGCCTGGAGAACCCCCCCGGCTCGTTCCTGTCCACGAACTCTCCGATAGTTATCTCGCTGTTCCAGTCGTACTTCACGTCCCACGGCTTTACGCCGCTCCGCATCTTCACGATGCCCTTTATCTTGAGGTAGAAGTCGGAGGGGGGACCTGTACCCCCCCAAGTGCCTCCCGTAGTTCTCCGGGCAGGTGGAGACCACCTCTATCAACCTGAACCCCCCCTCCTTTAGAAGGGCTTTCTTGAAGTAGGACTTCATTACCTCGGGCTGGGTTATGGATGCCCTAGCCACGTAGTTGCCGCCCGCCGCGGCCACGAGGGGGTATCAGTTGAAGGGTCTCTCCGGGTTCCCGTATGGAGTGGTGGTGGTGTAGTGGCCCGTGGGGGGTTGTGGGGGGGGATAACTGGCCCCCCCGTCAAGCCGTACGTCATGTTATTTATCACGACCACCAGGAGATCCATGTTTCGCCTCGCCGCGTGGATCAAGTGGTTCCCGCCTATGCCCGCCAAGTCCCCATCCCCGCTGAACACAACGGGTATTATGTTGGGGGGGTTAGCCAGCTTGGCCCCCGTGGCGAACGGTATGGCGCGGCCGTGGGTCACGTGGGCGCTGTCAAACATCGTGTACATGCTGGTCCTGGCGGTGCACCCAATGCCGCCCACGAATAACACGTTCTTCCTGTCCAGCTTGCCCTCCCCCCCCACCAACTCGCTCACCGCCCTCAGGAATGCGTTCAACGCAATGCCTATGCCGCAGCCGGGGGGGCAGAGCGTGTGGGGGGGAGCCTGTCGGTCCTCAAGTAATCATCCAATGGATGAAGCCGGGGGGGAACGTTGACTTGTATGGCCTCCATAACCTAATATTTGACTTTTATCTATTTAAGTTTTACCCATACAAAGCATCAAGCCCTAACCATTCCCCGCAGCGACCGCAGGGCCTCCGTGGGGGGGGTGGGGGGGAGCTCCACCTTGAGGAGCGGGAGGAAGCCCACGTCCCTATCCCTAACGATGCGCTGCACCTCCCTGTACAGCTGGCCCAAGTTGTTCTCCATTACCACGACGCTCCCCCCCGCCCTGGACGCCTCCCTCCGCAGCCCCCCCTCCTCGTCCAACGGCCATATGGAGATCGGCACGAACACCCTCACCCTGAGCCCCCCCTCCTCCCTGGCCCTCCTCGCCGCTCCCCCCCTCGCCACCCTGGCGTAGGAGCCGAACGCAACCAGCAGGACGTCCGCGTTCTCCTCCCCCCCATAAACCCTGGACTCCACTATCATCTTCCTATTATCATCCACCTTCCTGTTCAGCCTAGTCACCAACTTCTCGAACACCTTGCTCGTGGGCACGTAGTACCCCCCCCTCTCGTCGTGCTGAAGGGACTCCACCAACACGTTGAACCCCCCCTCGCCGAATGCCGCCATGGGAGGCACAAGATCATCCCCCCCGCCTCATACGGCAAGTACTTGGAGCCGGGGGTCGGCTTCTTCCTGCTCACCACGGGCACGTCAGACCTCATCACCACCTTCTCCCTCCCATGGGCTATCGCGGCATCGCTCAGTATTATGGCTGGGATCCTCAAGGCCTCAGCCACATTGAATGCCTTTATGGTCAAGTCGAAGCTGTCCTGCACCCCCCCGTGGCGCGTAGACCACGACGGGGTAATGCCCGTGGCTCAACCACCTGGACTGCATCACGTCGCCCTGGCCCGGCGTCGTGGCTATGCCCGTGGACGGGCCTGTCCTCATGTTGACGGCCACCACCACCGGCGTCTCCGTCATGGCCGCCAGCCCTATTGATTCCGCCATTAAGCTGAAGCCGGGGCCCGAGGTGGCCGTCATGGCCTTCGCCCCCCCACTCCATGAGGCGCCTATGGCTGCAACTATGCTCGCTATCTCATCCTCGCCCTGATAAACTACTCCCCCCCCTCTTGGGGGGGAGCTTCTCGGATAGGTACTCGAATAAGTCTGATGCAGGCGTTATTGGGTAGCCGGCGTAGAACTTGAGGCCGGCCGCCATGGCTCCCTCGGCCACGGCTTGATTGCCCGTCAAGTAGCCTATGCTCATCTCCCTCACCTTGCCACCGCCTTCTCGGGGCTGCTCCAAACTATGAGGCCCCGCGACTTGCCCTCGCCTTGCTTTACGAATATGGCGAAGTCGGGGGGGCACGACCACTCGCACAGCCTGCACCCAATGCACTTATCCGGGTTGGCGGCGAACGATACCTTATAGCCATTCCTATTCATTACATCGCTTATCACAAGCACCTTAGTGGGGGGGCAAACGGTAACGCATATCTCGCACTCCTTGCATCTATCCCCCCCAATAGTCACTATGTCGAAGGCCTTTGGACTTGGCTTTGACATATATATTTTTCACTGCATTTTCTGCATTTTAAGTTTTTCCACTGGAAAAGGAAAGGATATCCAAATCCCACTCGCGAGCCACCCATGCAGTACAAATGAAGCATCCACCCTCCCCCCCAAACCTGGTTCCACATTTCCTGAAACGACCCCCCCCAGCTTCCTGCATTACCTCCTGCGCCTATCCAGCAACACCTCTCCTGACTTTGACCTTATCAGCACCACCCTGTGGTAGGGTATGTAGGTCCTGCTTCCCTCCATCTCCACCACGAAACCATCATGCAATAGCTCCAGTATCGACGACGCCTGTATGGTCACCTCATCGTTGGGGGGGGCGCCCCCCTGGACACGTAGGTCACCTCGAAATCCCCCCCAGCGGCGCCCGTCCACTTCAACTTGTTCAGCACCTCCCTTATCGTAACCACGCCCTTATAGGCGGGCCGGGTTATAAAAGGTATTCAAAAGCACCGCCATTTAGGGCATTGCTGCTCACAGGGCTAGCCGCTTGAAGACGCACTTCTCCCGCGTGCACTCTCCGTCGTACGTGCCGCCAATCACGCCCTCCAGGAACCCGGCGAGGAATAGCGCGATGGGCCTGGGATCCCACCGGCGGGGGGGATGGGCGGGCTGATTATGGTTACCTCATTGATGTTACCCATGACTCTCCCGAAGCCGTGCGCCACAAAGTGAAGGTCGATGTACTCCACGGATTGGCCGCCCCCCCCGTGCATCTCGCCGAACGTCCTCCCCATGCTCTTGATCAAGACATCGGCAGCTCCCTCCACGTACCTCATCAAGTCTCTCCACACCACCTCTATTAGCTTTGTCGGCATGGTCATCATCGGATTGCCATCGCCAAACGTCAGGGAACCCCCCTCCTCACGTCCGCGACCACCTTGCCATGCGCCTTCTCGTATATGGATAACCATTCCTGTAATGACATAGCTATTCAACTTCAATCTAGGTATTTCAAGTTTTTTGCTAAAACCAAATAACGGCGGAAATTGGGGAGGGACACGGCCCCCCCGAGATTATCGATGATGTTTTCCCGAAGGCCTCGTCCTGCCGGCATTAATGGAGGGTGTGGCCCCCCCTCTCGGAGGAAACCCGGTCACGGGAAGGAGTCACCTCTCTCGCGGGTTCCACGCCTGGGGGGGGCTCAGGTGGAGGAGCTTTGGCGCGTATAAAAATGCGACTGACATGATTCACTGCCTGACCTCCCCCCCGCCTAGGGGGGGCGAGGGCTCCACTTGGGGGGGTCTAGGGCGTCACACCCCCTTAACGGGTGCTACTCCGTTATGTAACCAGAAATGACAGGCTTCCTCACTTCAGTTATTATTTTGCCAGTTTTCCACAAGATGTTTAATGATCCCTTCCCCTGTAGGCTTCATCCGTGGGAAGCGAGCTAGCTCCCGGTAAAGGGGGGGATCAATAATTCAGACCCGGCAAACCACAAAGAGTGCGGTTAGCTGCAGAAGCTCTCCTCTAGTTCCTTGATGGCTGATTCCTCATCCATTGAGAGCTGGGCCGACTCGGCGGATCGAGCGGCGGCGCAGAGGGCCTCCCTCTTCACTGAACCATCATCCACGGCCTGCCTCACCCTCCGCATGGCCTCGTCCCTTCTCCACAGCACCGACATGGCCTCCACGTAGTTCACCCACACCACGGGATCCCTCCGTCCCTGCTTCACGGCCTTCTCCAGCTCGTCCACGGCCTCGCTTGACCTGCCCAGCTTGGCTAAGGCAAATGCCTTGTTTATCCTATAATACGGATTCGACCCCCCCAGCTTGATGGCCTCATCGTACTCCTTAATGGCCTCATCATACCTACCCAGGGCATACAGGGCATTGGCCCTTCCATACCTGTAATCCGGGTCCCTGGGATCCAACTTTATTGCAGCATCGTACTTCTCCAATGCATCCTCGGGCCTCCCCCCCAAGTCGAGGAGGGCATTGGCCTCGTTGAAAAGGTAGGCCGGGTTGTTGGGGGGGTTTATCGACGCGGCCTCCTCGAACTCGGCCAACGCCTCGCCCGGCCTCCCCCCCATCCTCCTCAATATGGCCCCCCCTTCAAGTTATGGTACGCGGCGTTCCTAGGTTGCCTCTCAATCGCCTTATCCACCTCCCTCAACGCGTCCTCCAACCTCCCCCCCTCCCTATACATTACTATCAATTCCTTCAGCTCAGCTCCCTCTCCCACTCGCCGCTCACTGCGCTGGCTTTAAAATAATAAGTGGGCAAGTCTTGGATACATTAATTGCTTGGATTATATGTTGAAATCCGCCCCCCCGCTCTCCTCATCTGAGGTGGATTATTTGTTATGATAATTGTTAAAAATCGCTGCCTGAGCGGCAGCGCGAACTATGAGCAGTGGTCAAAACCCGGATGGTTCAAATCAATCAAATCAACCCAGGTTGAGGAGATCCCTCACCGCGGCGGATTACTTCATGCTCTCCATAACCGGAATGATAGGATCGGCGTGGCTCTTCACTCCGCTGGGGGGGCGGCAGGCATGATGGGGGGGCCCGCGGCCATCCTATCCTGGGTGATAGCGGGTCTATTCTTCATATTCATGGTGTTCCCCTTCGCGGAGCTGGGCGGCCTCTTTCCCTTCAGCGGCTCCCTGGCCAGGTATAACCACTACAGCCACGGCACTCTCAGCAATTACCTGCTAGCCTGGACCTACACCCTGGGCGCGATAACCACGCTGTCCTCCGAGGCAATAGCCATAGTGGAGTATGCCAGCGACTACGTGCCGCAGTTCTGGAACTCATCGCTGGGAGTCCTGACCCCCCCGCTGGGCATTCTCGTCGCGGCGGGACTCATAGTTCTATTCTTCTTCGTGCAAGTGATTGGGGGTGAACGTGTACGGCTGGTTCAACAGAGTGATAACTGCGTGGAAGTTCATAATGCCCATCCTAACCATAATGCTGCTAATGGCCCTATACATGCACTGGAGCTACGTGGCCGGCAAGCTGCCCGGGGGCTTCGCGCCGTACGGCTACGCCGCCATATTCACCGGCATGATAACGACCGGCGTGGTGTATGCTACGAGGGTTTCAGGCAGGGACTGGAGTACGCGGGGGAGGGAAGGAACCCGCAGAGGGATGTTCCGATGGGCACCATATTGGCCGTCGTGGTAACAATAGCAATATACGTGTTGCTCCAAGTTACCTTCCTCGGCGCGGTGAATTGGAGCAAGGCCGGCGTCTCCCCCCCGGCGATTGGCAAGCGCTGGCCAGCGGGGATTGGCAGGCACACCCATTCGTCAGCGAGGCCATGGCGGTGGGAGTGCCCGTGTTGATGGGGCTGGCCATCCTCCTCCTCGTCGACGCGGCCGTATCCCCCCCCGCGGGCACCTTGGCGGTCTACGTGGGAACCAGCGGGAGGAACCTATACGGCATGGCCAGAGTGGGGTACATACCTAAGTTCTTCGCTCAGATACACCAAAAGTTCCAGACGCCCTGGATAGCGCTCCTCACCACGGCAGTGCTCGCCCTCGCATTCCTAGCACCCTTCCCCCCCACTTGGTACGCCATAATGTCCTACTCGGCCGTGGTCACGGTTTACGGCTACTTGGAGGTGGGCATCACAAACCACGCGCTGAGGCGCTTGGCCCCCCCGGAGCTGAGGAGGGCGTACAAGCCCTGGGCGTGGCAAGTAGTGTACCCCCCCTTGAGCTTCATAGTGGCGTCGCTGCTCATATACTGGTCATCATGGTCATACGTGAACCCCCCCATAATAATAAGCGCCGCCGTCGGACTGCCCCCCCTCCTAATGCTTGGCCCCCCCTACAGGAGGGAGCTCGGCATACCGGTTCCAGAATCAATTGCCTTCTCCGCGGCGTACTGGGCAGCGATTGGCTTGATAGCGGCGTCTTGGTACCTGGGGGGGTGGCTGGGCGGCTTGGCCCCCATGGTCTCCTTCGCCGTGTATTGGACCATGATGAGCGCGGCCCAGGCCGCAGCGTTCGCCTATCTCTGGCTGAGGACGGGGCATCCAGACATCAAGGGGGCTTCTTGGATAGTCGTCTATAATGTGCTGCTGGGCATAGTATCGTACGTGGGCTCGCTCGGCCCGCTCTCGACGCCCTTGGTGAGCTACCCGTGGGATTACCTCCTCTGGGCAGTCCTCAGCTTGGCGGTGTACTTCGTAGCCGTGCGCGTCGCCTATCTGACAAAGGACTTGAAGCAAATCAAGGAGTCCGGCCTACCCATGGAGTGAAGCACCCCCATCGCCGGCGTCCTTACTCTCCTCAACCGCGTTCCGCTCCTTCTTCCGCTCCTTCTTTTCCTCCGCCATCTTCAATATGTCCACCCACGTGAAGAAGCATTCCCTCACCACGTCGCCCTCCTTTCCCATGGCGATCACCCAAGTTCTTGGAGAAGAACCTAACCGTCCTCTCCCAAGCATCCTTGGCCGCCGCCTCGTCGTACGTCTGACCGCCCTCCGTGGCGAAGGCGTGGTACGTGCCCGGGTACAGCTTCATCTCGAAGTCCTTTTTATGCACGATCATGGCCCTCACCAAGTCCGGCAGCCCTTGATTTATGGCGGAGTCCTCACCAGCGTAAATGCCTAGGACAGGCCCCCCTGAGCCGCGCCACATCATCCAAGTTCCTGGGGGGGTTCCTGCCGTAATAGACCGCCGTTGCATCGAGGGGGGGAGCTGCGTGGATAATTGGAAAACCAAGCCGCCGCCCATGCAGAACCCTATCGCTCCAAACCTATGCAGTCCTTGATTGCCCAGGTATTTATACGCGGCCGCCAGGTCCCCAAGCATTCTATCCTCAGTGACCGCTCTATTAACCATTAATTCATCATATATAGCCCTCTCGCCGGGCGACAGAGCCGCGGCGATTTGCGCCACGTAGCCGGGATCGCCCCTCTTCTCGGGGGGGGCAGCGAAAAGAACCTACGCATTACCCCCATTATGTTCTCAACCGTGAAGTTGGGATTCCTTGAGTATAGGTTGGGGGGGGCCATGACAGTGTATCCAAGCCCCCCCGCCAAGCGTCGGTCCACGTTTCGTATGAAGTCCGTCAATCCCCATATCTCCGACGCAACCACAATGCCCGCCTTGACTCCCCCCAGACGCCACGAAGGCATTCACGGCCGCCCCATCCGGGCCCTTGAAGATTACCTCCCGTTCCTCCATGGCGTTGAGGGCGATCCATCGATTAAAGCGTTCCCCAGCTGTTCGATTTGCCTGATCAACCCATCCAAAGCCATTCAGCGAG
>BBBF01000034.1 GCA_001315925.1 Thermocladium modestius JCM 10088 | reverse complement strand
GGGGGGGGATTGTCATCTCCGTATACCGGAGTTCAACCATGACAAAACGAAAGGCAAGCCTCGCCTTTCAAGGCAGGGGGGGGCTAGGTTTTTTAAACTACTAAGTGCTAAGCCATGTGGAAAATGTGTCCCCCTAGGGGGGGGATGCCCCATGAGGGCTCTACATATCCCCCGAGTCCCTGGGATCTGGGTGTGGGGGGGGCTCCCCTCGGCGAGGGGGGGTAGGGGGGGGTAATGCTGAGGGCCGGGCCCGTGGTTCACCGCTGGACGAGCGGAGCGGGGGGTGGGTGCTTCACGCACCCGCCAGCTGTGAAGTGGTGAGGGTGATGGCGGTGCACCACGAACCAATGAACCGCCCAGAGGGAAACCCACTAGGGCGGGGGGGAGGAGGTCGGTGTTAAAACTAGGTGTCAAGGGGGGGAGTTTTTACTAGCCTTGCCATGATTGCTATCCGCCTCATCAATTCATGGGCTTCATCTATAACGTCTCTGGGCGCGCCGTATATGGCTAGGTCGCTGGATATATCCCCGAGCAGCGCGGCAATTCCGTCTATCGATGATGGGGGGTGCCCATCGATTCTAATTCCATGGTCAGCACCGTCAAGAACGTTATGGACACCGCAATTAACCTGGTCTTGAAGTCATCATCAATCGATGGTATGCATGGAAAACCAAGCCTCCGGCTTTTGATGCACACTTCATCTAGGCTAAACCCATCGCTTGATATATAGCGGCGAAGCAATTCCGGGTCCCTAACCATGCTCCAAAATGCCTCTTCTACGTTCATGCCTACATATTTATTATTTCTAGGGATTATTAAACAATGCCCAATTCCCTCCCATCAAAGCGGTCAATGAGGTTTTTGCCCTAAAGAGCTACTTGAGGTTTATTTAACCGGAGGTTAAAGGGTGGGCAGTAAATTGAGGAGATCCCCCAATAGCGAGGGAGGGTCAATCCTTAAGGGATTGTTCGATTAATCGGTGAGCGATCTCTAGAACATGATGGATTTTTAGGCAAGTTTTTTAATGATGGGAGGCAATGCCTCTTGGTGATGAGGCAGCTCGATGATGATCTTGGTGATGTATAGTCTTCGATCGCTGATTGATGGGCGGTGGAGGACCAAGTAATGGATTATACATGCCCGCCATAAGGTGGATTTCGTCTTTCCTTCATGCGGTGGCCAGCGGTCTGGCTCGTATTCTATATTATTTGAAATCGCTCTATGATTTGCATTGTGTGGCATGATTTCGTGAAGCACATGGAACTACGTTGGCGGTCTGGGGAATGATGCGTGTATATACTTATTAAAACCAGAGCGCAGTTGAGCAGTGGCGTCTCTGAGCGTGGTCAGGTATGTTAATGGGAAATTAGCTAGAGAAAGAGTAACGGTGCTGGGGGGGGAGGGGGGGTTTGTGGAATTGCCGAATAGCATTATTGCCTTGCCTGGCTTTGTTGATATGCACGTTCACTTGAGGGGGGGTGGGAGCAATCCTACAAGGAGGATTTAGAAAGTGGTTCGCGGGCTGCCCTGGCCGGTGGAGTGGTGGGCGTGGGGGGGGACATGCCCAACACGTCGCCTCAGATACGTAATTCCGAGATTGCGGCGAAGAGGCTGGTGGAGGGTCGATCCCTCCCCATAGCTTATAGACTTCATGGTGGCGTCCCCTCCTATTCGGATGAGTTGGCCAAGTACGTGGGTCTTGGAATAAAGACGGTTAAGGTATACCCGGAGGACTTGGCAAGGCTAGATGATTTGGCATCAACCGCGGCATCTCTTGGAATCATGTTTGTGGTTCACTGTGAGGATCCCAACATGTTCAGGTCAGTGGATGGAAGCGATTCATCGATTCATAACTTGGCGAGGCCCCCCCTCGATGCGGAATTGTCGTGCTTCCTTCGAGTGGCTAGGGCTTCCTTGATGCATGGAGTTAGAATACATGTGACCCACGTATCGAATCCCCTGGTAATTAAATTAGCCAATGAATTGAGACATTTGGGCTTGAGCACCGATGTTACCATGCATCACGCATTGCTGGACTACGAGGAATGCGGTCGAGCAGTGGGCGATCCCTTTTACTGCAAGGTGAATCCTCCATTAAGGCCGCATCATCAAAGGATTGAATTGCTAAGGCTACTGATTGAGGGCAAGATAGATATGGTCGCGAGCGATCACGCGCCTCACTCGTTTAATGAGAAATACGGCAGGAATTACCAAGACACCGCCCCCCGGATTCCCCGGCCTGGAGACGACTAGCTTGCTTTTAATA
Organism: Thermocladium modestius JCM 10088; assembly: GCA_001315925.1. Taxonomy (GTDB): domain Archaea; phylum Thermoproteota; class Thermoprotei; order Thermoproteales; family Thermocladiaceae; genus Thermocladium; species Thermocladium modestius. Next base: position 15,099 of record BBBF01000034.1, on the reverse strand, counting down.
GACTTATGGCGAAGGGGGGGATTAATGGAACTTCAACAAATAGTCCTCCTATACTCCACCAGACCGGCAAGCCTGTTGGGAATAGACTTGACTAACTCCCTTGCATTGATAGATACTAAGGCCATCACGGAGATAGATCCCTCTAAGTTTCAATCAAAGGCTCGACACAGTCCATTTGCTGGAAGGAGCGTTATGGGAAGGATTGTGGGCACCATAGTTAATGGGAGGTTGTTAATAGTGGATCAAGAATACGAGGCAGGTTCGGACCACTAATTGGGGGGGATTATACGATGGTCAAGCCCTAACATTGGCTCTCCGCTGCCTCTCTCTCTAACCGCTTCAGGGATTCAACCGGATCGCTGGATTCGTATATGGATCTGCCCACTATCCCGAAGTCAGCTCCATGCTTCACGGCGCATCCAATGCTGCCGCCCTGCGCGCCTATTCCTGGGCTTATTATCACGTCGCTGGGGAATTGCTCCCTTGCTTTCCTAATTATGTCCGGTTTATTGCCTGGCACCACTATGCCTCGCCGATCTATTGCCTTCGTGTAATCCATGGCCCGCTCCAGCGACGCGTCGTACAGCGTTGGTCCCTGCGTCATGGATATGAGCACGAATACGTCCATCACGCTAGGCGGGGGGGCGTTGCTTGGACCTATGAAGCCATGCATTATTATACCGTCAAAGCCTAGGCCAGCCATTCTTCTAGCTATCTTCTCGTTTATGAAATTTACGTCGGCCATCTTGGCATCCATTATGAAGTACTTATCATCGTGGCCGTTTATTAAGGATTTAACCCCCCCATCGCTGCCCAGCGATAGAATAGCCATCCAACCCAGCTTCACGGCCTTAACGGAGGACCCCACCGCATCCAATACGTTCCAGTACTTCCTTGGTTCCTCCTCATCTATGGCTAATATTACTCGGCTTCTCCCCCCCTTATTTCCTCAATATTCATGTGGCTAGCCTCTCCGAACCGTATATAAAAATCGCTCTCGTGAATATTAGGCCCGTCGCTCTCCAAGGAGAGGTCTAACGTGGTCGGGCGTAGTTATTATCGTCTTCTTCTCTTTGTCGAATTTTACCTCTATTACTAAGGCCTTACCCCCCCTAGTTCCGACGACGCTCCCCACCTTTCCCTGATACCGCCTATGCGGCGCAGTCACTATGTTGGTGGGATCAATGTCTATTATCACCTTATCTCCTGCGTTATACTTATACATCCACCTTATCAATCCAGGCCTGCCCCCTCTCCCTCGGGTGCTTGCTCAATACCTCCCTGCTTTTCGCTCTATATCCATGGGTTCTCTTTGTCATTACCCCTCGCTCACGTCGTTGCTCCACCGTTTAAAAAGCTTCCGAGGAGCTAGGCATAATGCCTTCTCCTTCTCCTCACCTCCACCAACGTGAGCAGAACTACGAGGTTAACCGCGAAGTATATTAGCATGTATGCCAATATCACGTCTAATTGTATTATTCCGTTTATGAATCCATATGCTAGGCTTATCAATATGAAGAGGGGGGGCGATACCATGGATATGGCGACCACGTGGCCATATGGTAGCATCCTTGACTTGGAGTATATCTCCATGGCATTTACCCCAACTATTATTCCAAGCACGAACCCCATCGCGTTTATCAAGGTGAAGCCAGGGCTTATCAACGATGAGAGCGGGGGGGAGCGCAGAACTACCAAGTCTATTGCAACGTATATAGCCAGCAGAAATGATGATACTATAGATAGAAAGAACGTCACCTCATATGATCTTGCGAATTTAACTATCGGCTTGTGTATATTCAACGCGAAGCCCAGCAGGCCCATCCCTATCGATAATAGGAGTATGGACGATACCAATCCCTTTATGCTCAGGGGGATGAATAGCCAAGCCGCATAGATCAATATTATGAGGGCGGGCAACCCAACGGTGTACTTCCTGAGCTGGGGCTCCATCAACGCCTTCAATATGTAGTACCTAGTAAGGACGGCCACCTCCTCGAACCCCCCCCTGGTCTGCTTCACGACTATTCTCTTAATGGATATTATGGGCCTGATGGATCTTATCACGTCCGCAGCGGCTTCATCAGATGGTCCATCAGAGACGAGCACTATGCCGTCGGCGTTGAATTTCCCAATTACGTCGCTGACCTCCCTAAGCACCTTCATGTTGGCCATCACGTCCCCCTTGCTGGAGCCCGCCACGAGCGCCACCTCTATGTTATTCTCACCAAATGAGGTCTTCATGGAATCGTACAGCTGTATTGCGCCGAATATGGCGTTTGCATCCGAATCATCTGGGTACCTCAATATGTAATCCATGGCGACCTTGAGGACGTCCTCGCGGCCTATCACGGGGGGGGTTCTGACGCCCAGCCGTTCCCCTACATCGTCATCTATGTCTACGCACAATATAAGTATCTTGCTTACGTTTGACATTTCGTTTAACTATCCGTTTCCAGTTCGCTTAATATCTTTAACTCCTCGAATGACACGCGCTCCCCATTATCCAGCTTCCTTTTGATCTCCTCTGCACGAGTCCTCAATATCTCCTTTTGCTTCTCCTCCTCGGCCCTCTTCTTATCTGCGTTTATGGATTTATAGGCAGCCACCAAAAGCATTTTGTTCTTGTTCAGTTCATCATATAATTGCCTCCTCCTCTCCTTTAGTTGCTTGGCCTCCACGTATTTGGACAGCATGTATGCCTTGATCTCATCCCTCTCCTTCTTGAGCGAGTCCCGTTGTTCCTTTAATTTTATCAATTCCTCTCTCTCCTTATTGATTTCCTCTATTAACGATTTTATCTGAGCCTTTATTTCCTGGTATCGTCCCTCATATAATTCCTTCATTCTAGCGGCCAATTGCTTCCTCCTCTCCGCCATTTCCTTCACTTTATTCCTCTCCTCATCGAGCCTGGCCTGCAGCTTCTCAAGAGTCTCCGCGGTAACCATCTCCTCCTCCAACTGGGATATCATTTTATAGAACTCCTTCTCACGCTGGGGGATCGGTGGGGGTCGTTTCATGATCGTATTCCATCTTCTCTATCAATTCCTTTAACTGATCCTTATCCCTTATCCTGCCATCCGTGTATTCCATGGCTAGCTTAATCAAGTCCCTTAGCTTCGCCACCTTTTCCCTGACCTTATTCATCTCATCGAGTATTCCATCCCTTTCCTCCTTCATTTTTCTCATCTCGCCGACAAGGGAGTTCCGCTCCTCAACTAGCTTTGCTATGTTGGACCTAATCTCCCCCCCAGCCTCTGTCTTTTCTGGTTAACTTGGCCTATCAATTCATTTATCCGCCCCCTGATCTCGTTCAGCCTATTCTTCTTCTCGTTCATGTCGGCATAAAGATCGTCTATTTGCTTACTGATGACCCCCCCTATTTCATTATTTATCTCGGAAATCTTGCGCTTCAGCTCATCTATGTTTAGCAAGGCCATCCGTCCCCAGAGATTAATGACATGTTTATAACTTTTCCAAGGAAAACATGCAATCACATGCGCGTAATGCTGAGCGAGGCTAATGTGTGAAGCGATTAATTCAAAAGGATTAACGGGCCAAATAGCATCGAAACCCGGTAGTGCTTCGTTTGAACTGGGGGGGCTTGGATACATTTTATAAAAGTCCGAAGCAGCCGCGTTATAGATGGGCGCCGTAGAGGCTAGGGAAATTAAGAAGCGATTCGCTGCATTCGAGAGGACCGGATTGATTGGCAGGAGGAGGATAGTAGTCAACGCGTTGACTGGCTTATCCTTCGACATAAGATGGGGGGGAGAAGCCTACGGTCTCCTGGGCCCCCCCAATGGAGCGGGGGGGAAATCCACCGCGGTGAAGATACTATCAACGTTGTTGCTGCCTGATGAGGGCTCCGCCACGGTTAATGGATTCGACGTGGTATCCCAGCCGCGGGAGGTGAGAAGGAGCATAGGCTTGGTGCTTTATCCAGATAAGGGATTCTATGCCAGGCTGAGCGGGCGCGAGAACCTTGTATATTTCGGGCGCCTCTACGGTTTGAATAAATCGGAGGCGGATAGTAGGGCAACGGAGTTGTTGAAGTTGATGGATTTATCTAATGCCGCTGATAGGCCTTATGAAGAGTACAGCCTAGGCATGAGGGTTAGGCTCTCCATTGCTAGGGCGTTAATACATGATCCTCCAGTGATTTATTTGGATGAGCCCACCATAGGTCTGGATCCCATTTCCTCCAAGTCCGTTAGGGAGCTATTAATGGAATTGAAGAAGAACGGAAAGGCAATACTCCTGACCAGCCACAACCTCTGGGAGGTGGAGGAGGTGTGCGATGAGGTGGGCATAATAAACGGCGGTCGCATAATTATGGAGGGGGAACCAAGCGAGATAAAGGCTAGGCTGGGTCTCAAGTATGTGATAGAGATTGATGTAAATGTCGGGTCATCCCTGAGGACTCTTAGGGTGGAGACTAAGGATCCGGCGGCTGAGCTGAGAAGGTTGTTGGGGGGGGAGGTGAATGGGGGGGAGGTTAAGGGGGGGATCAAGATAAGGGAGCCAACCCTGGAGGAGGCGTTCGTGGCGGCGGTCAGCAATGGGCGCAATTAATGAGTTCACGGCGGTTATGGAGAACGAGTTCAGGATAATAAGCAGGGAGCCAGGAGGCCTCGCGTTGCTCGTGATATTGCCGTACTTCGTGGCGGGGGGCACGGCTGTGATAGCCTCGTTCCTGGCCAGCGTGAACAGGTATAGATTCGCGGAGCAGTTCATAGGGTTCGAGGTTGTCATGCTTTCCATAATAATGATGCAGACGGGCGCGCGGTTCTTGCGGGAGGAGAGGAACGGGGGTCGGCTGGAGTACTTGCTGGCATCCCCAACTAATATGTTCGTGATACTATTCGGGACCTCGCTTGTCATGGCGTCATCCATAGTCGCCGCATTCACAGTGTCCCTCATGCCCATAGCCTACGGAGTATACGGGATTCAGGGAATGATGAGGGCACTGGCATCGATAGTTTTATTGCTGATAGCTTGATGCCTTTATACGGATTAGGCCTGGCGCTCAGCGGCTTGGTTCTGAGGTTCAGGGACTCGGATTCATTGATGGGATTAATAACGTCGGCGGCGTCGTTGTTATCGGGGGCCACGTACCCCCCCATACAAGCGCTGCCTCTCTGGTTGGGCTTCTTGGTGAGGGTTCTTCCAATGCATGCTTTGGATGATGCCTTGTATTACGAATTGATCGGTTATTTAAACGCGACCCACGTGGCTTACCTGGTCCTGGCCTCGGCCGTCTACCTATCACTGGGTGCGTACCTATATGGCAGGCTACAGAAATCGCTTCTTAGGAAGGGCATTGTATGACGTGCTCAACGAGGTGGAGCGGGGGGGACTTAGGTCTCTCCTCTCCAGGCCCGCCTCGTTGGTGATGGGGGGGATGATCAGTGCCCCTCTCTGGTTGGCCTTCTTCGTCCTATCACTGGAGGGATACGGCCTGTCCCTTGGGGGGGCCTTACCATTCAATTATTGATATGGATATCATACTCCTTCTCCCTCTACTCCACGTGGCTCTGGGAGTTCGGGCAAGGCATGCTGGACGAGCATCAAGATGGCGTGTTGGAGTACGTGATGGGCAGTGGCTCCTCGCTGTTCAGGCACGTGATGGGCAGCGGCCTAGCCCTGCTGATATACACCGTGCTGGATCTGGCGGTGATACTGGCCAGCTTCGCCGCTGTGTTTAGGGTGGAGCCCACAATAATGGATCCGGCCGCGTTTTTCATCTCAGTGGTGATGGCCTCCCTCTCCCTGCTTTCATTAGCATCAATATATGCCATAATGGTCGCTGGGTTAAGGTCCAGCTGGGTGGTGACCGACGTTCTCCAATTCATCTTGCCTGCAGTGGGCGGTCTACTGCCCAGCGAGTTCAGCCCAGCCATAAGGCTGATAAACGAGTACTCGCCGCTGGCATATCCCTTCGTTTTGATGAGGGAGAGCGCGACCGGCGTGAATGAGTTGGGCATTCCAATTCAGTTACAGTTGGCATATTCGCTTATATTCACGGCAATCATGTTAGGCGCGGCGTGGCTGATTCTCGGAAAGGCCGATGAAAGGCTGAGGAGAACTGGCTCTCTCGGCTTGAGGTGAGGGCGAGTAGTCAGTAGCGGTGGGCTCCTATTATGGGCGAGGTCAGTCCATTCATTCGTTCTCCACGAGTAGCTTAATGCCGCGCGTGGCTCGCCGCAGCACCTTGTCATTTATGCCGAGCCTCGATATTATGTCTTTCAGTTCGTTTTCATTTATGGCCAACCGCCTCTCGCCGTTTACATTTATGATCCTACCTCTCACCTGCAACTCATGGACCAGCCTCTGCAGTCTGTCCTTATTGGACTGGGCGGCTAGGATTGCATCATCCAATCCCCCCCTCCCACCCACCACCGCGTCCAGCAATATCTTTACTATCTTGTTTATCCTATCGGGAACGCCCACGCGGGAACCCCCCCATAGCGTCAATTTGTATCGAGGCACTCCATAATTATCCAGTCCCAGGGATCTATAAAGCGAAAAAGTCTCATTGCTTACCTTTCTCTCCTTATCAACTATCCCCCCCCAACCAGGAACACATCCACGCCCTTGAGCTCCTCCTCGCTGACTGCGTCCCCGTACGGATCAAGCACTGCGGATCTGGCTCCCTTCATGAATTGAAGGGGGGGTGGATTGGATGTGATGCGAACCATGTGCCTCATGTCGGGGGGGGCATACCTATTGAACAGCTCCATGAAGCCGCCGGGGGGGCACTGCTAACCAGTAGATTGCCGTCCCATAGGTACTCCCTCACGTAGTTGATGGATGATATTACCTGCTCCACCAGTTCCTTCTTTTCCACCTCGCTGTGCTTGTCCCAGAGCGATAGATCAATTATGAATAGGGGGGGGACCTGGGCATGGCGTTCCTCAGCGATTCCACGTCTAGATCTCCCGGTCCCTCTACTATCATGCAATCCGCCTCGCTCGCTCCGTCCCTGGCCGGCACAATCACTGGAATGGGGGCATCAATGATCATTCTTCCCGCGCAACGTTCCCGCGCAACGCTCAATCTACCAATCAACGCATCGACAGCCACTCCCTGCAGTCCGCGCCGCAAATACCGGCCCGGCACGCATAATGAGCTGCATCCAAGCTCACTCCTCAATGCGCTCGCCAACAGCGATGCAGCGATCACGGTTAAGGCTAGGCCTTCCCCCCCTGAAAAACATTTCCCTCCGAGGCTCGCGATGCGCTTCCGCGTATTAATTGATTAAGAGGCATCGGTGAACTTCGCCGATGGGCCTCAGCAGGTCGTTGCTGCTCGGGTACGTGGTGGCATGCGTATCACCGCTCCCGCTTGCCGTTTCCCATGAGGATCCACTGGTCTCCGCGTTATCGGCATTGGCGATCAGCCACTGGCCATCTTGATATACCTGCTTGTCAAGAGTAAGTGGAGCAGCGGCGGTTTTTACTCCTATTCTAAACGCGTGTCGCCGACGCTTGCCAGGGTTCAATTGTATTCCTGCTGCTCAGCTACGTCCTATACGTGGCCTACACGGTTGATTATATCTCGTTCTACGTATTAAACCTGCCCGCTTCTGGGTCCATAGTTATGGTTCTCTCCCTGTCCGCCATCGCATCCGCGCTGGTGGCAAGCGGGTTCGTTTACGTGGCTCTGCTGGCGACGTCAATTGTTCAAATAGCGCTGTCTATTCCAGTGGGTTGGCGCTTCTCCCCTCAGCCGTCGTGCCGAGCCATCCGTTCACTGCCATATTATCATCTGGCCTATTGTTGATATGCATATCGCTGGCTCCTTACGCGAGCGGGGGGGATGAGAGGCATGCATGGATAATACCATTCGCGTTTACCTTATCCAGCGTACTTATGATAATCGGAGGCTTCTTCGTGGCTCCTTCCTTTGTGGTTTATCTGCAGTCAATTGGTCAATACTCCATAGTTCTCGCCGAGTACGCCGCTGTGAGGGGGGGCGTGTTGGTCGACGAGCTTCAGTTGAGGAAAGGCACTGTGGGCTTGGTGGTGCTTGTGATGATCCTCAGCATTGTAAGCCTGCTTAATTATGGCTTGTTTTATGACCTAACCATTGTTCCATCCATAGCCGCGTTGTACCTATCCTTGGCGCTGGCCGCCCCCCCCTCTCTGCCGCGTACCTCAGGAGTTCACTGGCATACATATTGGCTTTTCTCTCCATGGTGTTCTTCGCCTATGGCTTGCTCAACGTATTGACCACTGCTAGGGGGGGATATACTTTATAGATGCGATTCTTGCGATAGTGTCGCCCGCGTCCTTAGGCTTGGCGGTCGGCTGGGCAAAGCATATTAGGGAGCGGGGGGGATGATTGATTCAATGAAAGTCGCGGTTGTCGGTTGTAGGGGGGGGTTTGGGCGTGTTCACTTGGAGGCGTTGAGGTCCATGGGGAGTGTGGATATATACGTCTTCTCGAGGGATAGGGCAGCGGCCGAGGCATGCGCGAATGAGTGGGGGGGGCCTCCGGGTTCTTCACGTCATACGATGACGTCTTGAGATCCTCGGTGGACGTCGTGGATTTGGTGGTTGACCATGCTTCTCACTTGGAGATGTCGGTCAAGGCATTCAAGGCAGGCAAGCACGTCCTGCTGGAGAAGCCCATAGCCAGGACGTTGGAGGAGGGCTTGGCCATTATAAAGGCGGCGGAGGAGTCCGGGGGGGTTAAGTTCATGGTGGCCGAGAATCACTTCTTCGATCCAGCCGCAAGGAAGGCGGCGGAGTTATCCAAGGATTTGGGCGTACATACGATAATAGCGCGCGGCTTATCCTTTCATGCTCCGACGGGTTGGCGAGCCAAGTTGGATGAAATGGGCGGTGGATCGTTAATAGATGGGGGCATTCACTTGATGGATACATTTCTAAACATAGGGGGCGATTACGAGGCTGTTTGCGGCTCCTCCCGGCGGGCTATGCCTCAAATGGAGGGCGAGAGCGCTAGCATGGCTTTATTCAAATTTAAATCGGGCGCCGTGGGCGCGTTCATGTATGGCTGGGCCTTCCCCCCCAACTCGCCCCCCCGCGTGCCCTTATTCGAGGTTTACGGGGTTGGTGGATCCATAGTGGAGGATCCGGCGAGCAGGGTACGCGGCAGGAATTACGGGGGGGATATACTATTTAATGGCGAGAGGATCGAGCTTCCGAAGGTTAATACCGTTCAACTTGAGATTGAGGGCTTCCTGAGGTCGATTCGGGAGGGAACGGAGGTCCCAATGCCTCCCCAGCTAGCCCTTCGGGATTTGAGAGCTGTGCTGGACATCTATACATCCAATTGCCCTTAATCCTAGCCTTGGGCTTCCTCCAGGGTAGGGATCAGGTGCCGCGGGAAGATTTTAAAAGGGCAGCGCATCTCGACTTTGTATGGCCCATCAACTCGATGCGCCGATACCAAAGGTAAAGGCGCCTAGATTGCTTGGCGATAGGGGAGCTGAGAAGCTGAGGGCTGGCAGGGGATTCTCGCCGTCGGAGGTGAAGGAAGTTGGCCTTTCAATAAACGATGCCAGGCTGCTCGGGATACCTGTTGATACGAGGAGGAGGAGCTCGTATGAGTGGAACGTTAAGGCGCTGCGGGATTACCTTTCATCCATAAAGGAAGGAACCCCCCCTGCAAAACCCGCCGTCGCATTGGAGATCATAACTAAGGAAAGCAAGGGCAAGGCATTCAGGGGGGGCTTGACTCCTGCCGGCCGCCGTTCCAGGGGGGGCTTGTACTCGGTTGGGCTGCTGGAGGTCCATAAGCATAAGTGGAGCAAGAAGCAGAAGGAACGCGATGCCAGGAAAAGGCATGAAGCGGTGCGCAGGAAGGGCGGCAATTAGGCCATCAATTTAAAAGCAATTACTTAAGTGAATTCACTCATGAATAAATTACCACCCCAGGAGCGTCGGAGAGGCTTCGGCACTTGAGTGGTTGGAGGATCGATGATGATCGATTGATAAAGGAGTACATTTTCAAGGATTTCCGGGAAGCCGTGGAATTCATTAATAGGATCAGGCCATTAGCGGATGCAATGAATCACCACCCAGACCTATGCATCTCCTATAATAAGGTCAAAGCAGAATTGACCACACACGACGCGGGTGGATTGACGGAGCTGGACTTCGAGTTGGCCAAGAAAATGGATGAATCATTCAATGCGGTGCATTAAGGCCCTATTTTATCTAATAAAGCAATTGACAAATTAAGCCCTTAAGGATGGGAGGGGGGGTCAGCCCTTGCCTTCGCGTTTATTCCTAATAATCTCGCTGGCTTGGGCTCCCGCCGCGCCGCCTAGCCCGGCGTTCAAGAATGCCAGCGTTAAGGTTAATGCCAGGGGGGGTATGGCGGGTCCCCCCGGTGCTCCGATTATTGCGGCGGTCACCGCGCCGTCCTGAATCGCGTATGGATTGAGCAGTATCGATGCCATGGCTCCCACGGCCCCCCCGGCCAGTCCAAGCAAGGCCAGGGAAACAATGGAGCGGCTGCGCATTGCGTAACCCATTGGATCATTGGAATGAACATGAATTCCCAATAGCCGACGGCCGATAAGGCAATCGCGATAATTACTCCCGTTATGAAAAAGACAATCATGCGCGTTTTGCCGATCATGGCTTAGCACCTGGCAGGTATAGGTAGTAGAACTCCGCGGGTAGGCCGCTCGGTATTAATTGATAATAATCGCCGGTCAACCAATACGCGGTGGTATCGTTATACAAGCCAAGCGGGTTCTCGGAGATACCGCCCGGATACACTCCGACAGCATCCATGGGATACTTCATGTCTACTACCATGCGCCAGCTGGGACCTATAGTTGACACCAACCGTATGCGGCATTGATGGTGTTGCCGTCCCCCTGGGGGGGATTGGAAGGGGGGGCCCACAGATAATCCAGCAAGCCGAATAAGCTGGCCAGCAATCTTTTATGTACGTAGCCCCCCCAATCCCAATGAGTTGGATCGGGGGGCCCAGCAATTCCTGTAAGTATTTCACGGTTTGGTTGAATGCCAAAATCATTACATAATCCGAATTCCTGGCCTGGTGGTTGAGCGGGTCATAGAACCATTGCGAGTCAGGGTAGTATTGGGTCCAATTGGCTAGATCGAGAATGAGTTGGCCATGATACACCGAGTCGGGTCCCAGGAAGAATGAGAACTCGCCCAACCCCCCCTCTGGGCGCGTTATGTTGTAGTAAATTAACCAAGGCATGAACGTATCGTTCAGGTATTGTTGCAGCCAGAAGTAATATATAGTGGCTGCCGCGGAATCCACCGTGAAATTGCCGTTCCATTCAGTTAATAAATCGGCGGCCCCCCCTTTCCACTGCGCTTAGCTTGCTGCTGGACAGCGCGGAGATTAGGCTGGGAAGGAATAAATCGGTGGAGTAGTCATGCACATCCAATTGAGTTGCCTCCATTGATGAGATACTCAAGTTATTCGCTTTCTTGAATATTGATAAATCATGATTTATCTCGTCGGCCCTGAAGCCGCTCTCGTAGCTCCAGCCTAGATAATAGGGGTACCCAGGCGATACCGGCACTTGATTCGCGCTGGCGGCGAAGCCGCTGCTGGGATCAAGCACGTAGGGTTGATTGCTGGCAGGTATGAATCCGGTCCAATCATAATTACCATAGCCCGGCAGAACTGCCCTGGGATTTCCGGCCCTTATAATGGGATATAGGCCATATGCGAATATGCCGAAGTTCCCTTTATTATCTACATATGCGAAATTCTGAATTCCAACCTTGAAATTGGAGAGGGCGGCCAGGAAGTCGCTTAGGTTCTTGGCTAAGTCAAAGCCCAGGAACGTTGCCACCTCATTGTTGGGATAGAGCCCCGTCCAATCCATTACTATCACTACGCCGCTGTAATTGCTCACGACCACCCCGTTTGCTGCTCTCTCCACTAAATAATTGATATCTCCCCCCCTGCCCTTAACTTGAATGATTTCGTGGATTACGGTGAAGGGGGGGATCCACGATCCATTATGGAAATACTCGCCGGGATGGGAGGGGGCTCGTTTCCTCCACATAGAAGTAACACACCTGCGGTTCAGCATCGGTGGCTCCCCCCCAGGCTATGTATGGATTATGGCCCAGTATGACGCCGGGAGTGCCCGGGAAGTCGACGCCGACCACGTTTAGACCTGGTGCCACGAGTTGGAACCCAATCCATATGGAGGGCACCGTGGTAGTCAGGTGGGGATCGTTTGCCAGCATTGCGGCGCCCATCGATGCATTCACCACCCAATTATTGCTGCCGGCATCCGTTAATCCCTCCACTACGTGGAGAAATGGATCGAAACCCGGAAGGACTTTTCCAACAATCGACGAGGAAAATGAGGGATCGCCTTGAAAGAATGCTATGGCGTTCTCGACAGCCTTATTGAATGCAGTCAATGCGATTCCCGGCGGCAGCGGGTTCATGGAATAGAGACTTAGGTTCCTGCGTTGCCGCTCCCCTCGTATATGGTTGGGTTTAAGTCGTACGGGTATATTGGATATTGAACAGAGGGGGGGATAGGCGGGATAGAGGGCTTCCACGGCTTGCTTGGGCATGTTCTCCAAGGCGAAGGTGAATCCCAATGGATCATCCGTCCCGCTCAAGCTCCAAGTGAGCAATTGTTGTATAGCGAAGGTGTCCCGCATTAACCATGGAGTGGGTTTATATCCGAGGACCTTGAGGATCAACGGCAAGCGAGAGGCTGCATTGATTTTATATAATCATTTATGCCGAGCACATAGTAATACAGCGCCATGTACTCATAACTGGATTTATTTAGTTGATTAACGGTTTCCTGTGCCACTATGGTTGTCTCCAGCGCCCTGTAGAACTCATCGCTCTGAATCATGGATGGCCCTACCATTGATGAGAGATTGCCCTCCGCCATTGCCCGCATGAAGACCAGCTGAGCCAATCTATACTCAGCGGTTAGATATCCCTGCTCGTAGAAGAGAGCCCAGTCTTGGTTAGCGGCTATTCTTATGAATCCATCAGGCGTAATGCACACAGTCACCTCAGCCATAGATGAATTAATGGTCAAGGTATGGTTTATGCATCCGACGCCAGGCGGCGGCGTTGATCCCCCCCAAACGCCGATGCCGATGCCTGGATTGAGCACATCGGCTAAGGGAGCTAATGGAGAGAATGGTACGTACATTACGGCCAGCACCACTGCTATGCCTATGACTGTTGCGGATAATTTAGTTATTGATGATATGCGAAACAGCATATAATTAGGCGTAGTTTTAAAATATATAAATATTTATTTTTATAATAAATAAAAATTTAAGAAACGTATCGCTGAGCCAGTTACTGCTGGCTTTAGCGGATTATAATGGCTTGAACTGCACAGTGAACATTATTGAGGAAAGCGATTAGGAGAATATTGTATTTTAATATTATATTTTTAGAAATAAGAAGCCCCCCCATTGTTACTCGCGCCCTCGACTGGGCATCGCTCCTTGATGGTCGCAATCAACTCGGGGAATCCCCCCCTACTAACGGCAATGCTCCAGTGTTCTAAGGATTCCATAAATCCTTTAGATCATGTATCTTAACCGCGACGCTGCCGTCCCCCCCGGAGTATATGCCCAGCAATATCTTCCTCTGATGGCATCCGTTCACGTTTACTAGGAATGGAAGGAGGACGGCGACATGCGGCGCCTCCTCCTTGAGGGATCTCAGGACTGCGGGTTCCATATCGGCCAGCCAATTCCTGACGCTGGGCACGAAGGCGGATGACTCGAACACTTTGAAATCCCCCCCCATGACTCGCATAACTGGAATATCTCCATCCCTCCTAGAGACATATATATAACCATCCTTCACCGAGGCAACGGAGTAAAGCTCAGGGGGGGGATTAACTATCTCGCGGAGCTCTTGCGGTTTTCCTATGGAGATTAGGTACTGCATTAACCTAAGCAGGAGGCTGGGTATGCAATGATTGGATATATCGAATCCCTCGCAAGAATTATAGAAGAATTGATCCACGAATCTACCGCAAGCCGTTAATCCGCTGGATCTTATGAACTCCATGAGTTGCCTGGTATACTCTATCTCGTCTCTCCTGGAGAGGCCATGCTTTGCCGCCGCTTCATCTATTGGTAGCTGCATCATGTCTCTCAAGACGCAGTTCCTCGCCGCTGCCCTACCCAGCAGTGTGGCGGCCTCCATTAACCGGCCCTTTGATATCATCATGCCCAGCTCCATTAATTCCTCGCCTATCTCCCCCCCATTCCTCACCAAACCCAGATCCGTCAATGTGGGCATCAATGCCCTAACGTTGGAACTGCTCAGCCCTCTTTGCTTGAAGTAGCGCGCCGCTGCTTCACTGAATGGCTTTCCACGGAGTCCGTTATCATATATGAATTTCGCGAAGTCAAGCAGCCTGCTCAGGGGAAACCTTATGTACCAATGCTTGTGCTCGCAATCATCGCTCATGAACTTCTCCCTTATGAAGGATAGCGCATCGTCCACGGTCTTAAACTCCCTGCTGTACAGCCCATCCTCCACCACCACCAAGTCATCCTTCCTCTCCACCACTAAACGCACGATTATGGATGGCTCATAGAATTAAAAACAATACAAATAAAAATAGGTAATAATACGGAAATCCAGGCTAGAGAGGGGGATTTAATCCCTCACCTGCTCCAGCACTGCTATTATCTGGAGTATCATTACCCTGCTGAATAGGGGCATGTTGGGATCGGATAGAACATCATCGAGGATTCCTATCACGGTGGCGGCGCGTAGGCTCGGGCTCATCTGGGCATTCCTCAATATCTTAACTGACTCGCTGGCCGCCCTCCTTATGTTCCTCGGTATGCCCATATCCTGGACTATTCGCTCCAGGTAGTAAAGCGCTTGGGTTATCTTTTCCTGCACCTCCGAGTTAATGTTTTGGTTGCTCATCCAATCACCTCTTGATTAATATCGCTCCGTGATCAATAGCTCCTTTTAAAAAGTTTTTTACCCGGCCAAGCTCTATGTATTAGATGAGAGTAAAGATATTCCCTGTGGACGTGACGTATGGGATCACTGGGTCGGAGCCTGAGATTAGGGTGTTTGGCGTCGACCCTGCCGGCAGGCCCA
>BBBF01000033.1 GCA_001315925.1 Thermocladium modestius JCM 10088 | reverse complement strand
ACCCCCCCCTAAAGGCGGAGAGGAGGTCAGTCCAGCGAATCGGTGGGTTTCTTCATCGGGCGATCTCTGGGCTTAATATGGTGCCGTTGCATTATTATAATTATAAATATCATATATATAAATAGCTAGTTTATATGTGTAGTTATTGCTTTACTTTCAGGGCAGTCAGCCCGAGTTTGGACACGTGCTTATGCTCGTGTTTTGGATGAATCTATGTGCAGCTAAATATATTATGGCGACTTATATAAAATTAACTCCGAAAGATATAAAAAGCCCTATTCGGTATACTATAACTATGAATGCGATAGAATTAGTAAAAAGAGAACCGATATATGTAAAGAAAGGAACCCCCCCTGCGATGGAGGCAGTGCGGCTCATGTCTAAGGCCAACACCGGCCTCGTGGTGGTGGTGGGCGATGATGGCAAGGTGCTTGGGGGGGTCGTGAGCGAGCGGGACATAATACGGGCGCTTGCAAATGGGGTTGACCCATCCACGCCCGTGGATAGCGTTGGTACTATGAACTCCATAGTTAAGGTTCATGAGAAGGACCCGATAATTAAGGTGGCAGCATTGATGGCGGAGCGAAACGTGAGGCACGTGGTTGTTGTGGATGATTATGATAGGCTGAAGGGAGTTATATCGATACGGGATCTCCTGCGGGAGTACGATGCATTGAAGGAACTCGCCAGGAAACCGCTCGTCCCATTAACAAAGGAGTAACCCATGCATTAACAATCAATTCTTAAAAATCAAATTATCTTTTCCTCGAATATTTTTGCCGGCTCCCTGATCTTCAATGTAATGGCTGCAGCTGCGAAGCAGATAATGGCAGCGACTATGGTACCGACGAAGCTGCTTAACGCGTACTCTATGATAATTGATATGACAATTGATAGTTCGTATATGTAAGCCAGGGACGTTGTGAATAATATAGGGCTCACAAGGTGCTGAGCATAACCAATACGGACATGTATGCCATGACGGCGAACACGCCCATCAACGCTGCGGTTCCCATATTCACCTCGGCGAACACTCCGGATACGCTCAGCCCGATCAGCGATATAGCTATTATTCTGCGAACCCCCCCCGCCAGCCTGATCAGGTACCTGGTAAGCACTGCGGCTGGGATCATTGGCAGCATCAATATGGCATTGATTCCATGCAGCCGCGGCATTAATTGCATCAGGTAAGACCAGGACACGGCCATTGCCATCGACAAGAGAAGCAAGTCCTTGTTATGGATTGCTTGCCTCAAGTGAATGCTGTGCACCTTCAATATGTTGGGGGGACAAGGACAATAACAGACCGGCCGCAAGCAATCCCCCAGCCACCGCGTAGTCGTAGGCGTTCTTCAATCCAAGGGAGAGCGATGCTATGAATAGCCCGCCTGATAATAGAAGCACGTAGGAGGTTATCACGTGCCTGGTCCTGCCCATTATGCCAAGCGCTAAGCCCACCACGGAGACCATGGATGTGAAGTATATGCCCATAGCTGCCCCCCCAGTCACCGCGGCGCTCAGGTATGGATTGATGGATCTGAGGTACGCCCCCATGGCTGCGATCGCCATCGATACTACCAGCGAGTCCCTGCTTCCGATCTTAGACGAGAGGAAGACGGCTGGCAATTGAATGCCAAGGAAGAACGCCGTCAACATCATGAGGGGGGGACCCAAGCCGATGGGGGCTGCTCCCATCATTATGAGTAGATAGCCCACCAGTATCAGTGACACCAGAGCCCCCCCCAGCCCCCCCTGCCGCATGCGTGAAAAAAGGCGTTTCTTAAATATATACGTTTCGCGACAATCAATTGACGTGGGTGGCCGTCAGCCCTGCAGCGCGCTGTAGTAGTAATCCATGACGTGGGTTGGGAAGTATAGGAACAATAAGTTGACCGGCAGCGACTCCATTTCCCCGCCGTATTGATAATAAAACGCAGCGCAGAAGGGGGGGCAGACGGGGGGGTCAAGCATCTCTATCACTGTGGTGTTGCTCCCCCCCCTCGAGAAGTAAAGGGAGTACTCGGAGCGAGCTAATCCCCCCCTTAACAGGGACAGCTGGGCTGCACTGGCCTTTGTCCCCCCCCTCCATGCAGTACGTTCAGGGTAGAGTTTATTGCATTGGGGGTAGCCCCCCCTATTACATAGGTGAACGTTCCGGTGGAGTTATTGAATATGACGAAGAGCGGCGTGCCCAATTCATTGCTGGGAATGCCTAACGCGCTCGCGGTCTTATTTATCTCAGACAATGCCCCCCCGCTCACCTCGTGGAGCGACTCGTTGAGGCTAAGAGATAGGCTGCACTGGGGGTATTTGGCCGTTAAGTAGCCATGTATTAACCCGGGGTAAGCTAACTCGTACGTGATGTTCTTGGTGTTCTCATACTGGATGTTGTAGTATAGGTTGATCACGTATGATTGATTTATGGCGGATAATGCATCCGCCGCCGAGTAATTATGGTAAATACATGCCCACTGGTTCCAGTCCGACACCCCCCCATAATTGAATTCATCCAGCAGCAGTTGGGTGGCGTTGGATTTGGATGGCGTGGAAGTCGTGCTGATGGGCGGCGGCGATATGGTGCTCGTGGATGGTACGGGGGGGACCGCCGGTCTCTTTATGGTTACCACTAGCACGACCGCCGCGACCACCAAGACGGCGGCTATCGCCGCTATTACCAATCGATTATCCATTAAACACGGCACCGCCCCCCCGCTCTTTTATAAGCTGCGCCTAAGACCTTACATTCAAGGCCAAAATGGGTCCAGGTTCGCATAGCTTAGTTATGGGGATAATCCCATAGTTGAGGATCATGTCTGAGTTTCAGCGGGATGCGTAATCGCCGATTCCTTTCAATGATTCCCAACCCATCCCCCCCGCATCACTCCGATTGCCCATTTTATTGGATTGCTCGGGGGCATTATGGTGCTGTAATCGGTCATTAATCGTTGGAGGGATTCATTGCCTCGGCCGCCGATCGCCGCGATATTATTGCCTTGGATGAGTCGAACCAAGCGTGGTCACCTCATCTATCCTCCACCGCTGCCTCACAGTGCTATCCTCAATCCTGGCGGTTACCCCCCCGCTCATTAGGGATAGAAGTCCCACCCACGCTATCATGGCTCCATTATCGCCGGCCAGTTGATGCGGAACCACGTGAAGCGATGCGTTGAACTCCTCCGCGGCCACCCTCATTATATCCACGAGCCTCCTGCTCCGCGCGACGCCGCCAGCCACCACCAACCCCCCCCGCTTTCCCGTCAACGCCAACCCCCCCCGCTCCACCACCTCGGCAAGCATGTAATACACGGTCTCTATGAAGCTGAGGCAAACATCCTCCTTCCGCTCCCCCCCCGCCTCAAGGCCTCCACTGCCCTCGTGTATATCCCCCCCGCGAAGTAAACGTCCTGCCCAGCCACGTTATACGGCATCTCGATGTACCTGGACCCCCCCCGGCCGCGCACTCCTCCACCCTCGGAACGCCGGGGAAGCCGAACCCAGCCTCCCGGGCGAACATATCTATGCAATTACCCACAGCTATGTCAAGGGTCTCCCCCCCGAACACCCTGTACCTATCCCCCCCGGAGTGCGCGAGGACCATTGTGTGCCCCCCCCGGATACCAGCAACACCAATGGATCCACCGCGCCCGTGGCCAGCCTAGCTATCTCCACGTGCGCGACCCCCCCGTGGTGGACCGGTATGAGGGGGCTTGCCCAGCCTAAGCGCTAGTCCTGGCGATGGTGGCTCCCACCCTCAAAGCAGGCCCAAGGCCCGGTCCCTGCGAGAAAGCGACCCCCCCGCTAACCTTTCCTAGGTCGATGACAGCGGCGGCCCTGCGAAGCAGCTCCGAAGCTGCCTTCACGTGATGCTCCGCCGCCTCCCTGGGATGAATTCCGACGCCGCTTGGCGGGATGTACGTGCTCCACTCGTTTAGGAGTATGTTTCCCTCATCATCCACGGCGCCCAGCCCTATGGTGTGGGCCGTGGACTCTATTCCAAGCACTATCACTGGGGAGCGCCGTGACGCCGTCCCCCCCTAACCGCCCCCCCTCGCGCTGCGTCTCGAATATTGTGTAATTACACTTGCCGCAGTGCCACCTGGGCGTTGGTTCTTTGTGGAACGCCATGACGGAGCCGCACCTTGGGCAGTACCTCCTGTTGAACTTGAAGACCCCCCGTTCTTCATGTCGATGGTGTACCAAAGATGGGCCCTGGCCTTCACGTCGGTCATTTGGATCCACCCTTCTTCGCTCCCTTCTTCGGCTTCTTAGCTTAATCGCCTCCCTTATCTTCTTAGCCTCCTCCGGCGGCATGTTCCTTAACCGGACGTATAGGGGCTCCACCGCCGCTCCCTTTGCCTCATCGTCGTAGACGTGCACCTTAGCCGTTGACCTCCCGGCCCCCCCATAACTCGTCCTCACCTCCACGACGTATACCTGGCCCTGCTTCACTCCCAGCATTGACGCGACGGCGTCCCTGAGCTGGAGCCTAGCCGGCGTGGGCTGTCCCTGGTGTTGCACCTCCACCTCCAATTCCCTCCTCCCCCCCCAATAGCTTATTGACTTTCTCCCCCCCCTGCAATGGATATTCCGCTCGACATCGCTGTTGATTGAGACATCCAATTGACGCCCCCCCTTACTAGGCAATTTTAATTTTTTGCCCACGACACCAATCAATCCCGCCCCCCCGAGCGGACAGCGCTATCGCCACGGCGTCGAGCTCATCTAAGCGAAGCGATGGATACCTCCCCCCCTCAGCCAATCCCTCTTCCTGGACGCCTCCGCCTCATCTATCATGGCCACGGACTCAAACACGCCGCACGCCCCCCCAATCCTACTCGCCACCCGCCTCCCCCCCAGGGGGTTATCGCCTATGGCCAACACGCCCCCCCTCAATCTGCCCAGCAACGCCTCCGCCCTCCTGGGCGTCAGCATCGCGTGCATCAACAATTCATTGCCGCTGAGCAGGGCGAGGCCGAACTTGCGGCTACCAGCATCTGCGCCCACCACCAAGTCATCGACGCTTTCCGATATTGCCTCAGCAACCTCCCCCCCACCAAGTCGCTGCCCACCCTCAATGCCCTGCAGGGGGGAGTCCACGTAGTAATCGAGGAGGGTAATGTCGCCCCCCCGCAATCATCAACGTTCTCCATGTACTCCACGCGGATCACGGAATCACTTAAAATGCCCAGCAGCTCCTCGTATATGGCCCGCCTCCCCCCGCGTAGGCTATCTCCACGCCACACACTCGCCGCGGCGCATTTAAGCGCTTCGCCTCCCCTCCTTCTCTCTCCGCTTCCTAGCAGCCGCACTCGACTGGATCGCTTGGCTTCATCAATTCCCGCATGAATGCGGTGGCGTACATTCCCCCCCGCCTCAAGACGAACCTAAGCCTGAGGGGGGGGACAGCCTAACCTCCTCCACCCGCGGCGATGAGTCCAAGACCCTCCAACCCCCCCCGCTCGCCGAGGCCTCGGGGGGGATGGATTTTATCTTAAACGATTGAGTGGAGACCCCCCCCTCGCTCCTCAACAGCTCCCGCTCCCACTCCCTCAGAGATGACTCCCCCCCAGTCCTGAACCCAATCAAGGCGCCCGCCACGGCCGCCCTCCCCCCCCTCCGTATCAACTCATTAATCCTATCCCTGACGCCGTCCGTAACCACGGCCCTGTGAATCGTGGGTAGCCCAGACTCGTCTAGCAGGATGACGCTGTCGCCCGCCACGGCCGAGTTTATGGGCAGTCCCCCCCTGACCAACCTCTCGCTGAGGGACTTGTTGAAGAGATAGGACTGATAGGACTCCACGTAAAGCCTGAGGAGGTCGGTGGGAAGCCGCCTGAGGGCACCCACGTAATCCCCTCCCGCCTCAATAAGTGGCTCGCCACTGCCCTCTCTGCCCTGTACCCCCCCCTGGGGAACTCCTTGAGCGCCTCCCCCCCCACCTTGCCGGCGTCAAACAGCTCCCTGGCCTCCCTCCCCCCCGCCTCAGGCTCTCCGGGCCTGGGCGACCCAGCTATCTCCCTCACCGCGCCCTCGTAGTCCCCCCCCATCACCATCATCTTCCCTATCAGGTGAGTGTTTGGCCTCCTCGTCCCGAACCTCTGATACCCCGAAGAAGTTGGGGACCCCCCCCTCTCCCTTGCTTGCGATAGCGCGTCCCCACACCCCCCCCTCCTCCCCGCGCGCCCCCCCTCACGGTTATGTCGAATGCATTGCCGTATATTGACTTGGAAGTGCATGGCTCGTCCATGGTGAACGCGTCCAGCACCTGGAAATCCTCGTCCCCCCCAGCTCCAAGGAAATCGCTTGGGTTAACGCCAAGCACCGACACTATTTGCACCGTCACCGCGTTGGCGTCCTTCAACCCGCCGTAGCTGATCCTGTCCAGCGGCACCCCCCCGAGCCTCCCGGCAAGCCGCTCCACCACGGTTAGGGTGTCTATGCCCCCCCGCTTTCTGACGATCCCCCCCCAAACCCAGTTACCGGGCCGCGGCGCCGGCCTGTCGGGGGGGAGCTCGCTCCCATCCAACAACACCTCCCTCACCTGGAAGTCCTCTGGCACCTCCCTCAACCGCCCCCCAATGCCAGGGGGGGAGTCCGTGGAGTAGGCCGTCATCCCTATAAAGACATCCAGCTCAGCCAGCGTCCTCACGGCGCCCCCCGCCTGGGAAGCTTTATAAATCGAGATGCATGCATAGGCCGTGAGGTTCTCCAAGGTAGCCCTCGGGGGGGGACCTTCGATTCGCTGCACAGCGGCCACATAGTTCTCCTCTTCGAGGCCATGAAGCACGGAGATAAGGTTCTCATAGGCGTCACCAGCGACGCCTTCGCCCAGAAGTATAAGCAGTACAGGGTCAGGCCGGTGGAGGAGAGGCTGCGCAACCTGGAGGTGCTTCTCACCAGGGAGTTGGGCTTGAGGAGGAGTAGGTTCGAGTTGAGGGTGATAGATGACCCCCCCTACGGGCCCGCCGCCAGCGATCCGGAGCTGGACGCCATAGTTGTAAGCATAGAGACGTACGCCCGCTCGCTGGAGATCAATGAGTTGAGGATATCCAAGGGCCTCCCACCCCTCACAGTGCTGGTGGTCCCCCCATAATAAAGGATGGGTACGGCAACAAGCTGTCCAGCACGTTGGTTAGGCAAGCATACGATAAGTAAACTACCCCCCCGCCCTCACGGACGGGGGGGTCTCTGGCGAGAAAGATGAATCCCCATGCCGGCGATCGCATTGTGGGGGGGCACCGCCCACGACGCGGCTTGAGGGTGTTCCTGCCTCATCATGGGTTCCCGAGATAAGGATTAAAATCAATGCTAGTTGAGGGGGGGCCTGTGATACTGGTAATAAGCGGGGGGAGAGGCTCAGGCTGCGGGGGGGGCTGAGGTGGTGGGCCTGGACTCGCTTCCACCGCCGAGGGAGTTGAGCAGGTTCGACGCAGTTGGGGGGGTGATAGGCACTGACAGGTTCATAATAAGGGCCATTCATAGGCTGGAGGGGGGGTCGACGTCCCCATATTCACGGGCGGCCGCAATGGTTACCTGGGCAGCGTGGAGCCGTGGGAGTTGGAGGAGGCGGTGGAGAGGATAGTTAGGGGGGGGATTACGAGGTGGAGCCGCTGGCCAGGCTTAGGGTTAAGGGACTCAACCTTCCCCCCCAGGCAATAAACGAGGTGGCGGTGTTTCCGGCCCGCAGCGCGACGGTTATGAATTACTCCCTCTACATAGACGGCGAGTACGCTTGGAGCGACTCGGCGGACGGCGTCATAATATCCACCCCGACCGGGTCCACTGCCTACGCATTGAGCGCAGGCGGCGTGCTGCTTCACTCCAGGACGGAGGCCATGGAGGTGGTGCCGGTGAACAGCGTGAACGTGAACAGGGTCCCAATGGTGGTCCCCTTATCGTGCAAGGTAACCGTGGGGGGGGAATATCATCACCGCACAGGGTGGTGGTCATAGTGGACGGCTCGGTGAGGCAGGCGGCGCCGGCGGACTCCATAACCGTGGAGAGGGGGGGACCCCCCCATTAGATTGATAAGGTTCAGCGCATCCCTGGCCCGCTACAGGAAGAAGCTGAGGCTATCGATGGACCTCACCCCAAGCGCGAAGCTGGTCTACACGGTGCTGGAGTACGAGGGCCCGCTGACCCCAAGCGAGATAGCCAGGAAGACCGCCATGCCGCCCAGAACCGTTAGGGCAGCGTTAAGGCAATTGATGGAGAAGGGCCTCGTCTCCCGCTCCTCCCCCGCGCGGGGGGGGCGGTAGTAGGAGCACCACGTACAGCGTGCTCTAGGCTGGACCCGTTCCTCCCCACCTCTAGGTAAAGCCGCGAAACGCACACGCGCGGGAATAGGAGGAGATCCATGCACTTAACCACGCCGCCCAGGTCCTGCTTCATGCATGAAGAGGCGCGGCCGCGCTTTTATTTCTTTCCATGGATGCATATTATTTCCTCTACTCAACAAGAGTTGACGAGGGCTTCAGCTTCAAAGCGTGGATTCATACATGTCGAATATCACGTAGAAGACAACGCTGGCCAGGGGGACGTATATCGTCGTAATCAATAGCATGAGGCCGGCGGTGTTGATAGGCACGGGCCCTATGGCCGCGCTGCCCAGGATGGAGAACGACATGGAGAGCACTATGAGGAGGAGCGGGAACAACATCACGGCCAGGGTGTACACCTCGAATAGGACGCCCAAGTCGCTCGCCACCCTGCTCAGCCTGGTTAATTTATCGGCAAGGAGGGAGTTGGACTTGGAGAGAAGGAGCTCCCCGACCCTGGGCGTCAAGCGGCTTCCCTCTACTAACACGTTTATGGCGTCCTTGTACGTGTATGAGGGCACCCTCTCCGCGCTGCGCTTGAGGGCCGTGATGGGGTCGACGCCGTTCCCCCCCATGTCCCTCAATATTAGGCCCAGTTCCCTCCGGATGATGGGGTCATCCTCCTCGTCGTGCGCCTCCCTAATGGCCTCCCCCCCAATGGGTATGCCAGCCGATATTAGGGGGGATAGCCTGAGCAGGGTGTAGACGAACCTATCGTTGAAGTGACTCCTCCTGGCGCGGACCAGGTACTGGGGGTACAGCACTGAGCCGGCCACCGCGGCGGCGGACGTTATGGCCAAGGCCTCGCCGGCGAACGAGATGACGCCCACCCCCAGGGCAGCGCCGGCCATTATCAAGGCGAGCCCGGCGGCTATGGAGAGCTCCATGACGCTGGCGAATACTGCCATCGCCCTCTTGTCGTAGCCGTACCCACTCAACGCGTGGCTGTCCTCAATCAACTTTATTACGGGGTCCCTCACGGCAATGCACCTGCCTCCACAGTCTTAAGCGTGGCCTCCGGCTCCAGGTAGTAATTCTTTATTATCTGGAACACGGACCTGTAGTCGTTGAACCCATGCCTAGCCGCCTCCCGCAGCAAGCGGCTCCTCCTCCCCCCCAGCTCATCGAGCTCGTCCTTGCCCACCACGGAGCTCTTGGATGCATCCATTTTCCGTTTATTAGGAGGTCCGTGAACACAGGCCTATCCGTGTAGTCGAGGTACTCCTTCACCTCCCACACGCTTCTCCTGACGCCCGCGCCGGTCCTGACCCTCCTCACGGACACGTATACGTGGGCCATCCCCCCCAGCAGGGCGGTGGGGACGTCCATTGGCTTCGTTACGAACCTCCTCACCGCTCCCTCGGCGTTGTCGGCGTGTATCGTGGTGAGGCCGTGGTGCCCGCTGGCGAATGCCTGGAACAGCACGTACGCCTCCTCCCCCCCCTCACCTCCCCCCCCAGTATCAGGTAGTCGGGCCTCATCCTCATGGCCACCTTCAACAGCTCCATCATGTCTATCTCCTCCCTCTCCTCCCCCCGCCCCGGCCTGACCAGTAGGGGGGGGAGCCACTGCTCGTGGAGCAGCCTCAGCTCCCTCGTGTCCTCTATGGTGATTATCCTCGCGTCTGGCCTCAACAGGAAGAGGAGCGCGTTGAGTAGAGTCGTCTTCCCGGCCCCCAGTGGGTCCCACTATCACCACGTTCCGCTCCTTATCCAGCGCCATCCATAGGTAGGCAAGGGCGTCGGGCCCCGCCGTCTCCAGCCCTATCAGGTCAACGACTGTGTACGGCACCCCCCTGAACTTCCGTATGGTGAAGGCATCCCCATTGGCCGCCACCTCCCTCAGCACGACCTCCACCCTCGCGCCCTCAGGGAGCAGCCCCTCCAGTATGGGGGGGTTGGCCGAGTTGACTTGACGCTCCACGGCATTGGATACCTTGGCTATGAAGCCCTCACCTCCTCCTCCGTCAACGCCACGTTGGTCCTCATGTTCTCGTACCTGGAGTGCCATATGAACACGCGCCCGTCCCTACCGTTGACGTGGACGTCCTCCACGTATGGGTCCCTCATTATGGGGTCCAGCTTGCCGTAGCCCCCCCTCGTATCCCTCCTGAAGTAGTAGGCCAGCTTCTTGGCTGTGTCGCCCTCAACCCTGGCCCGCGCGAGGAATTGCTTGAAGGCGGCCTCGCCGTCCTCCAGCTTTGACTCCAGCACGTACTCCTTCGCCCTAGCCAGCAGCGCCTTCTCAGCGTCCGTAAGCACGGGCTCCAGCACGTCGTACCTCATGACCCCCCCATCCACGTCCCTGGTCACCCCTATGTATGCGCTCCCCCCCTCCTCTATGGGGGGGTATACATCCATATACTTGGCGCCGGCCCCCCCGCTCATCTATTGAGAACCCCCCCTCCAAAAACAGAAATATAAAACATGCGTCCACCCAGCTCGACAGGTCATCGCTGCCTTGGCCGATCCCTTTATTAGCAGCCCCCCCCTCCCCCCCTCCCCCCCCATGCGTTGGATCAACCACGCCGCCTTCGCCGCCCTGCTCGCCGCGTCACTGCTGTCCCTCGCTTTATCCCCCCCGAGCTCGCTCACGACGGTGGAGGTGGGGGGCGAGTTTCAACTGCCCGTCCCATCCAGTCGACTGGCTGTCTCGGCGTTCTCCGCCCTGCTGTCCCTCGCGCTGCTCGTGGAGGGCCTCCCTAGGTATAGGAGGAGCGCCTTCATTGCGAGGGTGGAGGGGCAGGTGCCGGAGATGGTTAAGAGCTTCCAGAGCGCGTTCTCCACGGGGGGGCTCACCATGGCGGACGCCGCCAGGATGGTGGCGGAGAGCGGCCTCTCCCCCCCATCAACGGCATATTCAGGCAGGCCCTCGCCAATTACAGGTTGACGGGGGGACCTCCCCCCCGCCTCCCTCTTCCGCGCGGTGGCGGGCAGCGGGTCTAGGAAGGCCGTGTCCGCCCTCAAGGTTATAATGGCGGCTTACCAGCATGGGGGGGCGGGCGCGGAGGAGGCGTTGGAGGCCCTTTACAGGTCCCTCTCCCAGTTGAGGGAGTTCGAGTCGCAGAAGAGGAGCCACTTGGGGGGACAGTACACGGCAATCATCTACGTCATGGTCCCCCCATATTCTCCCTAGTGGCGTCCATAGTCGTGGTGGGCTTCATCCCGCAGCTGCAGAGCCTCAAGGCCTCCTCCTCCCCCCCCTTCGCCGAGGGGGGGATAGGGGGGGGCGGTGGAGGGATTGGGATCAGCGTCCCCCCCACTGGCCTCTCCATAATCCAGTTAACCAGCTCAGTCATATCCCTATTCGCCGGGGGGGCCATAATTGGGAGGCTGGTCTACGGGGGGGATCCCTGGGCCGGCTTGATCCACTCATCCGCCCTAGTGGCATATCCCTCGCGGTGTACCTGGCCGCTCCCCTCGCGTCAGGCATGTTCACGTGAGGATAGATCTAAGGCAAGCTACCCGTAAAGGAGGATGCTTCCCGCTTCATGGTGGTTCTTCCCTTCACGGGCGAGCCCCCCCACGCTCCGTGGACACGGGCCAGCGCCTAACCAATCCCCCCCTCCCTCTTCCTCAATAACTTCCACAATGCTTGCCCACCCCCCCTCCATCCCAGCCCTTGAGGTCGCGGTGTTCATCCGCCTCACCGGCATTAGTTATATAGTGGAAGGGGGGGTTCGAGATGGAAACAGAAAATTTATAAATATCCATTTTATGAATATATTGAGGGTTATGGAAAGAGCCAGGAACAAGAAAGGAATTGAGGCCATAGTGGGCGCGGTGCTTCTAATAGTTATCACCGTGGTGGCCGCCGTGCTCCTCTACCTCTGGTTCACGGGCTACCTAACAGGCACGGCCAGCAAGGCGCCCCAAATAAACACCGTACAACAATTCATAGTCACAGGAGCAAGCATAAGCAGTAGTGGACAGGTGACGGCTTATGTTGAGAACACGGGCAACGTGCCCGTCACTATAGCGCAGGCAAACGTGTTGAATTCAACAAATGGGGGGGCGGTGGTGTGCGCAGCCATACCGGGTGGCTCTGGCTCTGGCGCCCCCCAACAAGTCCTACTAATCTTAGCCCAACTTCGGTGTCCAGCGGCGGCAGCGTTGGTACCGTAACATTCAGTTGCTCCTCTCCTACTTTAAAGCCCGGTCAATCGTATACGATTCAGTTGATTAGTAATAGCGGCGTGAGCGCGGAGTACACCACCACCGCTTCCTGATGTTTTTAGATAAGCTTTTAAATTTTAAAGTAATTCTTTTCCCATGTCTTCTCGTTTCGGCGTCAGTGAGGTGGTGGGGGGGCGGTCATGCTTGTGTTGATAGCCGCCGTGCTGGGCCTCTTCGTGCTAGCTACGCCAATAGGCTCCTCTCGGTCGGAGGCCCCCCCAGGTATCAATGCTCCATATCCATTCCATTGGCTGTGTACAACACGAGCGGCTCCGCCGTGACCGGCATGGTTATCTACGTCTACGACCCCCCCGGCCCCGACTCCTGTCAATTGAGCTCGGCGTACGTGGTGAACGGGACCACCAACGCCGTTCTGGCTCAATTAGTGATTCCGCGGGCCAGGTGGGGGGGGTTGGTCAGTTGGTGCGGCTGGTCTACGGTAAGGTATCCAGCTCCAGCGCGTACGTGGATAATGTGACGTCCAGCGCTCCCGTGCCTGTGCCCAGCGTGGTCTCCATATACACGGTGACGGGCAGTGAGGCGCAGTACCCGCTGCAGTAGGAGGAGAGGGTTGGGGGGACTTGCTTGCCGGCGCCATCGTCCTAATAGTGGCGATACTGGTGATAGCCATTATGTTCTCCGTGGTGCAGCGGCAAACCACCCCCCCGCCTCCCAGCCCCCCCCGCCCCCCCATCAATCCTCGCCGGTAATGGTTGGGGGAAGCCCGGCCGCTGGGAGCGGGTACGTCGTGCTGGAGCCCGCCCAATCCACGGCGGCCTGCTCGCTCACTAGTGGCGGTGATCAGTACGTGATTAACTGCAGGCCCCGTCAATCAGGCGGCGTGCTTAACGTAACGAAGATACTGCTGGGCAGGAGCGGTTTGCTATTAATTGGGACTCCCGTCAATCAAGTCCCTGTCGCGGTGGAGCCCCCCCATGGTACAATTGACCGTTCAACCAATGGTTAACTACACGAAGCTGGGAGGCAAGACGACGTTTTTAGTCGCCATCTACGTCACGAATAATTACTCCGCCTACCTACCCCCCCTCAACCCCCCCAACTGGGTGTACCTAACCGCCTCATACAACGCGGGAAGCGGGAGCGCCACGGCAATACCGCTCCAACTCAACTCATTGATGGTGCCAGGATCCTCCGTGGTGATCACGAAGGAGGTGCAGGTAACGGCACAAACCGCTGGCCTAAAGGCCATTACGTTCACGGTTGATGAGGAGGTGCTGGGGGGGAGCACCGTCGCCTCCGCCTCAGTCACGGCTTACCTGGTGGTGCAGGGATGAGGGGGGGCAGGGCACATTGATAATGGGGGGGATTGTAATAGTTGCGGTGGCCGCCGTGCTGATATACGTGATCGCCGTCGAGTCGCCGGCCGCTCATGAGGTGGTGAAGGCGGCTGGCGCCCCCCCTGTTCTGACAGTGATTAACTCCACCGCCGTGGCCTATGAGTCCCCCCCTTACGGGCCCCCCCAATTAGTGCTTTGCAGTTGGGTTAACTCGACGGGGGGGGTGGAGGGGGGCCTCTTGCTTGTTCCTATAGGGTGGGCAGGTTGGGGGGGGATGGGGGGGAGTGGGCGATAAACTTGGAGGCGCCGAGCGGCAAGTACTCCTACCTACAGGTAACCGTGGTGTCCAGCAACGGCGCGGCCGCGTCCATAGAGCTGGCGAGGACCCCCAACTGCACCGTGGCCGTGGCCCAATACCCACGGGTTGCCGTGGTTCCGCTCGGCGACGCGTACCTGGGGGGGTACTCCATAGTTGGCCTCCCCAACGGCTTTGGCAATACAGCCCCGATAAACGTGGCAGTGACGGGGGGGTTAGGGTGAACGGGGGGGTTTACCACCCGATAAGCTCCTACCTATTGGGCGGCCAAGCCGCAGCGTCCTCCTCCCCCCCGGCAGTCGCCTCCGGGATCCTCGACCTAAACGATCTGATAAATGGTCCGGGGGGGAGTTATACGGTTACGCTGGGTGTATCAACGGCCTGCAAGGTGATCAACGCATCCACCACCTTCATAATACTGGCCCGCCTCCTCAACTTCCAGCCATTCAACGTGGGTTGCCTGGGCAACTTGACGCAGAACGGGAACAACATAACCAGGGTGCTATACGCGTACACGCTTCGATTGGCGAATGGGTACGAGTTAAACGCGTTCCTCGATAATGTGACGACGACCGCCCCCCCAGGCCAGCTCCAGGTAGAGCTACCCTCCTCACCGTCTCTTTCTGTGGGTAGTGGTTCCATATATGCGGAGAACAACACCGCCTACGTCAGCGGAACCACTTATCCCAGCGGCTCCGTTTCTAATTTGACATTGTGGAGCGGTTCATATACCTTAAACGAGAGCCTAACATTTGATGCTGCGATTAATACAAGAACGGTTTTATTGGGTAACTACTCTTATCAATCACAGAGCGGTTACATTAACGAGACCATACTGCCGGTCACGGGTAACGTGATGAATCTACTAAATGGAGTTTCCAAGTTCTATGTGAAGCATATATATCAAGGTGATTTTTATGGTTTTAATATCAGTTATTGGCCTCAATATTATAATGTTTCATATTCCCCCCCTTATTACTGGTACAACTATGAAATAACTCAACCCATATTGGAATTAAGTGGGTACGAGTATATTCCTACTTCATTGTCAGCTGGCATAATGCTTTGGCAAGAAACCTATCACTCTGGCATCACAACAATAAGGGTAATCGGAACTTATTCAAGCGGCACCTATCCACCTGGGGGATGGTTTCGATATATATCTATTTATAAAACCACCAACTTCAAACAACCATAACCAAAGATATAAGTGGTCCATCAGTGAAGAATATAATTGGACATTGCCATATCTTGCTTCTGGTTTCGGGTATGGTATAAGCAATTATTCATTGGTGCAGGGAGATGTTATTCTTCCCATTGCGCAGTCACCGTACATAATGGTTCAATGGAATTCCTATTGGGAAACAGGCGCTTCCACAACCGGATCTACTGGCCAATTTAACATTTGGATAGTGAATTATACTAAGGTAAATGGAAATACGATTTCATTCAATGGAGTATCGCCCTCCCCCCCTTCTCCCAACCTAGGTAGTCCTTATGCTGGGTGGGATGGGTATGGGGAGGGCTACTTCGCTCCTCATCCAGGCGATTACATCTGCGTAACGGTGACCTATGTGAATAAAACAAACACGCTTTATGCGTCGGCCGTCGACTTGAACACGGGGGGGCAAATAGCCACGGCGCAGGTGTCCCTGGGCAATTACTTCTCCCCACCGCCCAACGGCAATTACGTGTTTGGAATTGGGGGGGAAGCACGGCCACCGTGGATTACGCTAATTGGGGGGGCGTGGTTCTCGTGAATTACACTAACGTTAAATGATCATGTGTTAAGACGGGGGGGAAAGGAAGGGTAGAATTTAGGGGGGGTTTAGAGGGTGTCCATTATCTGCGTCAATGCCTGGGCGAACTCCTTCGTTCCCAGCGCTTGGACGTTCATGAACCTGGCCAGGTCCTGAGTCACCTTCCTCTGATTCACGGCCTCGTTTATGGCCTTGTCTATTAGGTTCGCCGCCTCGGTCCACCCCATGAACCTCAGCATTAGCTCGCCGCCCCCCTTATTATTCCCGTGGGGGGGTTGGCCACGTTCTTCCCGGCGTACTTGGGCGCCGTGCCGTGCACTGCCTCGAACATTCCCCCCCCGTGTCGCCCACGTTGGCCCCCCCGCCCAGCACGCCTATGTTGCCTATCAAGGCCCCCCCCGCGGCGTCGCTTATGTAGTCCCCCCCGTCCAGGTTGGGCGCCAGTATCACGTCGTAGCTCTCCGTCCTCGTTATTATCTGCTGGAACATGTTGTCCGCTATCCTGTCGTTTATCAAAAGCCTCCCGGCCTGGCTGGCCCCCCCCTTGCTCACCTCCTCCTCAGTCACCACCTTGTCCCTGAACTCCTTCACGGCCACCTCGTACGCCCACTCCCTGAACGCCCCCTCCGTGTACTTCATTATGTTGCCCTTATGCATTATGGTGACGCTCCTCCTCCCGTTCTGGAGCGCGTACCTAATCGCCATCCTGGCCACCCTCTGCGTCTTGTACTTGCTTATGGGTTTCACGCCGATCCCGGCGTCGTCCTCTATCTCGACCTTCAACTCCCTCCTCAGGAAGTCCCTCAGCTTAACCGCCTCCGGGCTGTCCCACCTCCACTCTATCCCCCCTGTACAAGTCATCCGTGTTCTCCCTAACTATTATCAAGTCCACCTTCTCCGGGTTCCGCAGGGGGGGCGACTCCAGCCCCCCCTTCATGTACTTCACGGGCCTTATGTTGGCGTATGCGTCCAGTATCAGCCTTATGGTCACGTTGAGGGACCTAAATCCCCCCCCGCCCACCGGCGTCTCGAGGGGGGGTCCCTTCAATACCACCCTATACCTCTGAATCAGGTCCACGGACTCCTGGGGGGGGAACCTGTTTCCGGCCATTTTCTCTGCCTTCTCCCCCCCCACGATCGCCTCCATCCACTTTATCTGCCTGGAGGACTTGTAGGCCCTCTCCACCGCCTTATCTATGACGCTCATCGCGGCCTCGTTATCTCGGGGGCCAATGCCGTCGCCCTCTATGAATAACACGATGGGCTTGTTAGGGGGGGTCTGCCAAACCCCCTCCCTCCACCTTAATCGGCTCCCCCCGTCCTCTGGAGGATTATATTTTATCATGGATAAATATATAGGGCTACCCTTATTTAATTTTACCCCCCCAAAGTCCTGCCCAGCCATGCCCCCCCCAACGAAACCGCCTCAGCTACCGGCTTAAGCCCAGCAAGCCCCCCCTCAAAGCCGGACGAATGTATAATCACTCAAACCATTTACGCCGTGAATTATAGGGGCGGGTCATGCCTCTTTAATTGGGCAAATGCGTTACCAATTATTGGACACGCAGTTAGGCAAGTTTTTTAAATTCGCCCCCCCGCCCAATCCCCCCCCATGAGTCAACCCCCCCTGATTCAAATACGGATAACGTACATTCACGGCGAGGTTAATGGTGCCGCCCCCCCAACCTGAACGTGGCAGTTAATTTTCAATTGAATGGTGCGCCGGCCGTGAGGGATAACTCCATGGAGGTTCCCTTCTCCATATCCGCCTCCTCCGTTCCCCCCCCTTCCTCAACATAACCATAAGGGGCGCGGCTTTGGTCCAGGGGGACCCCCCCAAGGCGATAAACTCGCTGGCCAGTGACTTGAGGTCGGGCAAGCCGAACCAGGTCCAGGCCCTCGCCATGCAGTACGCCATGCTGGAGCTGGCCCTCATATCCAGGGAGCTAGGCCTCCCCCCCCAATACTTCCCGTGCAGCCGCCCCCCGCCGCCTCAGCAGCAAAGCAATAATAACATACTGTGAAGGGCCCCCCCATACCGGAGCCACCCCCCCTCCTAGTATTTTAGCGGCTTCCTGATTGGGCGGCTCGACCTGCCCTGGCGCATTGCGGGGGGGGTTACTGGGTGAAGTACTCCCATCCCCCCCTGTATTGAAGCGGTTCACCGCCGTAATAAACTCCGCTTCCCTCCTCCACCTCGGCGAACTCCACCATCCCCCCCATTCCCCCCCTCAAGCGGTTCACGCAGTCGCGCCTCACAGCGAAGACGGGAGGTACTCCTCGCCTCCATTGAAGACCGCCTCCTCCACGGGGATCCCCCCCAGCTCCACTGCCGCCTCAACCACGTCGCGGGGGGCGGGGGGGAGGCTCGTCACGATTATCTTGGCACTCCTGCCCATCACATGAAGCACCCTGCCCAACCCATCGCTTGAATCCATGGACGCGTCCAGGCAATCCGCGAGGGAGGCATCGCCGTAAACCTGGAGGGGGCAGCTCAGGCCTCCTCAGCATCTCCACCCCCCCTAGCCACTGCCGGGTTCCCCCCCGCCCTCTCCCTCCACAGCTTGAAGGCAAGCCCGTTATAGCCGAAGAGCGGCAGCGTGACCAGCGAGTCGCCGGGCCTCGGCCTCCTCCCCCACCTCCCTCTCCGCTGCTCCATCACGCCAC
>BBBF01000032.1 GCA_001315925.1 Thermocladium modestius JCM 10088 | reverse complement strand
CCTTAATGACCTACAGATGCCCATGAAGGCCAAAGGGAGGCACAAGCAATTGCGACGCACTCCAAACCACCCTCAACGCCGCGAAGCATGCAATAGAATTAATTATACGTATTCGCTTCTATTAACTAAGTTTCTGGCATCCCTCCCCCCCTCCAAGAATTTTACCACATTGGTCACCGCGCTCATGATGACCTCCCTGCTTACCTCGTCGCTGTAGGTGGCGCCGCCAGCTATGTGGGGGGTTCCAAGCACGTTGGGAAGCGAATGCAGCCCCCCCGTCTTTGTCTTCATAACCGACTCGCCGGATCCGTAATTCCACCAAACATCCGTGCCGAACCTAATGCCGGGCCGCCTCTTTAATTCCTCATACAGGTCCTCCTCAACTATCACCTCTCCCCCCCTGCCCACGTTGACCAATATGGATTCATCCTTCATATTACTCAGGAAGTCTCTCCCTATGATGCCCCCCCTCGTCTCCTTCGTGAGGGGGGGAAGAGACACTATAACCACATCGGCCCTTCCTGCCAGTCTTGGCGCGTCGGTGGATGGGTGGACCTCATCGATGCCCGGCGCCGGCGCTCCGCTTCTGTTTATGCCTATCACCCTCATTTTGAATCCCTCCTTACCTATCCTGCCGCCTCACCGCCTATACCCCCCCTGGTTCCGAAAACCATGAGGGTTTTCCCATGTATTAGGTAAGGTTTGGAGTAAGGACTTGATATGTACGCGGACCTGTTCGGCGTCGTGCCGTTCAATCCCTTGGCAAGCGCCAGCACCAAGCTCCACGCAAACTCCGCCACGGGCCTTGAGTAGGCGCCTGCATTGCTCAGCACAGCAACGTGGGGGGGAGGTATTGCATTAAACGGTAGGTGATCCACCCCCCCGCGGAGAACGTCTGTATGGCGCGGAGTCCCCCCCGTAGCTTGCCGATCATGGATAATAGGTCCAGGTCTCCCATGCACCAACAAAGCAGGGCAACGGCCCTCGCCATTGTCTCCTCCTCCATATCGCTCACCATCCTTGCTTGGAAACCATGATTCTCCAAGTACTTTATGGCCTCCCCCCCAGGTAAGGGAATCGTAGTCAAAACGATATCCATCGCTGCCATAGAAATAGCTGGCTATTAAGCATTTAGGGCTAGATGACCATTATGAATTGCCTGCCCCCCCATGAGCAATACAAGAGCCTAGACCCCCCCTGGGAGCCATCCAGGTGAAACCGCATGGTTAACTTCATCATATGGTGACCTCATCATCGATACCGCCGCTCGAGTGCTTCCTGATCGCGGCCGAGACGATCCCTATCAACATGATCATTAACAAAAAGGAGAGCACAATCATCGATTTAAAGGTGAGCGGCCATAGAACTGTCACGTGCACGATTGGGGGCTATCCTCGCCACGTAGTCCTGCCCATTCACTTGCACCACGACGAAGGAGGCGGAGGAGGGTACGCATATGGTCCTCGCGTCAAAGTACGTTAAATTGCCGATCACCACCACATAATTGGATATTGGGAATCCAAGTATATCTGTGACCTTGACCTTCATCGAGTTGACGGGCATGTAAATGGACTCATTGGTGCCATTGATCACCACGCCGCGTTGAGATAAGACGGCCCCCCATCAAGCGCCAACGCCACCGACACGGAGGAGCCGTTCCTCACGTAGCCCAGCGATACGGGGGGGAAACCATACTGCTCCCTCTCTCCGTTAACCAATAAGTATGGAGAGCCGGGGGGGCACGTGGTGGCATTGGTCTTGATGGTGATGGATGTCCTGTAGAAGAGGGGGGGAACGGTTATGTATGGATCCAGCAGGGTCACGTTTACGTGCCCGAGCTGGAATGAGTAATTATTGACGACCACTATGGCGGAGTAGGTGCCGGGAGGCACGCATACGCCTGGGCCTGGCCTTATGGTTGACCTACCATTACTGAGAACAACCGTTCCATTGAGCGGTTGACCGTCAAGCGACACTATGTTTATGCCATCCGATAACACGTTCAAGCTCAGCGAAGCGGAGCCCGTAGGTATGGAGCTGATGCTTAGGTTCATGAAGGGAACTCCGTTGAGGAAGAGCGTCACGTTGCTGGGCACCCTAACTCTCAATTTTCCACCGGAGTACTGTCCCCCCCCGCTTATTATTAGGTTGCTGCATGCGGGAGTTATAGATATCGAGGCTGGTTCCGTTGTTATCGATGAGATGGAGATGTTCCTAACCAGCAATTGGGATGGAAATAATTGAATTAACGGAGTAAATGAAGACCCCCCCCGTACTCCACGTCATAGAACGGTTGGCCGATCACGTAGGCCATCCCCCCCGTGTTGAAGACCGTGGTGTAGTAGACTGGATTTATGGAGGCGTAGGCCAATCCACTTGTGTTTAGATAAATAAGGACTTGCGGTGTAAAGGCTATTATTGTCTCCTGCGTGACGGGCAATTGGAACCCGCCCACCTCAGTGTAGTTTTTAATCACGTTCATTGGATGAGTGAATTGAGACTTGATCACAACGCCGCCGGGACCTATGAATACCACCTTAATCAACGCGTAGAGGAAGGAGAAGCCCGGAGGGGGGGTTGGTATCGTTATGTTATCGCTGCCGGGCGAGAGCTTCACTGTATAATTGACGCCGGGCTCCAAGTAACCATAGGGAGAGGGGGGGGTGGGTACTGCCCCAGCGTCACGTAGAGCCCGTACACGGAGCCGCAGGGAGCGGTAAGCGAGGCGTACTTGGGCGAGTAGAAACCAATGTAAGGGGGGGCGGCCGTGCCATTGCTGTATATTATCTGTATACTGGATATGCCGATATAGGACCTGGGGGGGTCGGGGGGGTATATTAACCAATTAATGGAGCCGCTGGAGCATTTCTGTGGAAGCAGCACTGCATTGCCCGTTAATTGATATTGATACGAGTAATTGCCTTGCTGCACGTAAATATAGCTGAGCTGAGTCGTCGATGCCAGCGCTATGGGCAAGCTAAGCAATGCTACCATCAATGCCAGCAATGGTCTTGCGTCCACTTGGCTTTGATCAATCATTGCAAAAATAAGATAACGTTTAAAATCTCCCTCGGCTCTTCACAGCCATGAAGCTGGTGTACGCCGACGCCGCCGTGACCTTAACGGCATTCTTCCTAGTGGTTAACGTGGCCCTTCCCTCCTTCTCCGTGGCCGAGGCCGGCCCCCCCATAAGCTTAGCTAAGCCGTACACACTCAACTCCGACGTGTTGGCGGTGCTGCCGTGGCTAGTCTCCATGTTATTGACGATACTCACCATAAAGGAGACTTGGTTCAATGCAGCCATAGCCTACACGCCGCTGGAGGAAGTCACCAGCAGGGTTTATAGAATAATGGCGTTCTTCATGTTGTTCCTCAACATAGCTATACTGATAATATTGATCAATTATCTTCTATCTATGAAGCCCATCTAGCCTCCTGGGCGGCGGCGCTATCCAGTCTATTACCTTGCCTGGATCTACAGCAGTTATGGTTATTATTATGGGGCCCATGGGGCTCTCCCCCCCATCTTGCGACACGAAGGAGACAGCGCCGGCAAACGCCGCTTGCTTGTGGAGTTTTATCTCTATGGTGTCCCCCCCACGGCGCTGCTGCGAAGCACCTCCCTGGCCAGCCTAGCTATGCCAGCCTTGCCGATCAATTTTCTAAGCGGCGACAGCGAGGAAAGGGAGTGGCTGACCCCCCACAACGTAGCTCTGACCGTTCTCCTCCACCATGGTTAATTCCATGTCCACCAAGTTCAGCACGGCCGCCTTTACTTTATTTGGATCCTCCGTTGGATTCACCGCCGCCTTTACCGAGAGCTCCATCGAGCCTACACAATGGCCTGGATTATATTCCTTACTGACTCGCGTAGCGACTCCAATCCATCATCGTTCAAGATAATCCTATCCGCCCTGCTTATCAGCTCCGCCAATCCGAATTTCAACTCCCTGTAATCCCTCGCAATCAAGTCGCTTGGGCTCCTTGGATCGTCCGGCCTCCCGCGGTTCTTGAGCCTACTGAACCTGACGCCCATGGATGAAGCCACGTATATCAAGAAGACGGAATTAAATCTCTCCCTGAGGGCGTCCAATTCATCCACGCTTCTCAACCCCCCCTCAACCACGGCATTGCCCTCCTCCATCTCATTAATGAGGTCCACCACCACTGCCCTTGCCCCCCCCTTGTTATGCGGAGGTACACTGATGCCTCATCGGTGGACATGCCCAGCTCAGCCGCTCGGCGCCTAACTATATCACCCATTGAGTACACCCTGAACCCAGCCTCCCCGAGGAGCCTGCTCACCGTGTCTTGCCGGCCCCCCCTGGAAGCCCAGCTACGCCTATTATCACTGGTCTAGGCGAGGGACGGCCATTTAAAGCATTACCGTTGATTGAAGCCCCCCACGCTCAGCGTATAACCCATCCAACTGCCATGTATTTAAACGCCTATTTCAACAACTCATCGGTGAACATCGAGGAATTAGTGGAGGTGGTGGAGGGCAAGGCCAGGATACTCGTTCCCAACCCCCCCATGAAATATACGGTGGGAGGCAGGCCGGAGCCAGCCAAGGCACCCGTGTTTTTCAATCCATTGATGAGCAACAACAGATCAATATCCGTGGCCGTCCTCCGGGCATTCATGGACTCCAGGGGGGAGGCGGGGGGGCACCGTGTGCGAGCCCCTCTCGGGAAGCGGCGTTAGGGGGGGGATCCGGTACTTGCTGGAGGTCGATGGAGTCTCCAAGGTAGTGATGGGAGACCTAAGCCGGGAGGCGCATGCCTTAATTATGAGGAACTTAGAGAGAAACGGGGGGGTTAGCGATAGAGCTGAGGCGGTTAGGGGAGACGCCAACGAGCTGCTGTCCAGGGTGAAATGCGATGTCGTTGATCTAGACCCGTTTGGATCCCCCCCTGCGCCGTTCATTTCATCCGCAGTAAGGGCGCTCCGCGATGGTGGATTACTATGCCTAACAGCAACGGACTTGGGCGTGCTTGAGGGGAGGCATTACAATAAGGCGGTTAGGCGGTATGGAGTATTCCCATTAAGGGTGCCCTTCTCAAGGGAGGTGGGGGGCTTAGGGCATTGATTGGGTTTGTTGTGAGGGAGGCA
Source organism: Thermocladium modestius JCM 10088 (assembly GCA_001315925.1). Lineage (GTDB taxonomy): Archaea > Thermoproteota > Thermoprotei > Thermoproteales > Thermocladiaceae > Thermocladium > Thermocladium modestius. Next base: position 14,014 of record BBBF01000032.1, on the reverse strand, counting down.
TTGGTGCTGGATGCCGGCGTGATTCCCTTGATTGGATACCACGAGAGGCATTACTATAGGGCATGCGTTGTGGTATCCAAGGACAGGCGGATGCCGTGGAGTCGCTGAGGAACATGGGCTTCTATGGATATAACCCAAGGACGCTGAAGCGGTGGTTAACGCGCGGATACCCAATAGGAGCCCCCCCGGCTTGGGGGGGCCGGTGTGGATAGGTGGATTGATGGATCCGGAGTTCATGGATGGGGGCAGTCAGGAAGGCGGGCGATGACGTGAAGGCATTCATGGAGGCATTGAGTAAGGAATCCATTGCCCCCCCCGCTCTACTTTAGATTAAGCGAGTTGGGACGCGTAATGGGCTTCACCCCCCATCCATAGATGCATTGATGGAGACAGCATCATCTATTGGAGTAAGGGTGTGGAGGACGCACTTCGCAGTGGATGGATTTAAGATCGAGGGGGATCACAAGCTCGCGAAGCTGATTTCAGCGTTAAGTGGCTCCCCACATTAATTTCGAGCGGCTTGGCTGGGCCTGATTACCTCTATCTTTCCATCATCCACAACGGCATACCCTATATCCAGGATCTCGCTTATCTTTACCGCCTCCTCCCTCACGTCGTAGTCCAGCAGGCGGAGGTTGGAGAACTCGGCAAACCGGGCGTGCGCCGATGCAAGGAGGTGAGCGTTGACCACCACGTCGCCTGCGCGCAGCTTCGTGATTCTCTTGTTGATAGAAGCCCCCCCGGGATCCCTGGGGGTCAGATCGACGTCCTCAAGCACCTCCTCCCCCCCGAATAGCTCTGCCAACGCCAGCGCATGCTCGCTTGCCGCTTCCATTCCTCCCTTCTCATACTCATAAATGGTCCGCCTGCCCACTGACAGGGCCTCCGCTAGATCACCCAGGCTAAGCGAGTGCTCCTGCCTCATCCTCCGCAGGACGCGGCCGTTTACCTTGGCCTTTATCATGCCTCTCTCCTTGAATAGCTTGGGCATCCTGCCCTCAGCGATGTTGCCCAGGGTCTTTGGGTTTATCATGGATATCCCATCCCTCCGGTACACCGTGTCGTCCTCAAGCTTCTCCCCCCCGCCATTGCTCTCCGCCACTATCATGGTCATGATGCCCAGCTTGGAGAAAGCCAGGAGATCTATGGCGTTATCCTCGCTCACGTCGCCTCCATCGGTGGTTACCTTAATTAGTGTGGGGCCTTTCTTGGTCTTGGAGGCTATCGTATAGCTGTACTTGCCGTCCGATACAATAACGGTCCTTCCCGTCCTTGATAGGTATCTAATGGTTTCCTCCAGGACCTCCACGTCTATGCATTGATGGACCGAAATATAAGCCTTTCCTTGCATGACGATGTTGATGCATGTGATTCCCAGGATCCTGCGGCTATATCTTCCTGCCGACCACCAATGCGTGAGCCACGTCGTAGGGCTCCAAGTGAACCGTGGTCTCTACGTCGAATCCCCTCTCCTTTAGGGCATCTATCTCCCGCTTGAACGTCTCAGACGGCTCCTTGGTCACGTCTATCGACATGGCCTTTATGACAAGCACCACCCTCCCGTCCTTGTTGAGAAACACATCAGCGTTGTCAGCCAATACCTTGGCCTGGAAGGGCTGGGCCACGTCTATATAGACTAGGTCTACCTTCTTAACAATGGATATGTACTGCTCCGGGTACCTGGCGTCCGCCAGTATAGGTATCACGTTGCGGCGGCCCTGGTCTATTATCCTCTCCATGAACTCCCTGAAAACCCTGGGGGCTGAACTCAACTCCATAGATAGTGCCGCTGGGCCCCCCCACTATGTCACTCATGTGGCTCACCGTGGTTCCACTGGCTGCTCCCAGGTATAATATCTCGCTTCCCTCGCCGAGGGGGGGCATTACTTTCAGCCCATTCATCAAGCGGCGGCCAGCTTCGATCTATATGGATTCCACACCCTGTACTCCACGCCGTTCATGTTTATCAATTGCTCCCCCCCATACACCCGCCTCCCTGGAGTTAAATTGACCGTGGCCAGCCTGGCGCTGCCGTCCTCGAAGTGGACCCAGTAAACGCCCTTGAATTCATGCTCCTCAACGCTCACTGCCTTTATCGACATCTATATCGCCCATCCCCCCCCGCTCTTATTATCTCTTTCCCCCCCTCCATTGCCTCCTCCCCCCCCGCTCCTTCCTCCCCCCCTACATGCCGCTCCTGGTGCTGCTCCGGCTTCTTCGCGGGGGGCTTGGCGTAGAGGGTCTTTATTTCCTGTATCCTCTTCATTAAGTCCTCCTTAAGTTTAGGCGCTATGAAGTTCCCAGTGAACGCGTCCGCCTTAGCCGCTATAGCCAGCTTGGCGGCCAACGCCCTCGCTATCTTGCCGCGCTGCCACCGGGGGCGCCCTGAATATTTCCTGGAACTGGAATAAAATGCCGTGCTTCGGTGGCCTGCTGCCGGTTCTCAATGCCCTGAACAGCGCCTTCTCCGCGCCCAGCACTTGAATTGTTGAGGCCGGCATCATGGATAACCTCATCAAGCCCCCCCCGGCCAGCATTATTAGACGGGCACCCAGCAGGGAACCCACAAGTTCGCGTATGTTCGGCGCGACGTCCTTCATGGCATCATCTATGTACTGCGTCACCTCGTTCCTGGCGTTATATAGATCAATGAATTGCTTGGCTATGTATTTTATTTGTTGTATATCCCAGTCAGTCATGGATGCCCCGACGCTCCTCCTGGCAGCCTCGGCTATCTTCTTCGCCCTGTCCTCCTGCAGCTCTGGAACTGCCTTGAGTATATTATCCATGGTGTAGTTATCCCGCTGGCCAAGCTCGAACACCAACTTGGCGTATTCTATTTGCTCCCTAGTCAATCCATCCAGTTCAGGGAAGTGGAGACCATACCACTCCTTCATCCTAGAGGCGTATAGATTCAGTATCTTATCCATATCATCAACTGCACTTATGGCTTGAGCAATGAAGAGGTCCCTCTTCTCCGCGGTCTGCCTTATCTTTCCCCCTGGTCTGCGCCACGGTGGCCTCGAACAATTTATCCTTGTACTCCTCAAAGCTCAACCCGTAGAGGGAGGCGACGTATTTATCCTTGAACTGGCTTCTGAACATGAGCCTACCTTGGACGGCAATTCCGCCTTCACCTCAACACCGGTCTCCTTCAGGCTCACATTTCGCGCCATCTCCTTATGCTCCAGGGATACTGCGGACACGCCTCTTCCCTTCAACCTGCTTATCAATGCAATTACCTCATCTATCGCCTGTCCCTGCTCCATCGCCGTCAATTTACGGGCTATCTCATCCACGTCTCCCTCGAATAATTCCTTGTCTATGACGTTGCCATTCTCGTCCAATGCAGCAACGCCCAATGCATCCAAGACGATGTATGCCATACTCATAGCGAATCAATTCCAACGTCGATTAATAAACATTATCCTTACATTGCTGAGCAAGTCGAAACACCCCCCCGGAAAACGCGAAACAGGGAAATACTGGAGGCTATGCTTGAAACTAGATGGGATTAGTCCTAGACCCGCTGGAGTACGAGCTCACCAGGGCCATCTACTCGCGAATACCGGGCTCAACTTCTCCGGCGACGCGGTTGCCGCGCGGGAGGCGCCCCAGTTCTGCAACTCGCCGCTGAGCGATCTGCGTGGACTGGATTGGAGCGAAGTAACCATAGTCATGCCAGCGTTGGCCGAGAAGCCCAGGCAACGGGGGGGATTGATTATTGCCGTGGAGGGCAGGTCCCTCTCCATTTTATCCGGGATGGGAATAAGGCCCGACGTGGTGGTGACGGATTTCGACTTCGAGCCGGAAAAGTTGATCGGCTATGATGGTGTGGTGCTGGGGGGGCACGCGCACGGCGATAATATGGGCATCTTCAAGGGTTACGCGGGTAGAATGGCCAGAATAATACCCACCGTCCAATCATGGCCTACGGGATGCTCAATACTTCCGCCCGGGTTCACCGATGGAGATAGGGCGGCCTACATAGCAGCGTATATGGGGGGGCACGAATCATCCATGTCTATGGGTTCAAGCCCGATGTGGTGATAAAGCGAGACGATGCGGTGAAGAGGGCGAAGCTGGACGTCGCAAAGATATTCATGAATAGGGTGGCCCGCATCGTTGATGTGAAGATTTATTGACATATATTTATGATAATATCAATTTAATAATGGCGAAAAGTTTAATAAACTGTGAAATAATAAGATACTGGAGTAAAGATTTGGGCACCGCCCAGTGCGGGGGGGGTAAACCCAAGGGCGGTAAAAATCGACCTCCCCCCCGGGGCCCGAGCCCCGGTGGAGGAAACCAAATCTCTCTTTTCCATGTAAAATTAGTAATAATACTCCATAACTATTACATCAAAGAAGGCACTCCCTCTCCGCACCTCCCGGGGGGGAACACCCCGATGCGATTGAAGCCGGCCCTCTCATACAGGCGAATCGCAACTTCATTCACTGAGAACACTTCCAATCTAACCTTGCTGAACTTCGATCTGCCCTCCTCCAACGCGCTTCTCAAGAGCGAGGAGCCCCAACCCCCCCTTCCCCCCCCTATACCCCCCCCTCCTAACCAATATGCCGAGCACTCCCACGTGTTGAACCTCGGAGTTAATCCTGAGGGGCACTATGTCGCACCAACCCACTACCCTGCCGTCGACTTCGGCGACCTTCATGACCACGCGGCCGGCACGTACATCGATTATCCTGTCAGAGAACCACTTCACCTCATCCTCGAACGAGGGCTTGCTGGAGTAAAGTATTAAACCGAGGTCCCGGTTATCATTCACCTCATCATAGAATGAATAATACGTCTCTATTACATCTAAGAGATCCGTCCACGCGATGTCCCTTATCTTGTACATATTCGCGAAAAACCGTTTCAGTTTAAATAGTTGCAGTACACGAGAAATGCAGTTTTCGGCTCTGCCCGCTCTAAAACCGCTTTCCTTCTTGGTTCGCCTCATGATGGTTTTTGCCGCTGCCAGCGAATCTAGGAGTCGCGGGTGGGGGGGGCTATTCATGGAGAGGCTGGGCATCGAGCACGTGCCATCCTCTGAGAGACATGGAAATCCCATAAATCAATTCACTCTATGGTTAGCCAGCAATTTAACCGTGGCCGATTATGGCCTGGGCGCAATACTATACTCGCTTGGCCTGCCCATACAAGTCCTAGTCTCCATAATGGTGATTGGAAATATAGCGGGCGGCCTCCTCGTTGGGTTGTTGGCAGCAATGGGGGGGCCTGAGTTCGGTTATCCTCAAATGATGATTTCGAGGGGGGGAGTATTCGGAGGGCGGGGGGGGAACGCCGTCTTCGCGGCGGCCAATTGGGTATCCACCATAGGTTGGTTCTCCGTGAACGCCATAATAGGGGGTTACTTAATATCATTCATGCTGCCGCGCATTCCGCTTTCCCTCTCAACGGTGGCCTCGGTTGCAATTCAATTTATTATAGCATTATACGGATACGATGCCATACATAAAATGGAGAAGTGGCTATCGGTGGCGCTGGGGGGGGCTTTGTTTGCCGTGGCTGCCGCGGTGGCCATAATCACAGCGCGGCCAGTCGCCGCTGGGGGGAAGCGTTAACCCGGAGCTGGTGGCCGTGGGACTGGCCACGGTGTTCAGCTACATAATGTCGTGGGGACCATATGCCAGCGATTATAGCAGGTACCTGCCGGAGAACACAGGAAAGGCTAAGATAGTCGTGGGAGCCATGGCTGGCGGGGCGTTGGCTAGCGCATGGAGCGAGGCGGTGGGCTTCCTAGCCAGCGCGGCGACGGGGAACTCCACTGGCTCTCCAGCCGTCTTGGCTCAATTAATGGGGGAGGTTCGGCGGTGCATTCTCCGCACTGGCAATTATCGCCCTCTTCCTAGGCGCGCTGGCGGCCAACGTGCTTAACTTATACACCAACTCGCTGTCGGCCATGGTTTTGTATCCACGCATGAAGAGGCAATCCGCCACTATATTGGCAGTAACGGCCGGAATCGCGCTGGCGGTGGTAGGAGGGTTGAATTTCGAGGGTTACTTCGAGGGATTCCTATTGATGCTGGATTACTGGATAACTCCATGGATAGGCGTAGTCATTGGGTCCTACTACATCAAGCGGAGGGTGACTAAGCAAAACGTGGAGGAGCCGGTCAAATTCAACTTTAAATCCATAGCTGCATACGCGATCGGACTTGCAGTGTCGATTCCATTCATGAACCTCAGCGCGGCGACGGGGGGGGATTAATCCCCTTCACGGGTCCCATATCATCAATTATGGGAGGGGCCGACGTGAGCTACTTCATAAGCTTTGCTGTGGCAATGGCGGCGGCAGCAGTATAGCATTTTATGCACACTATCGTATTTTCTGCATTCAATTAAAAGTATTTTAGCCATGAGTGCCGTACCGGTCATATGGAGGAGAAAAAGCTCGGGATAGTGTTCGCGTCTGGGGCCGCCAACAGGGTGTGCTGCGTCGTGGTTTACACGGCCGCGGCGCTATCAATGGGGTGGCGGGTAACCATTCACTTAGTCAACGAGGGCTGGTGGCGTTTAGGAAGGACACGGCAAACAAGTTGTGGAGCGATGATATTAAGGATTATTCAATCGTGCTTAAGGAATACGAGAAGTACTTGAGTGCGTTCCTGGGCAACGTCAAAGAAATGATAAAGCAAGGCAAGTTCCAGAACTGGCCAGAGGCCTTGGCAGACCTAAAAAACACGTTCGGGACAAGCTTCACATATATGCTTGCCCGCTGGCAGCAGCCACGTATGGCGTGAAGAAGGAGGACTTGCTAGACATAGTGGACGACATAAAGGACGCAAACGCCTTCTTGGAGGAGGTATATGGAGGCGTAACCATGTATATATGATCAAGCCGATCCTACAATTCCCAGCAATGAAGCAAATGAACCATCATGACTCGCCTTCCATATATTATGGAGACTGCGATCTCAAGTCGTGGGGCCCACCCACCTAAATCCATGTTTCTCGTATATTTCCCTCACCCTATTTGACTTGAGCATGTTATATGCCCGCCGAGCATCGCTGCTGGCCCACGGCATTAATGCCATGGCTAGTCTACCCACTAACCTAGGCTGCGGCGCCGAGTAATCCAGGCGCCAGTAAATAGCTCCGTCCTCCAAACTATGCCTGCATCTATCATGCCCGCATTGATCAAGGCCGGTATTTCCCTGTGGTGTATTTTGGTTAAGAAGGCACCCCCCCGGCGATTAATTCATCGTAGCCGCCGCAATTATCCTGGAAGGCCTTGGCGAACATAGCCCCAATGCCCTCCGTCATCGGGTTCGGAATTGCCACTCGTCGATCTCGTAGGTCACACCACGTTAGCACGGGCTTGCCCACGTAGGCGATCACAACATCGTTTTCCACGTATTCAAACGAATCGGCGACTTCAATGCCGTTTAGCATTGACGGAGGAAGCGACGCTATCTCGGGTCTGTAATCCATCACTAGTCCTCCAATTCTCATGGCTTCCCCCAGCGCCCTCCTCCTGGCTAAACCGGGCGGTATTGTCTCAATAACCGCCTTAATTCCGCTTGAGTTCAAAATGCTCAACACATCCCTAGCTGCAAACCATTGATTGCCGGCCATGGTTATTTTAACCCCCAGATAAGTCGCCGACTACATCCTCCAACACATTAACGCCAGCAAGAGTTACGTCAATCACCATGAAATGAGCAATTAACGGAGATTTAATATTGCTTTGCCCAGAGCCAGCGCCGCCAATGGGAGAACCAAATCCTTATTTACCATAAATGCGTAAGGAAAACATGGTTCATAGGGTAATAATTCAAGTATCCGATCTAGATAAAGTGGACGGGGCATTGGTTTCGTGCCGGAACTTGTTGGACGACATGCCGGATGCTGAGGTAGAGGTGGTATTCCACCAATCAGCCATAGAGGCAGTAAGGAGGGGAACTCCTAGAGAGGGAAGCGTGATGGACCTAATGAGTAGGGGAGCCAGGATCGTGGCTTGCAAGAACTCGATGAGGACCAGGAACATGGGGGGGGAGGAAGAATTGATCGCTGGAGTCTCCATAGTGAAGGCAGGAGTTGGCGAAATAGTTAGAAGGCAGGCAGAGGTTGGATCTACTTAAGGCTGTGATAGAGAGGATAAGCCTTGCCTTTTAAGGTGGGGTTATGTTTTTGTTAAGTGTGTAATTGTTTCGGCGGTTGGTTGATTCTTGGGAGCGGGGGGGTGTACCCCCCACAATGCCGACCGCCGCGATGAAGCAACGAGTAGCCCTAAAGGAGAGTAAACCCCAAGACCCCCCCGGGAACCCCCCCAGCCCCCCCTCAAGGCGGTGAGGAGGTTGGTCGAATCCCCCCCTCTTACTCAATCGCCAGGAGGGGATCATTATTTCCATTACCCCCCCTCAAATCGTTTAGGGTTGGGCCGAGAGGTGGGGTCGTCCTTCCTCCCCCCCTACATGTCGTGTACCCATTTGATGAGTTTCTTAGAGGATTGCTTCACCGCCCTCCTGACTTTACTGGAAAGATGGAGTAATTACCCACCTTACCGGATTATTCCAAGTCATTCCCACCGCACTGAATTACACGTAACCTCATCGCTTCTAATTAAGCCTTCACTGCCCTAATCGATTATCCAGCGGCGAGGCATCACTGCTTTCGCTTCTTTATTTCCTCATAGGTGTCCAGTATTCTCCTCGCCATTTTGTAATGCATGTAATCCACCAACTCATTGTCGACTCGTATGGCCCCGATCCCCGTTGATGCGGCCTTCTCATATTCTTGGACAACCTTCTTGGCCCAATCTATCTCGGACTCGGTGGGGGGGGCATACACCCTATTGGCTATGGGCACTTGATTGGGGTGAACCACTTGGCGGCCCTTGAACCCCCCCAACCTCCTGCTAATGCTTGAATCCCTCTCGAATCCCTCCAAATCATCTAGATCCATGTAGACCCCCCCATCCAAAGCAATCACCCCCCCAGCGGCGGCCGCGTCCACGGGGGATCTTCATCCGCGCGTAGCCATACTCAAGCCCATCCTTGCTCCACGTCAAGCCCAGATCCACGGCCAAATCCCCGGCCCCAAATCCCAATGCCATCACCTGCTTCATGGAGGCCATGTAATGCGCGTTAACAACGCCAGCCGCGCTCTCGACGAGGGGGGGAATCACGGGAAGAACAACGCCCAGCGAGGCGAGTCTTCCGATTACGGCGGCCACCCCCTCAGGAGTGGCCTTGGGGGGGAGCAGCACCCCCCCATCGCAATTCACCGCCGCCTTCAAGTCGTCCTCGAACCACGGCGATCCATACGAATTCACTCTTATGAACACCCTATATGATGATCTCAACGCGGCGACTTCCTCGGGAATTGATTGCCTGGCGGCGTCCTTCTGATCGTTGGGCACGCCATCCTCTAAGTCCAATATAATCGCATCCGGTTTCTCCGTCATAGAGAGCGCGCTCTGTATGTAGCGGGGGGCTTGTTTGCCGGTATATAGAGCAGGGACCTGAGCAGCACTAGCCGTCCCTGCCCGAGCTCTTTTTATCTTTTCTTTTATATCCATGGATATCTCTATATATTCTAATATAGTAGTACTTAACTCGTGGTAGTTATAATTGGAGGGTCTAACCCTAAAACCGAACGGCTTTTAAGCCGGTATTTTCTCTATTTTTCCCGAACGAGGTAATAAAGAGGTGACCCAAATGACATATATAGGGAAAATATCTCCCAACGACAAGAAAAACAAGATCAACGAGGCGATTAAGGAAAAAATATGGCTGGCCAAGTACCTGCTCAGCGGTGAGGCTCTGGCCGATGCAAAGAAAATGAACGCGAGACGGCCGCCAACCGAGGCGCTGGACCTCATATACGGCGATCCGACGCTGGCACTGCCATCGCAGCGGCAGCGAATGGATGCGTGATGCGATTCAAAAGAAACAAATTCTCAAAATAAAACTCATCAATCACGATGTACTTGATTCCATTATTTTCAAATAGGTGTTAATGCTAGGTGAATTCATCAACGCACCTATTCGGGGGGGATGATGGCTCCCCCCCTGCTCATCAGGAATAAATTATCGCTTTCCCTGGGCGACACCGCGACCACTAACGATCCCACCCGCGCCGCCTCCCGCATCAATGAATCCCCCCTCTCGGAATCCACCACGTTTATCATGATCACTACATCGAAGCTGGAATCGCGGAGCGGCAGCATCTCCCCATCCCCACACACCAAATCGGCGTCCCAAGTTGGCGAGCCTCAACATGCCCAACGAAACATCCACTCCAACGTAGCGGGAACTCCCAAGGAAGTAACCCCGCGCCGAGCCCCCCCCATGCCGCAGCCAAGATCCAGCACCCTGGACCCCCCCCGCCTAACCAGGTAAGCGGCCTTATGATAACCACTCAGAGACTCAGAGCCGTAAAGCTCCAGGTAAGAGTTGGCCAGATTATCGTAATACTCCACAACGTAGGCCTTACCCATCATCGGCTCACCCCCCCTCATCGGGGAAGCGCCGCGGGACTTTATGGAGCGCACCAATAAACCCATCACCCGCTCAACGCTCGCTCCCCCCCCTAACCGTCAATGCAGCCGCCTCCCTATGCCCGCCCCCCCCTCGCCGCCGCTTGCCTTGCCCATGACTTGAAGCATGGAGGTATATCCATTCCCCCCCTGCTCCTCCCTATGACTCTGACCTCATCATCGTGGTCGGACACGACGAAGGCCGCCGTGCACCCCCCCAGCTCCAACATCTTGCCAGCCACGAGGGATTCAAAGGCATCCACCTCAGTCACGCAATACACATCATCCCCCCCATGCCTATACGCCCTCATCCTCAAGACCCCCCCCTTGAGGAGCGCCATCCTGGTAGACCTATCCTCCTCCCTCCTCAGCATGGCCAACGCATCTCCATAAGAGGCGCCAAGCCTTATCATGGCCGCGGCGGTCTCGAGGGTCCTCGCGCCAGCCCTCAGGAACCTCCCCCCCGTTTCACCCACCAACGCCAGCAGCCCTAGTTGGGCAGTCCTTTGGTCAGGCCTGAACCCGGCCGCGCTGGTCAACTCGAACACCAGCTCAACCGTGCTTGGAGATAATGGATCGACCAACTCCACGTCCCCGCTTAGGTTCCTCACCGCGTGGTGATCGATTATTATAGTTGCAGTGGGGGGGCTCCCCCTCACGGATTCGCCCAATTGGACTTGCGATGCCGTGTCAAGTATGACCAAGACGGAGTTAGAGGCATCGCACTTCCCGTAATCTACGGAGAGGCCCACAGACTTCAATGCAGCTGCCGCATCAGATGAGGGCTTGCCCTCCGCTGCCATGCAGGTCCTCTTGCCGTTAATGGTTAGGTAGGAATTCAGGATAACGGATGAAGCGACTGCATCTAAGTCAGGGTTTCGGTGAACTGCCACCACTGCCTCTTGACTCTTCTTGAATAGATCCAATGATCTCGCTATCGCTTCTTCCATCTAATTGGCCCCCCCTTAGGTGCATGCTAATTAAGCTATCCAAGATGTTTAGGCAGTACTGGGACGCTTCATCTGCAAGGGACTTGGCATCGCCATCCGTGACCTCTACATCCACATCAACGGAGATCAGGAGGGATTGTGGATCCATTACCTCTATATTCACATTAAAGCCCTCCAGGAAGTCCCTGGGGACCTTGGATACTATGAAGTCGGCAGTGGCCTTGCTTGCTATCTCTATTATCCTGGACAGCTCAGCCTCCGCCGGGGGCCGCTCCTGCCCCCCCAACGGAACCACCCTGCATTAAGCTATTAACCCTGGTCTCTATATCGCTCATCTGCTTCCTAAGCATTTGCTCCTGCTTAGCTAGGGTCTTCACGTGTAGGTCCAGCAATTCCTTCCTATCCTTCAGGTCTTGGAGCGCTTGGTCCTTGTTAACCGATATCAAGAACGTGCCCACCGCCTTGTATAGCTTCGCATCAGGGGGGGTTAGCTTCTCTATCTCGCTTATGGCTCTGTCTATATCTTTCAGCTCTGCTTCATATTGTTGTTTCTTCAACAATAGCTGCTGCAGCTGCGTGTCCAACTCCTGCAGCTTCTCCAAGTCCGCCCTAACTGATGGGGGGCAACGACGACATAGTAGAGCCGGGCATTCAAGGTTTAAAAATTTGCCCACCAAGTACCAAACCGCGTGCCTGAGCGATCAAATCAATCCCTCCCGGCTCCCGAGTCGCCTCCCCCCCCGCTGGAGATTATAGAAATGGATGCCTCAATCAAGTAAATGCTCTTGGCCACCCCATTCACCAAGCTTCTCAGACCGGTTAAATCTTTGGCCGTCGCGATCACCTCCAAGCAGCCGTTCGGCATCAACCTAGCCTCTACTAATCCCTTCCCGGACTTGAACTCCTTCTCCAATGCCCGGAAAACGGATGCCATCAAATCGGCGTTATCGCCGCACACCGTGAATATAGCCTCATAGCGTCACCGCCTCGACGCCGGATATGCTGATGGCCGGTCCACATGGACCCAGGTCTAAGCCATCCAAGAACTCCAATCGCCACCCATACTCCGTTCTCATCATTACCGCAATTGCATCGCTTACTCCTCGCAACTCCCCCCCTGGATCAACGGATGGATATAATTGAACCCCCCCCAGGGCCTGGCTTAATGCATCCGCCACCCACGCTGTGCCAACCATCACCAGGGACGAGGCGGGGCGATGCCTTACCACGTGCATGTCTTGAAGAAGCTTAACTCCTCTTAATTCCATGCCGATCTCGAGCTTCCCCCCCCTCCTATATACATTGATCGCCGCCGGGTTCCCACTTCGCTCTACCACCTGAATTACAGTGTCATCAACGGATCTCCCCCCCAGCAATAGCCTAAGCGGGGTCTTGCCCCCCTATTTAACTTGGCCGAGCCGGGGATGCACTTGATCAATTCATTGATGAAGTGCCGAGTTCGCTGGGATGGATTTCTCGACGTCGTTATGAGGATCATCATCACTTCTTATTCTTAACCTTCCACTGCGCCTTGAGGTTCTCAACGTTCTTCAATTCCTCGGGAGCCACCGTCTTCCCCATGATGGTTTGAGGAGCCCACGCGCCTCCGGCAAACGTGAAGCCGCACTTGGGACACTGCCATATGCCAAGGGCTATCCTCTTCATCCTGGTGACAGACTTACACCTAGGGCACCTATGCCTCCCCCCCTTCTGTTTAACCTCTATCTGAACAACTCGGCGCCTTATGCCAACTCCATACCTAGCCCCAAACCTACCGGCTGGACCGACGTCCTTGGTGTGGCTGAACGGCATGCGAAACACGGCACGAAATCTCTTATTAAATTTTTACCTTAACGGAGTTAAGGAGGAGAAGGACGCGTGGAGCTGAACGCCATCGAGCGCTAGGTCCATGGCGTTGCTTGACTTAATGCGAGCAAGCCCACTCCGAGGGGGGGCTGGGAGAGGTTAGTTATGGATTAGGAAAAGCATTATTAAGTCCGGTTCGTTTGGCATTGCTCAATGAGTTATGAGGACGCGGAGGACGCGGAGGCCCAATATCAAGCATTGAAGGCGGCGGATGAGGAGGCCCTGGAGATGGATTATTCGTTGAGGTACGGTAACGGCTATAAGACGCTATTTGATAGGTACAGGAAGGAATTATCATTGGACGAGGAGAAGAAGACGATAAAGCTGAAGGAATTGGAGGGAAGGCACGGATTAATTGAAGGCTTGGTTAGGAGGAGACTGGATGATTTGGGAGTACCGGAGGACGCGCTGGGCTTGTTGTGGCACTACATGAAGGCCCAGGCTAGTGAGGTAAATCTAAGGATGCAGTTATTAATGGCTAGGCGGGACTGCAGCATGACCGATCTATTGAGGGCGGGAGTATTGATGCACGCCTCCAAGAATTTATTATTCATACCGGAGTACCTAATACCATTCCTGATGCGGACGACCGCGCCAAAGCCCCTCAGGGCCAGCGATGTTTTGGCGAAGTACGTGGATAGCCCGCTGGACATGGCGCTCGCGGAGGTGGCGGCGTGGAACATGCG
>BBBF01000031.1 GCA_001315925.1 Thermocladium modestius JCM 10088 | reverse complement strand
GGAAGATATTGATTCATTCATTGATGGTTAGGTTATTCGAGGAGGAGGAGAGGAAGGGGTCTTCCATAGGCAAGCTGGGATAGAGGAGTTGGAGTACATAAGCGATGCCTTGAATAAGATGGGGCTCACGGACTCCGTGAGGATAGAGTACATAGACACCGTGCCCAGGGAGGTTGGGCGGACGGACGACGTCGACGTTATAGCCAGGGAGGTGGCGAGGGAATTGGGCGCGACGCTGGTCACCAGCGATCAAACTACCAAGAACATCTGCGAGATAATGAGGGTGAAGTACCTATACCTGGGCAAGGACAAGCCAGCTGAGTTGGAGAGGATGTTCCAGTTGGAGGGTGGGTTGATGTCGGTTCACTTGAAGGAGGACGTGGCGCCCCCCTGGGCAAGAGGGGGGGAAAGCCTGGGGCGTGGGAGATGGTTCCACTGGGGTCGGAACCCATGAGGAGGGAGCAGTTGGAGAAGATGGTGAGGGAGCTCATATCCATGGCTCACAGGAGCAACGATACCATGATAGAGGTGAGGAGGGATCACTCGCTCATAATCCAGCACAAGGATATAAGGGTGGTGGCCGTGTTCCCGCCCGTCTCCGACGGCATAGAGATAACCGCCGTCAAGCCGCTCGTCAAGCGCAGGATAGAGGATTACTCCCTGCATCCCAAGGTGCTGGCCAGGCTGGAGGAGGGGGGGGCGGAGGGCATATTAATAGCGGGCTCGCCGGGCGCCGGCAAGACCACGTTCGCCCAAGCGCTGGCCGAGTTCTATTTATCTAAGAATAGGATAGTCAAGACAATAGAATCGCCGAGGGACATGACACTGCCGCCCCAAGTCACGCAGTTATCCAAAACCATGGCTTCATCCGAGGAAATACACGATATACTGCTCCTCTCCAGGCCCGATTACACGATATTTGACGAGATGAGAGACACCGCTGATTTCCAGGTGTACGTAGACTTGAGGCTGGCGGGCATAGGGATGGTGGGCGTCGTGCATGCAACAACGCCCATAGATGCCATACAGAGATTCATAGGTAGGGTGGAGCTGGGGGGGATGTTGCCGTCCATAATGGACACCATAATATTCATGGATAAGGGAGACGTGAGCAAGGTTTACTCGCTGGAGATGTCGGTCAAGATACCGGAGGGAATGAGGGAGCAGGACTTGGCGCGTCCCGTCGTCACTGTGAGGGACTTCATAAACGGCGACGCGGAGTACGAGGTGTACGTGTTCGGGGGAGGAGACGTTCGTGGTGCCCATAAGGGGGGAGGGAGAGGCCTAAGGCCCAGCATGGGGGATTACAGGGTTATAAGCAGGATAGCGAGGACCCTTAGGAAGTACGTCCCTCCAAGCGAGCTATCCATAGAGTATGGGGGGGGCCCAACACCGTCGTGATCAGGGTGCCGGAGGGCTACATGGGCATAACAATATCGAGAGTGCTGCCCAAGCTGGAGGGACTTAAGAGGAAGTATAACGTGGACATAAGGGTGGAGCCCAGGGAGTAGGTTAACCGCTGCTGGAGAAGCGGCGGGACTCAACCAGGGATGAACCGCTGTCGATAACCAGCACCTGCCCCCCCGTCATGTTCCTAATCCTGCCCGTCGCCAGCACGGCAACCAACTCCGCCACCTCATCGGGATCCACCGCGCTGCCGGTCAGGGTATGGTCCGCGGCCCACTCATCCTCGGTTTTGCCCACGTACTTCACCAAGGAATCGCCCATCTTCGTCTTCACCAATCCCGCGGCTATTGCATTGACGGTTATGCCCATGGAGCCGACCTCCGCCGCCAATGCCTTGGTGAAGCCTATGACGCCGGCCTTAGCCGCGCTGTAGGGAACCAGGTTGGCCAAGCCCGTCATGCCGGCTATTGACGTTATGTTGATAATGCTGCCTCGCCGCTTTCCGATCATATGGGGAAGAACCTCCTTCGTGACCAAGTAGACGGATTTCAGGTTGGTATCGATTAACTTGTCCCATAGAGCCTCGTCCACCTCCGCGAGCGGCCGTGCTATTCCCAGACCTGCATTGTTGACCAGCACGTCCACGGAGCCGAAAGCCCTCAATGCCTCGCCCACCAAAGCAGCAGCCCCCCCTCTCGAGTGGCCACGTCTGCTTGAACAAGTATCCCCCCCCTTGAGTACCTCTCCACCTCCCTCAACGTTTCCTCCCCCCCCTCATCCAAGTGCCTCTTCACGTTGATCGCCACGGCGAAGCCCTCCTTGGCCAGCCTCACCGCTATGGACCTGCCTATCCCCCCCCTCCCGCTGCCCGTCACTATTGCAATCATGGAATCAAGCCCTCTGTGGGGGGGTAGAATAAATATTAACCGGGGAGCAAAGCATTTATTCAGTACTTAGCTGGGCATCCATGTTTAAGATAATGATATTCTCGCCGCTTGGGGGGGGTATAGATTGATACTGTACTCCATGCTGGCCATATTCGTGATACCCATGTCGATAATAAACCTAGCCCTCGCATTCAAGCTACTGGCTTCCCGGCATACTATGGCGCCTTGGTCGCCTTAACGATAACCGGACTCAGCCTACTGACCAGCGTAGTGCACGTTGCCGTGTACGAGACGAGGAGGAGGGCAGTGGTGCCCAGCTACTTTACCGTGGAATTCATGGGTCTCCGATTCAAGCTGCCCGGCTTCATGCAGCAGATACAGAGGAGCATCGTCTCCATAAATGTCGGCGGCGCCATCATTCCAACGATGATGTCAATTGCCTTGAGCTACATAATGTGGATCCTCTCCCATAGATTGATGGCGGCCGTCTTGGTCTCCCTCCTGGTCACAGCCCTGGCCGTGAATAGGTCGGCAAAGGTCATTCCAGGCATGGGCATAGTGACCCCCCCGCATTCCTGCCCCCCCATTGATATCTGCCACCGTCACCACGCTTCTAGTATACGCAGTCTCCCCCCCCTCATACCTGAACGTAGCCCCCGCCGCTTCATACATGGTGGGCGTGCTGGGCAGCTTGATAGGAGCCGACCTAATGCATCTGGGGGGGAGGTGATCGATATGGCGCCCGCCATAATAGACATAGGGGGGGGATGGGAACCTTTGACGGTATTTACCTATCGGGGGGGTCCTAGCCATATTCTACGCAATGGCTTTGACGTTGATAATAGGATGAAGACAAATCAGCTACCCTGGGAGGAATCACCGATCATTCGGCATGTCAATCATCACTCCACAGCCCCTTGCCTAAGGAATATAAAAGCGTTTAGCGGCTTGGGCGAAACGTATTTTAAAAGGCCCCAATACAATTAATTGGACTTGAATTGTCTACCAACAACAATAATGAGGGCCCCGATGGGGGGGAGGAGGTCAAGCGATTGATGGATAAAATGCTCTCCTTGATAGGAAGCTATGTATCCACGTCCTTGTCCAGGATAAAATCAAGGTACAAGCCTCTATTCGACGGCTTCGAGACTGGCTTTGGCTTGGAGACTCCATTGATGGACTTCGACGATGATGGGGGGGTGATATTCTTGGAGTCATCATATGCCGAGCTGGGCAGGGTGGAGCCCAGCGTGTTATCCCAAATGCTGAGCGGGTTGGGGATACGGGCCAGCGGGTACCCCCCCTCATATCCACCGTCGGATTGATTTGCTTGGGCGCTGGATATGATGGATCGCCTAAGGTGTCGACCAAGGGCACCGCCATGTACGCGATCGAGGAAAGCAGGCCCATCACGGTGGAGGGAACCACGCTTCACTGTGCACGACGGGCATTAGTGGAGGCAGGTGGGGGGGGAATAGCCGAGCCAGTGGATGTAGGAACGAAGGAATTCATAGACGCCGCCCGCCAGTCAATGCTGAGTGGATGGAGTTCCAGGGCGGAGTACGTGAATAAATATAAGCAATTGTTCGGATTTCCACCCATGGAGACGGCCATTGGGGGGGTCGATAGCTTGGACGTAAATACCCCCCCCGTTCCCGCGAAGCTAGTACCCGACCTGGGCGATCTAGCAATAGCCAAGATAATTGGAACGGATGAATTCACGGTGGATGAAGTGGATGTTGGCATTCACTGCACTGCGAAGCCCGTGGGACGCGAGTATGTGCTTGACTCCGATAAGGATATGCTGTTGATGGGGGGGTCCAAGATAGACGATAACTGCATAAAATACGTTATGTTGAGAAGCAAGGGAAAGGAGGAAAGCGACGATGGGCAAAATTAGTTCTAGGTAAAAATCTATTTCTATCCTATTTGCGTTCCACACGCTCCACCCTCTCTTCCAGCTCCACCTCCCTGCGCCTAAGCTCCTCAACCTCATCCCTCAATTTCCTGTACTCCTCTCCCTTCTCCATGAACTGCCTGACCCTGGCGGCGGTCTCCCTGGCCGCGCGCCTCACCCTTCCATCCGGGTCCTGGGAAGCCAGCCTATCCAGCACTGGAAGCAATCTATCATCTCTTAACTCCCCCCCGCCGCCGCAACCACTGCACTTCTCACCCTGAAGTTATCATCCTTGCTTAACGCGATCAATTCATCGATCACCCTCCTATTGCCCGGAAACTTAGCCAGCGATTGAATTGCGGCAACCCTGACCGGGGTCGGCTTATCTCCCCCCCTAGCATAGCTGGATATAATTTCCACAGAATCCGCCAACCCCCCCAGCTCCCCCCCAAGCCCCCCCAGCAATGCGCCTTGAGTTATGACGAAGTTATGGCCACCATACCCCCCCAATGCATCCATCAATGCTTGTCGAGCATTCTCAATCCCCCCCAGTTTGCCCACGCTTATGGCGGCCAAATATCTCACGTAGTAGCTCTCCCTGGAGTTCACCAATATTCCCAGCAACTTACTCAGCACCCCCCCTCATCGCGCTTGAACTCGCCGAGGGCCTCGACTATCGCTCTCCTGACACGGGGAGCCTCCTCCTTCTCCAAAGCCTCCAGCAATGCCTTCTTCGCTTCATCAGTGCCGATGCGGCCCAAAGCTCGGGCGGCCTCCGCCCTAACTCCCCCCCAGAACTCGTCGCCCAGCAATGCCTTGGCGAGGGCTTCCATGGATGGTGAAGATGGGTTCTTGGTCAATGCTTCCACGGCCTCGATGCGGCACATGACATCCCCATCGCCCAGCTCCGCCCTGGCCTCCTCAAGAGATTTATCTGACTGTATTACCCTGGGCAGCTTGAATCCCGGGTCTATGCATACATATAAGGGCTTGGAGTTCATGGGCACCGCGAACGATTGTTCCCTGGACGTTACCAGGAAATGCATTGTTTTGGAACCGTCCTTCCCAACCACCTTCACGTCGAGCGGCAACCTATACGCGGGATACGAGTCGGAGTCCTGGACTTGCTGTATATTTAATCTAACGTAGCTTCGCTCTGCATCCCACTCCCACTTGGCCTTTATCACGGGATGGCCGCCGGAGTAGACGAATTGATCAAAGAACCAACTCAAATCCTCGCCGTACTCCGTCTCCAATGCCTTGCGTAGATCCTCCGTATCAGCATTGCCGAAGCCATGGGCCTCCAAGTACCTCTTTATTCCCTTCCTGAACGCGGAGTCCCCCCCCACCAACTCATGCAAGGCATGAAGCACGACGGAGCCCTTCTCATAAGTATGCCTATCAAACATCTCCTCGGGTATCCCGTATAGCCTAGTCACTATCGGTCTCGCATACCGCCTCTCGTACTCCCCCCAAGTACGTCCTGAAGTTGTTCAGGAGGACGTATAGGAAGTCATCCCTTCCCTTGCTGTGCAGCGAGTATAATGCATCCATGTACGTGGCGAATGCTTCGTTCAGCCATATGTTGGCCCAGTCCTTAGTGGTCACCAAGTCCCCAAACCATTGATGAGCTAATTCATGCGCCACCAAAGAGTCGGAGCTGAAATCCTCGTGCTTGCACGGGTATTCCGAGTACGGGCAGTGGGCGTGCTTGTCGTGAAGTGTCTGGTCCGTGAGGATTGTCACGGTGGTGTTCTCCATGCCGCCATAGATGAACTCCTCCACGACTACCTGCTTGTAAATGGGATATGGGTACTTGACCCCGGTGAACTCCTCGTAGAACTTTATCATGTCGCAAGTATGGGCGAAGCTGAGCCTAGAATCGGTCCCCCTGCCTTCGGAACGTAGTACTCCAG
Source organism: Thermocladium modestius JCM 10088 (assembly GCA_001315925.1). Lineage (GTDB taxonomy): Archaea > Thermoproteota > Thermoprotei > Thermoproteales > Thermocladiaceae > Thermocladium > Thermocladium modestius. The sequence goes on along the minus strand of BBBF01000031.1, from coordinate 13,554 downwards.
CTTCACTCCATTGCACTCCTCCTCAATGATCTCGAACTCTCCCGCCGCCAGCGCTATTAAGTAGGGAGAGTGCGGTTTATCGAATGACCAGCTCCACTCCGACTTGCCGTTCTCCTCCCTCTTCCCCGTCAGCACTCCATTGCTGATGGCCACTAAATTGCCGGGTACCCTTATCGTTAATTGTGTGGGGGGGAACTTTATGTTGGGATTGTCTGGCAACGGGATCCAGTACCTGTTATCCTCGCTCTCTCCCTGCGTCCATATGGTTAGCACGGGATCCCCCTTGCTTGGATTCGGGTCCACGAAGTAAAGTCCCCTCCTAGGCTTCGCCGAGTACTCTATCTTGACGGAGATCGATTCGCTTGGAGATAGTTGACCTAGATCTATGGTAAGCACAGAACCATCGTAATCGAAGGAATGATTAACCCTCTCTATCTTCATCTCATTGGCGTTTAAGGATATTCGCTTTATGGGCTTGAGGGCGGTTATATCGTACTCCACGGTTCCACTAATGACCTTATTGGCTGGATCTAGGTCTATGGTGGCCCTCATGGATTTTATTTTGAATGGGAAGGACGCTGGGTATTGAGGAACATATTCCGGAAATGCGAAATTCCTCCCGGTTCTATACTTGTAGTTATCTATAAACGACACGCAGCCTTAGATGAGAGGGGGATATAAAAACATAGCTAATTGAGAACGCGCCGCTGAATGTCCACGGCGGTTAAAAAGCCGGGAACAGCGAGGAGAGGTAATTTCGCTCGTTTCGACGCGAGCGCTTTTTAATCCCATAGCAGCCTAATATATTACATGGATCTGACGTCTCCTAGATATGATGGCGAGAGCCTGGTCAATCTATCAAATTCCATCCTTAAAATGTTCGGCGCCAAGGAAAGGAACGCGCCGCTCAAGAACGTGGAGCTGAGCGGCAGGAAAGCCATAATCATCTTAGTCGATGCACTGGGGGGGTGGACTGGGCTGGAGAGGATGAGCAAGGTAGAGGACGTGAGGTGTTCATGGATAGATCCACGCAAATAACCAGCGTGTTTCCATCAGTTACATCCACTGCATTGACGAGCCTATCCACAGGAATCACCCCCCCAGGCATGCATGGTATCTTGGGCACCATATTATTCATGAATGAGTTGGGCACCATGGTTAACACCCTTAACATGAGCGTGGCGCCAACGGGTTCCCGCGACGATTTATTGAATTTAGGCTATGACTTGGGAGAGATATATCACGACAATACCATATTCGACGAATTGGGAAGGGAGGGGGATAAGGAGCGCGGCCGTCGTGCCTAAAGGGCTGGGCAGCACCGGGATTTCCCATATACTATATAAAGGAGCTGATGTGTTGGAGTATCACACCCTATTCGATGCATTCACCACGGCATTGGCAGCATCCAAGGAACATCAATTGGTTTACCTGTACCTGACGCACTTGGATACAATACAACATACATATGGACCATCATCTCAACACTACGAATACGCATTGGTGGAAACAATGCACTTACTGCGCAGGTTCTCCGATAAGGTATCGCCCGAAACGACTCTGCTGGTCACGGCGGATCACGGCCAAATAGACGTGCGGCAAGAGGATGTGGTGGACCTGCGCAGGCATGGTCAATTGCTGGGAATGCTTATGGTGCCGCCGTTCGGGGGAACCGCGGGGCGCTTCAATTGAAGGTGGCGGATAAAGGCTACGCGGAGGCCGTGAGGAGCTACTTTGATGAATTCCTCCCCCCCCACGGTTGATCTTTTGGATATGAGCAGAATGGAGGCGCTGCTGGGAGGCGTGAGCGATAAGGTGCGGAAGAGGCTGGGGGGATTTAATGGCTGTGCTAGGGATTCCAAGGTATTGATATACCTGCTTAAGCCATCAGACGATAAGTTAGCGAAGTTCAAGGGGCATCACGCGGGGGGGTTATCCAGGGACGAAATGCTCATACCGCTATTCATGGCTTCCTCACAATAATGAGCTCTACCATTCCTCACCTGCATCATATTTCCTCTATGCCGTCCTCATCTCTGTCCCCCCCCATTCTCTGCAAATCTTTTATTGGGACCCATTACATCGATTATGCGTTGATACATGTCGGGCAACATCCTTCTCCTTATCGTTAGGTATACTATGTAGGCCGCCAATGCTAGACCTGAATTATAGAACAAAATGCCCAGTCCAAATAAGCCATTCATGGTAAATGATTCCGCGCCTATGGGCACCGATATAACCAGGTAATGCCTTATCGATATATAGGGCACGTAAATTGACAATACAATCGCAAATATCATTATTATGGACCAAAACGCGCGGGAGGCTAAGCTCATCTCGTGCAATTGACGCAATGGAATTGCTTGGAATATTCCAATCAATGTTATTATGTCGGTAAAAATTGTAAAAGACGAAGCCAACGCAACGAAGATTATGCTAAGATCGGAACGGCCGGTTAACCATAGTTGAACTATGGCTATATCCATTCCAAAGAGCGTGGCCATTATAGTGATGAGTGCCGCGACGTATATTATTAACTGCAGCCTCCTTGCTTGGGTATTTATAGCCATCAGCCAAAAACGCATATACCATTTTTTAAATATAAAAGATAAAATAACCGTTATGAATATTAAATAAAAACATGATAACCATACCCTTATTTGATCTGTGCAACACATATTCAATTTATCATCCATATATGGATTGATTGGGATGAAACAAGTCGCCGGGGGCATCATAGCCATCAAAACATTTATATGAACCCCGGCCGTCCCCCCCGCCTATCGATTAGGCAGTGATAGATGGCGAGTTCCCACCGGCGTTATATAGATGGGCATGCCCTAATTGCGGAGGCTTGATAGATTCGAGGAGACTGGGGGCTGGTCTTCCGTGTAGATCATGCCTTCCCAACGAATTGGAGAACGGTGATCTCCTGGGAACGCTGAGGGAATTAGAGAAGCTGGGAACACTTAAGCGAATGAAGCCCATATTATATATGTATACAAAATATAATGAATTGAACGAATTATTCAAGGAATCCACTGGATTCGAGATGTGGGGGGCCCAACGAGTATGGGCACGACGATTAGTTAGGGGAAAGAGCTTTGCTGTAATAGCGCCCACGGGCAGCGGCAAGACAACGTTCGGAATAATAGCATCCATGTATGCAGCCAAGAGGGGGGGGAGCAAGTCAATGATAGTGACGCCAACATCCACGTTGGCCTATCAATTATATCAAAGGGCATTAACGTATTCGAAGGGCAATTTCAGGATAATAACGTACAACTCGCTCCTGACCAAAAAAGAAAGGGATGAAGCGATGAGTAAGATAAAGAGCGGAGAGTATGATATATTGATAGTCACTAATTCCTTCCTCTCAAAGCACATGGATGAACTCGAGAAAACAAAGTATGGACTGATATTCGTCGATGACGTGGATAGCGTCCTCAAGGCATCCAGCAAAAACATAGATAGGCTGCTCGTTTTGTTGGGCATACCCAAGGAGGCGATAGAGCTGGGGGGGCTGGAGGCTATCAAGGTATCCAAAGATGCACTACAAGCCTTTCGAAATGGAGCTGAGGCTGATTCAGCGGAACTAAACGATAGGGTGAGAGACATGACTAGGAGAATTAGGGAAATCATAGGCGAGAGAAGCATTGGTACATTGGTTGTCAGCGGCGTCCTCACGAGGCCCCGAGGCACGTTGAGGGCGCTTCTCTTTAGGGAGTTCCTGGGATTCGAGGTGGGGGGGGCAGGGCCGAGGGGGGGCTTAGGAACGTGGTTGACCTATTCATGCATCCAAAGGACGATGTAATGGATGAAGTCGTTAAGATCGTCAAGAAACTCGGCGGCGGGGGGGGTATAATATTCATTCCAACCGATGTGGATAAGGAGCAGGCCAAGCTAATCGCGCAGCGGCTGGAGGGGGGGGAGGGCATCAAGGCCGGCATATACCTTAAGCCTAAGAAGAAGTTATTGCTGGCGTTCCAGGACGGGGGGGAGGTCGATGTATTGATTGGACTGGCAACCTCGAGGTCATCGCTGGTTCGCGGCATAGATATGCCGGCCCGCATACGTTATGTGGTGTTCGCTGGAGTGCCCAAGATAATGTTCAAGCTGCACTTGGAGGAGTTCATGCCGATTCGATTCCTGCTATTCTTCTCTGCTATAAGGCCCATAGCGCCGGATGAATTGAAGCAGCGCATAGATAAGGCAATTGGAAAGTTGAGGAAAATGTCATATTTAAACCAATCCCAATTGAGGGAAATATTGGAAAAGGCCCAAGCAAATTCCGCGGAGCTAAGCGGTTTTCAAAAGTACGTGGCTGAAACGGCGATGGAGTCGTTGAAGTTGGCAGATGAGTTGCTCAGGAACCAGGAGGTGATCAATAACATAGGACGATCCGAGATCAGCATACAGATGAGGAACGGGGGGGACTTCCACGTGGTTCTGCCCGACTCAACAACATATATCCAAGCCAGCGGCAGAACGTCTAGGATGTACATAGGAGGCGTGACTCATGGATTATCAATTGTGATTATCGATAATAACGCCGTGTTCTCCGCGCTGCAGCGGGACTTGCGATATAGATTGGATGAGGTGGAATTCAAGGACTTGGAGACATATGATGTTGATGCAACGATAAAGGTAATTGATGAGGAGCGCGCTGAAATAGCAAAACTGCTCAACAGCGAGGCGCCCCCCCAAGTAGGGCGGGGGGGAACTTCATTCAAATCCGTGCTGCTCGTAGTGGAATCACCAACCAAGGCTAGGACGATAGCGAACTTCTTTGGACGGCCCAGCAGGAGAATAACCAACAATTTGAACGTGTACGAAGCTAATCTGGGCAATATGTTGCTCAGCATAGTTGCTACAAAGGGGGGGCATATGGTGGAGCTGGCGCCTAGCGCGGCAAATGAGGAGGAGGCTCGTAATGCAAAGGATTACTACGGGGGGGTGTTGATAAGAGACGGCGATTTCATACCCATTTACAGCACAATAAAGCGATGCCCGGCCTGCGGCAGGACCTACACCGACGAGAGGGATTCCTGTCCCTATGATGGAACTCAATTAATCACCACACTGCCTGTTATAGATGCATTGAGGGATTTAGCGGTTGAGGCGGATGAGGTGCTGATAGGAACCGATCCAGATTCCGAGGGAGAGAAGATAGCATGGGATGTCTATAACATGCTCCGCCCATACGTATCCAATATACGCAGAATAGAATTTCATGAGGTCACCAAGAAGGCCATAATAGATGCAATAACCAACCCCCCCAGAACTGTCAATTCCAATATGGTTAAGTCACAGCTAGTTAGAAGAATAGAGGATAGTGGATAGGGTTCGGCCTCAGCAAGTATTTACAGACGAAACTGGATAGGAAGAATCTATCGGCGGGCCGTGTACAGACGCCCGTGCTGGGATGGATAATTAGGAGGCACATAGACAATAAGTATTCCAAGGCCATGAGGCTAACCGTGGCCTTGGCCAACAACGAGCAAGAGACATTCATTGTCCCCCCTCAACAGCGACCCCGATGCGGCAAGGCAGGAATCCAAGAAGTTGAGGAATTATAGGAAGTCACATGACGGGTTGAAGGTCAGCTACAAGAAGCTGGAGGAGGTAAAGGAGACCATAAATCCACCACCGCCTTACACCACGGATGCCATGTTGACCGATGCCGCGAATATATTGAGGCTCGACGTTAATACCACAATGAGGCTGGCGCAGGATCTCTTCGAATCGGGCTTGATAACCTATCACAGAACCGATAGCACTAGGGTGTCGGCAGTGGGTCTTTCCATAGCTAAGGAGTACATCAGCAATAAGTTCGGCGAGGAGGAGTACGTGGGAAGAACGTGGGTCACGTCCGAGGAGGGGGCACATGAATGTATAAGGCCCACCAGGCCCATAGACGATGAGGAACTGCGGACGCTTATGTCGACTGGAGTCATAAACGTTCAATTAACCAACAGGCATATACAGCTCTATAGGCTCATATTTAGAAGATTCATGGCCAGCCAAATGAGGCCAGCAGTGGTGGAGAAGGCCAAGTATAAGGTATCCCTCCACAATGAGGAGGGAGAACTTGCCAGCAGGGAGACGGAGAGGGTGGTGAATATAGCTGATCCTGGATTTCAATTAATTCTTCAATCCATTAGGAAACGAGAAACGTTGCCTGAGACGGACGTGGATGTGGTGAGCGTTGAGACGAAGACCGTTAGAACAGTGTATCCATATAGGGAGGGAGACATAATAGCGGAGATGAAGCGGAAACACATAGGAAGGCCTTCGACGTACGCCAAGATAATAGATACGCTACTCAAGCGGGGATACGTGACTGCAATAGGGAGCACCAAGTATCTAGTCCCCCCCAAGAGGCTGGGCATATTAGCGTATATTTGCCTCACCGGCGACGATTATGTCAGGGAAAAACTACCGCCGAGACGAGAGGAGGATAAGAAGGAATTGGATGAGACGCGCATCAAATGCGCTAATAAGGAATTGGGAAAACTGGTCAGCGAGGACAGGACAAAGCAATTGGAGGAGGAAATGGACAGCGTTGAGATGGGCAAGATGAATTACAAGGACATACTAAACCAATTGCTTAACGAAATGAAGGAATTGGAGTTATTCTCGTTTTCTTGATTCCTTTAACCACATGAATCCGTCTTGCAATATGGATCGCTGGTCTCCCCTAACTCACTCAATCTATCCTCTATCTTATCCTCCACATTTATTGCCTTTATAGTTATCTTCGAGGGGGCTTGCTTCTTGGCTACCCCCCCCGTGTATATGACTTGGACGGATTTGCTCTTATCCCTGTAAACCGTTATGCCCTTTGCCCCCCCTAATTCCCACGCCATTAAGTAAGCACCCTCTACATCGCTGACAGCGGCATTGCTGGGCATGTTTATCGTCTTGCTAACTCCATTATCTATCCACCGCTGCCACGTAGCTTGCATCATCACGTGCCACTTCCAGTGTATCTCATTGGCGGTCTTCAAGAGATAATGCAATTCATGATCGCTTGGCAGCATGCCGCTCTCCAATATGCGCTGCCTTACATCGCTCGATATCCTCCCCCCCAGTCTCTCCAATGCGGTTCCATTATATTCCACCAACTTGCCTATCGCCAAGTTCCTGACGTAGGCTATGGCGAATATTGGCTCTATGCTGGAATTTACTCCCGCTATTAAGCTCCTACTGCCTCGGGAGCTATACTCATGACCGTGGCATTCCTCATGCCCTTCCTCACAATCATACGAAGTTCGTCAAGGGACGCATTCCTCTTCCTCAGTACCTCGCCGGCCGAATTGACTAGCTCAGCAACGCTGGAGTCGGGATTGCCATTCAATACGTCGAGGTACTCCGGGAGGTACTTGAACGATACTTGCTTGGCCCTCTCAAACCATCTATCTATGGGAAGGATTCCCTTATCCCAATCGCTGCCGTTGAACTTGGGATACGGGCCCTTCTCCAAGGATATGGAGTGGCTCGCCTTGACGGCTGCGCTGAACATGAACATGGCCAATGTATCTGCTATGTGTAAGGCCTCGGGGGGGCTATCGTATGGAATGTCCAATCTTATCATCATATCGGCAAGGCCGTTAATACCAAGGCCTATCTTGCGAGTTGCGTGGTTAGCCTCATCGAACATCTTGTGCGGGTGCTTATTGACATCTATCACATCATCAAGGAATCTAACCGCTATGGCTATATCATCAAATAAATCATCCCACTTTATTCCTCCCTCACTAACGTATTTAGTTATATTCATGCTGCCTAAATTGCATGACTCGCCGGGCAACAACGGGACCTCGCCGCACGGATTAGTTGATGCTATCACGCCAGCATTCTTAGCCGGATGCATTACGTTTATCGAGTCCTTATTCAACATGCCTGGATCGCCGGAATCCCATGCACTGGTCACCCACTCCTCGAACAATTCTTTGGCGTTTACCTTGCCCATATCTTCACCTCTCCCTTGGCGGCACGACGCTCACAGTCCTCATAGCACCTACGGAATTCATCCCCCCCCAAGTGCTTGCCAGGCAAGTGCACTCGCGGGGGGGACTAAAGAGAAGCCAGTCCTCCCCGGCCAACGCTCGCTTCATGAAGTAATCCGTGGTCATAACGGATATGTTGAAGTTCTGTAATTGAATATCCTTTAACTGGCCGGATTTAGCCCTGATGAATTTCCTTATATCCGCATGCCATACTTCCAGTATCCCCATCATTGCTCCTCTCCTCTTTCCCCCCCCTTGCTTTATTACGTCCGTGCTGACGTCAAATAACCTCATGAAGCTGACGGGGGGGCCGCTGGCCACCCCCACAGTCGATTTCACCACATCTCCCTCCGGCCTCAGCTTGGAGAAGTTATAACCAGTGCCCGCGCCCATCTTGTGAAGCTCCGCTGTGAGCGTCAATGCATCGTATATTCCAAAGCACCCCTCATGGGAGTACCCGGATATGCAATCATCCACGGGAACCACGAAGCAAGCGGACAGCTCGCCTGAGCGAGTGAATGCATTAAACATCGTTGGGGGAATTGGGCAGGAACTTCAGCTTGCTGGTTAAATCATAGAACTTGGACGCCCAGGAAATGGGATCCCCCCCACCATATAGGCTCTCCGCATAGGCGACCCCCCCCATGGCTACCCTCATCCACATATACTGGGGTGTCTCAAAGAATGTGCCGTCCAATCTCTTTAGCAAATAACGGCTCATCAATGTCCTCACTCCATTATAGGTCAGCAACCTATCCCTCTCAGGATCCAATAATTTGCTTAACTCCTCTATGTGAGGTTCATAGAATGATGCCATTTCCATATTCCACAATCCTTGCTTCATACCTGTCTCAAACCACTGCCTGAATCCACGCCTATACGAATCGACGAACCGCGACTTATCCACCTTGCCCATAACCATCTTATATACGCTCCACAGTAGGTAATCCCTGGCGGCGGTGTGCCACCTCATATCCTCCGGGGCCTTATTTAACATAATGAATTGAACTATATCGCTTATCTCCTCGCTCCTTATGGTCGGCCCCCCCATGGATTTTTGAAGCTCCTCTAAAACCAGCCCAGGATTGGGCGCATTAATTGCAGTAAGCACCTTGAGGAGCTTCCTAGGCGAAAACGGCTCCTCGCTACCGTTGCGCTTTATCACCTTGGGCATTTTGGATGACTTAGTTATCTCTAACTGCATCTATCCTCCCCCCCACCTATAAAGTTTATTTTCCCAAGCGGATAAAATAAGCACATCTTAAGACCAACATTATGGCATATTATCCCAGTAATAAAATCGATGCTGTAAAATCATAAGCAGAGAGATAATAATAAAACTTTCAGTTAACACTAGGAAGGAGAATTACGAGAACACGAGAACCTTGCCGGACCTCACGAATAGATTCACTTCCTTTCCAACATCGAACGGCCTATCCATCATGGCCACTATCTCCGTATTATCATTGCTGGGAGGCACCACGGTAACCCTAAACAAACCACTTGAATAGCTGGACACCTTAACCCTGGCCTTCCCCACGAGAACCCATTCATCGCCCAAGGAAGCCTCGTCCGATATTTTCAAATCCTCAAGCCTTATGCCCAGCCTCACATCACCAGCAGTCACCTTACTTATCGGAAATGTAAAATCATCAACCACGGCATACACCTTATTGTTCCTCTCCTCCACCCTACCGCTTAGCTCCACCAAATCTCCTATCAGCCTAGCCACCTCCACGGTGACTGGATTAGAGTATATCGCGGACGGCTTGTCTACTTGGACTAACTTGCCGTGCACTATCACGCCGGCGCGCTCAGCAATTGAAAAGATGTCGGCAGGATCATGGGATACCGTAATGGTGGTTATTTTTAATTCGTTTTGAATCCTCCTAACAAGGGCGCGAGCGCTATCCCTTATCCTAGCATCCAAATTGCTGAACGGTTCGTCCAATAACAAAATCGACGGATTCTTAACCAATGCGCGTGCCAAGGCCACCCTTTGCTGCTGGCCCCCAGATAATTCCCGCGGATAATGATTAAGGACATGGGCTATCCCAAGTATATCGGATACTTCATTTATTCTCTTGCGCTCTTCATCCTTGTTCATCCGTAATGACCTTAAAGGAAAAGCTATATTATCATAGGCCGTCATATTGGGATAAAGAGCCCACGTCTGGAACACCATTCCTATATTTCTGTCCTCCGGCGGCACGACTAACTTGCCCGAGACAGCCACTAATTCATCATTGAAATACAATTCTCCCCGGGTGGTATATCCAACCCAGCTATTATGCGCATGAACGTGGTCTTGCCTGCCCCGCTGGGACCCAATATACCGAAGGACTCGCCGCTACGTATATCAATACTTACATTGTCTAAGGCGACTACCTCCTTCTTTCTGGATTTATATATCTTGGTAATGCCCTTAGCCACCACGTTAACCATATCAAACCCCCCCTTGCCTCCAGTTCCAAGAGCTATCAGGCCCCTTATAAAATATCTGCCAAGGAAGATAAAAATACCCAATGGAACCATCGATGCTATGAAAGCGGCGGCAAACGTCTCATTATAAAGGGTGGCGTATCCACCCGTAAATGATTGAACTGTAACCGGTATCAATCTCATATCAGGCGTGGTGGTCAGCATCAACGGTATGAAGAAGTTATTCCACGTCTCTATTATGTTAAATATTAACGTGGATATGAAGCCGGGCAGCGACAATGGAAAAACTAGCCTGGAGAATATCCTCCAATCACTGCCCCCCCTATCGAGCCTAGCGGCCTCTATTATCCTGGGAGGTATGGCAGTTATGAAGATCGACATCAACAATGCCCCCCCGGTTGGCATGTAGAATATAAAGAAGGCAAATGCCAATCCCCCCCAATATGTATTGAGAAGGCCCATATCCGCAATCAATTTGGTCAAGGGGATCAAAGTGGCTTGGTATGGAATAAATGTGGCGAGCGATATCAATGAGAATAAGAAGTTGCTCACGAACGAGGATACCTTGCTAAAGCTGTTGGAAAGCATGTAGAAGAAGTAAGCCGCCATGGATCCTAGAAAGGTAGCTATGAAGCCACGGGAAGCACTAATATCAGGCTATTCAGTAACGGCCTGCTCAGTGATGACCAAACGGCTTGAAATGGCTCTATTGTGGGGGGGGAAGAGGAGGGAACCAGGACCGGCGTGGTGTACACCGCCACATTGCTCTTCAATCCGTTTATCACCATTGCATATATCGGAATCAACCATATTACCACGAATATTATTATCACCAATTGATGAATAGCTGCCTTCACTGTTGGATTTATCCTGCCAATCTTGCTATTCATGCCTCATCCACCTCTTTATTCCATATAATGCGTAGGGTATCACCACCGCAGTCGCTATTGCGGTTATTATCGTGGCCACCGCGGAGGCCTGGGCGAAGTATTCCGTGGTGAATAGATAATACATGTACACAACGCTCGTTTGAAGGAATATATTGGTGGGTCCACCGCTCAATAAGTAGGGCGGACTGAATATCCTGAACGAGAAGAGAAATAACAAGGCAGAGGACACTATGAATCCATTCATGGAGTTGGGAAGCAATACTCTGAATAATATCCTGAATGGGTTCGCCCTATCTATTCTGGCTGCCTCTATCAATGTCTTGTCCACGCCCATGAAGGCAGCTAGGTAGAAAATCAACGATAGGCCTGCGTATGCCCATATCACCACCACCATCAAGCTTGGAAACTCAGTTGAAGGGGATGAGAGCCAGAGAAGAGCTGGTATATGAAGAAGATGCAGAAGCCAATTTATGCCTATGTGAATGTTGAATAGCCAAAGCCATATTAACGAGTTGGCCGCCATGGATATTGATAATGGATATATCAGCAGTGATAGGTAAACGCTTCGCATTCTCTCATTGCCTAGAAAATATAGTAACGAGGCGAATAGAAGACCGAGCAGGTTACCGAATACCACGGTACCCACCGATAATAATATTGAGTGCAAAAAAGAGATTGAGAAATACTCGGTAGATAGTAGGGACGCATATGTCTGGAACCCCACGAATGATGGGTGGGGGGGATTTAGGAGCGACCAGTTGGTGAATGAATAATAGAAATTCCAAAGAACTAAATAAAGCAATAAAAATGAGAAGAATATGGTTGGAATTGCCATTAATAATCCTTGTATCCTCATTGTATCACCATAAATGGGTTATTTTAATGATTTGTCTTGGCTGCATTGTTAGGAGTTGACCCAAGGCGGATAGTAGCCGGCAAAGGGATGGCCGGGGAATCCTAAGTATCCGAGGCCCAACTTAGCCGCGGCCAACCACTCACTCTCCTCCTGATGCATCTGGGTAGCTAGCGTTATATTCCATGCAGCTATCCCACTTGGTCCAACTTGCTGTAGCGTATAGAGGCCACTATCTAGCTGGGCGAATACATCATCGAATAATCCACCATCGGATAATTGGTAAACAAAGTTCTGCTCAGGAGTACTCAATAACTGTTTATAATCATACCATTGGGCAGGCGTGTTGAAGTAATCCGTCGTTACATTGTTATAGAACGTGACTGCCTTCCACTTAGTCCATATTTCTTGCCCAGCCATGGATGCCCACCACTTAATGAAGGTCAACGCACTCTGTTCCTGTGGTCCCACTGGCACAGCAACGGAGTCTATTACCAATGCATAGTAATTCTGCGTGCCTGGAAATGGCTCCTCCACTATGGTTACGTTATTCCAGTTAATGTATGGAGCAACCGCCGGATAAATAGTTATGTTCAAGAAATCATAGGCATAATTGGTTAACCAATTGCCGTTAGCTTGGAATGCAACATCGCCTTGAGCCAGATCTGTTAATCCTTGAGTCCAAGTTAATGATTGCCAACCAGGATAGTCATACGAGGTGAAATTCAGGAATAACTTGTTTGTTTCCGCTATCCAGTTCTGTATCGTTGCATTATTTAATGGAATTACTCCATATATCATTTCATTGTATACATGCGGCCCAGCCAGTGATAGGAATATATCCTCCCAAAGATTCAATTGATCCCATCCCCCATCGGAGCCGGGTACCATCCATGGAGAAACACCATGAGCGGCCAATTGAACCGTATCGTATTCCAATGTCGATAAATTAGTCGGTATCGGCAAATTATATTCCTTAAGCAGCTTCAAATTTATATAGAGCAAGGCGCCCCCCCTATGTACATTAACCGGGATGGACAGCAATGTCCCGTTAAATGCACCGGCTTGAAGTACTTCAGGCACGGCATCGCTGAATAGGCCTATTTGCTGGGCTACTGGGGGGGTCATATTAACGAAGTTATGGATTCCCTGAGGAGCTATTTCCACGTAGCTTATCATCTCTGGACCATAATGCACTTGGAATAATGCAGGCGGCTTGCCCGCCTCTATTAGCGTGAGTATGGCATACTTGGCATTAGTACCACCAGCCCCCCCCGGCACTATTGTGGGCGTTACGTTTAGGTGGTATTGGTTTTCGAAGGCAGGTATCAAATGATTAAGGGCTACTTTACCCTCC
>BBBF01000030.1 GCA_001315925.1 Thermocladium modestius JCM 10088 | reverse complement strand
ATTTTTCAATCCTGTATATCTACAAGGCAATCAACTAAATAATATCTTAGGGGCAATTTCCTTAATTATAAAGACCGAGTTGCTGACGCATGAATGCAAAACAAGCAAAATCATGCCTGTACAGACAATTGAGGACGATGATGAGGAAAACCGATAGGTAAAGGCATGGCATTGAATGTATAAGTGATCGAGTTATACCCATTCTGCACATTATTGCGTAGCACTAAAGCCCCCCACCGCTCTGACCTGGACCGGGGAGGCGTGCATTGACTTATTGGACTAGTTACCTCTTCCTATAAGCATCGGCTTCACTGAAATCCAAGGCAATTCCCGCCCCCCCTAGGTGCAGAGGACCCCAAGGTGAGAGACATTTATGCTGAGGCCGCGTAATTATGGGGGGGGATAGTCTTATAAATGGTATTAGATATGAACAGCTTTATGCGCAATACATTGGCTAGGCTGCTTAATCCATTCGTGAAAGGCGAGGCGGAGCTATTTAATGGCTTGAGGCGGCACGTGGAACTCGCCCATAAAGCATCATGCTATTGGAGTCTCTGTCCTCAAATCCGTCCGGCAGCGACATATCGTCCATTATATCGGAGGTATCAATACTGGAGAACCAGGGAGACGCCATAAGCAGGGAGTTGACGCAGGAAATATCGTCGGGGGCCATATCAACTCCATTGATAGGGGGACGTGGAGATACTGGTGGGTAAGATAGATGATATACTGGATAAGACGTATGTCTTGGCCAGGGAGATGAAGCGTGCATTGACGCTATGCAACACGCCGGCGGTTTCATCAATGGTTCAGAAGAACCTGAGGGAGGAGATACTGTTGACCAAGCGTGGATTGGAGGATTTAATGGGCATGCTTGACTCCATAATTAAGGGCGAGCCCAGATCGGGCCTGCGAGACCACACGCTTGCCATAGAGAAACTGGAGGAGATGGTAGATGACGTTAAGGATAACGCGATAGATGAGCTATACGGCAACGTCAAGGAAATGGGTTATGCAGAGTTCCTCAGCTTGCTCAACATGATTTTCGAGGCGGACGATATAATGGATGCCATAAAGGACGTCTCCTTCATGGTAATAACCATCCTCAGGAGCATGGGATCATGATGCTGATATATTACTACGTAATTACATATTCATTAGTAGCCATCTCCACCTTCCTGGTCTCCGCCAATAACCTATCCCTGATAGTGGGGCCCGTCGTGGGGAGCCGCCTCGCCAAGCCTCAGGCCGCCATACTTATGGCGGCGGCCGGCTACATATTAGGCTGGTAATCCAGGGGAGAAGCATGAATGTATACCACGTCCCTCAGCCCGGGCCAGCAGTGCTCTTCGCCGTCAGCTTGGTGGTGTTCACGATCGGGGGGGAGGGGGGGTCTCGAATACCCATGTCCATAACGAATTCCCTTTACATGTCAATAAACGGAATACGGCTGGTCAATGGGGGGGCTGCTCGGCAACTTCTACACAGTGTAGGTTATTGGTTCATCACTCCAGTAATACTGGCAGTCTTCTCCTATTTGGTGTACCTAGTCATACGATACTACAGCGCGGCTAATCCAATAAGATATATAGCTTGGTTTAAGTTGCTGGTGATAATTCTATCATTCATGGTTGCATACTCGTTCGGAGCAAATAACCTAGGCCTAGTGTGGGCTCTATCCGGGCCGAGCCTGGGCAATTTACTGCTTATATCGGCAGTATCGGTGCTAGGCGCCATAGTGGGAGGCAGGAGGACCTTGGGAGCCTATGGTAGGATGTATGGGTTTGGACCCATGACTGGAACGGCGGCGCAATTGTCCGTATTCATTGCAATGGAGGTGGCAACCGTGTTCTCAATACCGATGACGCTCACTCTCAGCGTCACTGGTTCCCTCCTGGGCTTAGCATTCGCCCACAGGTTCCGCTTCATAAACGTCAATTACGTATACTTGGTGCTAATGGGGGGGTACTTCGCCTCCCTCCTGTTATCGCTGTCCCTGGCATTCATAATCTTCAAGATCATTGTATAGAGAAGTGGATCGCAGCTGAATTCATAGAGGGGATCTCAAGCCCTCTCAACGCCGCAGACGGGCACTTGGGGTCTCGCTGCAGCTCCACGTAATCCACAATGCCGTTATTTAGATCCACCACCAATAACTTATTCAGCAGCGCCGGCCTGAGACCAGCCGCTATCCTTATGGCCTCGCTTGATTGAATTGACGCTACCACCCCCCCGGCAACCGGCCCTATCACCGAGCTGCAGTCGCCCGTCAGGCACGCAATGCCTTCATCGCTTACCCCCCCAGCCCGCTTAGCTCCCTAATGCATGGAGTGATTCCTGGAATCACTGTGGTGGCCATCCCCCCCACCCACCCATTGATTGCGCCATGGCTTATCGGCTTTCCATGGTGAACCGCCGAGGCGTTTATGAGCTGCCTAGTTCTCCAATTATCGACTGCCAGAACCAATATGTCGGCCTCCCTAACTACCTCCTCTGCGTCGTCTTGATCCATTATCGCTCTATTCACCGCTTCGATCTTGATCTCCGGATTAATCTCCCTGAGCCTCTTGGCCGCTGCATCTGCCTTGGGCTTCCCCAAGTCGCTTGATGTATATAGTAATTGCCTATGTAGGTCCGAGACGGAGACCGAGTCGAAATCAACTAGCACTAACCGCCCAACTCCAGCGCCTGCCAAGTACATGGATGCAATGGACCCAAGACCCCCCCAAGCCCTATCACCGCGATCGAGCTTCTGCCAAGCCTGGCTTGCCCGTCAAGGCCCAGCAATGGTACCTGCCTCGCGTATCTCTCCATGGCGGGCTTCCCCCCCGTCTCCGCAAAATAAAGCCTGCGGGGGGGAATCTTTTTACTGAGCCGGTCTAGGCGAGCGCAGTGAGGAGGATAAATAGCACGTGTCCCGGCGAGGTGCGGCAAATGGCAATATCGCTCGCCGTCACATATGGAGCATTTATGGTGGTGTTCTACGAATTATACCCGATTTACGTCTCGGCAATCTCCGTTTTCATAGCAGTTGCTTCTGGCTTCATGGGTCATGAGTTGATGCATAGGTACGTGGCGCGAAGCCTGGGCTATATAGCTTGCTATAGGATGTGGACGTTGGGGCTAGTCATGCTGGCCCTAACCGCTGTGGTCAGGATACCGATGGGAATGGCCGGCGCCGTTCAGATAGGGTATAGGACCAGGAGCGACCAGCCAAGCCGACGTGCTTCCGCTCTTATATCGGCCGCTGGCCCCCTAAGCAATATAGCGTTCGCGCTCACGTTCTTTTCACTATATGAATACGTCTGGCATTCCCCCATAACTTACATCCCGTACGCCGTGAACGCATGGTTTGGACTAATGAACATGATCCCGATCCCTCCCCCCCTCGATGGTTCAAGGTAATCCACGAGCGGGAGTACGGGCTTTGGACCGTGGCCATGATATCCGCCATACTCTTATCCATTCCATACCTAGAATCCATAATCTGACCCCCCCTCCCTAGCCCAGCCTTCATTCGAAGTCCACTCCTTAGGCTAAAGGACGGGCAACGGATTTTTCTCGTCATCTATTTTTTAAATTTTAAAAGCCCAACCCTCGGGAGCACGCAATAAGGCTTAAGTAGTGGCCGCCTCCCTGGGGAACGTAATGTATGCGGGGGGGAGCCTTGTAACCACGGGCAAGGCGCGGGAATTTGCTTCGTTGATGATGATGGGATGAGCTGAGGTATGATGATTGATTTTCACTGATGGTATTGTCCCACACGTTGAGCTCCCCCCCTATGAAAATCCCCCCCAATCGTATGATCAGAGTTGGAGTGTGTTTCCAAGGAAAATAGATTTTAATTTATATGCGGGCTTAACTCCTCTATTGAGGCGCGGCGCTTATTCCCATCTCCTTCAATGCTACCATTAAGTCATCGGTCAATATGCCGCTGTACGTTCCATAGAAGTAGAGAGCCAATGCAATCAACGCGGCCACCACCACATCCCATGGGAATGGTATCACGGCCGTGGTGAACACTAACCCGTAATTGGCGGATCCAAGGAATGACAGTATCACTGAGGTGAATATTACCGCCACGACCCACCATCCAGCCCTGACATGCTTCGCTGCATCCTTATTGGCGGTGGTGGAGGAGAGCCACAGCGTGAATCCTATAGTCATTGCCAAGGTTATCAATATGTAAATCGTGAAATCCAGGGCCGCGCCCGCGGTCAATGGTATAGTTGATGGAGTGGGGGGGGAGGGCCAGCCCGTGGGCGCTATGATTGGCTTGTAGATTAGGAAGTACGTGGAGATTATCAATATTGCCCAGTAAATTATGCCGGCAGCGGCGGCGCTGGTCCTATTCACGTTGTATCTATTAACCATGGTATACATATAGAAGAGAGGCAGGCCACCCATCACCAAGGCAAATACGAACCAGAGAGTGTAGAAGGTGCTCCAATACACTATCAAGTAAGCCGCTATGGATGCTATCGCCGCTATTAGGGAGGCTGCGGGGAGCCGTAGGGGACGCGGCGCGTCCGGTATGGTCTTCCTGAAGCTCATTAAGGCAGGCCCGCTCACCACATACGTGAAGACCGTGGTTGAGGTTATGAAGCTGGATATGGCGAACCAGGTCGGGAACGGCAATAGGAAGATCAAGCCTATGACTAGGGATGCTATCATGGGGAGCAACGGTACCTTGTACCTGTTTAGCTTAAGGAATGCACTGGGCAAGTGGCCGTCGGCTGCCATTCCATATATGGTTCTCGAGGTAGTGCCTATATATATCCATCCCGTGCCGGACGGGGATACTATTGCGTCTATCAGCAATATTATCCCGAACCCGGCCAGCACGGCCACGCCGCTGAGGGTCATTATCTCATAGAAGGGCCCGCTGGCCAGCTCGGTCTTTCCCAAATCAGCCAATCCCCGGGAGATATGGGCCCCCCACCACTTGGCCTTGGGAATTAAGTATGTGAAGCTTGCTCCAATCCACTGCCCCTATGAAGGATACTTGGAGCAGCACGTAAATTGCCATTACTATTATGAATCCTAGTATTGTGCCCCAAACCACATCGGTTGGTTTCCTGGCCTCCCCGCTGAAATCAACGCCTTGCCTGAACCCCAAATACGAGTACGCTATGCCCGTGGTAGGTATTGCCAGGAAGATCGCTGCAGCACCATATGGTATGAAGCCTCCGGGCATCGCAGTGAAGTTAGTGGCGTGCATGGCAAGGCCGATCAATAATATGAATGTCAGCGTCGGTATAATTAATTTCCACCAACAACTCCGGTGTTGGTCTTTCCCATAACTTGAACGCCGTACCAATTCAAGAGGAAGAAGAATATAGTCAATAAGGCGGCAACCCCCCCCTATTCCGGCCAGGGTTATGCCGCTGGAGGTGTAGAGTTGCGGAATGTAGGTCGACATATAGGTGACCGCAGCTATGGCCTCGCTGGGAGCCACGGTCACCGCGCTCAGCAGATACGACCAAGCCAGTATGAAGGAGGCGAAGCCGCCGTACGCGTACTGGGGATACCTAACTATTCCTCCGGATTTTGGAAGCATGCCGCCTATCTCGGCGAACGTGAGGGCGACGAATATCATTAGGAAGCCAGCTATTATCCACGAAAGTATTGCCCCAGGTCCCGCGGCCGTCGCGGCGCCCTCGGAGCCGAAGAGCCAACCGCTTCCTATCATGGCGCCTATGACCAGGAACGCTATATCCCATCTGCCAGGGCACGGCGCAGCATTTTGTCTGATTTCTCAGCCTCAGCCTCGCTTATTTTTCTATCACCCGGATTCTCTTCAGATCCAGGCATTCTAGAAATATATATTATTGATTTTTAAGCATTGCTGGCATTTTTCCTATTTGGGCAATAAATTAGGTAAATTAATGAAGCAAATCTCAGTTATACACATGTAAAAAATAGCTATCAATTTAAAACATTCGCATCCAACAGACGAAATCAATAGGCCGTGACCCTTAGATGTTAACCACATAACAAGGCACTACATAGCATTAACCCTCTTCTCCTGGCCCCAAGGACGAGACTTGGCTTTTATGATTATGAGGAGCATCCATCACTAAAGTCACCTTCAATTATTACAATCAATGTTTTGGGAAGATTTTTATTTCTCGGGCACAAGGCAATGCATTGTGGATAGCGTCGTGGATGCGATGGATAGATTATTGATGAAGGCATCGTCGCCCAGTTTTTCCAGGGCGGTCGGTAAGTCCACGGTGGAGGACGTAATAGCAGTGGTCAATGCGCTGCGGGAGAGTAAGTGCAAGGCATCCATCGATTTAGACGAGGCGGAGCGATTGCTGGGCAACTACTACATAGCGGAGCACAGGGTTAGGGATATAATACGTAGGATAATTGATGTAATACTCGATAGATACGGTGGCGAGCTCAAGAAGGTATACCCGCTGCTCCCCGCGGAGTTCAGGGACGCCTTGGGGGGTCGGCGGCTAATTCGGATGATTACCTGGATAGGTTGGTGGACGCGCTGATTAAGGAATTGCAGGGACCGGAGAATGATTTAGCGGAGTTGGTGAGGATTGCCAGGCAGGCGAGGAGCGAATGCGGCAAGTAGTTGTATCTGCCCCCGGCGTGGTGAAGCTGTTCGGGGAGCACGCAGTCGTTTATGGGAAGCCGGCAATAGCCATGGCCATAAATAAAAGGCTCCGCGTGGCGGCATTGCCTAGGTCTGATGGCCACGTAAAGATAATTGCGCGGGACCTCAAGGCAATGGGATTGATAATAAACGTGGCTGGTAATGGAGAAATAGCAATAGAGACGGAGTACGGGATGGCCATGAATGCCATCTCGTACGTGAGGACCGCAATAGAGGTTGCCAAGAAGTACCTCAGGGAGCCCAGGGGGGGGTCGAGCTGGACATATCGTCCGACATGCCTGTGGGGGGGCCGGGTTGGGCACATCGGCGGCTGTGGCGGTCGCGTCGATAAAGGCGTATGCATCGGCGTTTGGCTATCACTTAACCAATGATGAGGTGGCCTCCCTGGCACATGAAGTGGAGAAGACCGTGCAAGGCGCCGCGAGCCCCATGGATTCCACGGTATCCGCTCTAGGCGGCATCCACATAATAACTCTACAGGACAGGAGCAGGCTAAGCATGGGGGGGCCGCTTCCATTGGTGGTGGGATACGTGGATAGGGAGTCCACGACGAAGGACTTGGTTAATAACGTAAAGGAATTGAGGGCAAGATATCCAGCCTTGATAGGCTCAATAATGGATGCGATAGGGGGGGAGGCGGTTCTGCTGGCGCGCAATGCCCTGGAGTCCAACGATTTGGCAACTGTTGCCGAATTGATGAACATAAACCAAGGCTTGCTGGAATCGCTGGGGGTGTCCACCGGAAGGATAAATTCATTGATCTACGCCGCGCGGAGGGCGGGGGCCCTCGGCGCAAAGCTAAGCGGCGCCGGCGGCGGCGGCATCGTAATAGCGCTGGCCCCCCCCGAAGCCGTGAAGGAGGTGAAAATAGCCATGGAGATAGCGGGGGGGGCCATTCATTCCCAGTTGAAAAGGATGATGAGGGGGGCACGCGTAGATGAAGGCTGATAAAGCGGGCGCTTAACGGAGCAGCCTAGGGCCGGGAAGAGACTGGAAATAGATCTAATAAGTCAACAGACGTGGGGGGGAGCAATCGATTGTGGGATGGAAGCGATTTCTCAGGATGGAAGTGGGACTTGATTTCCTATGTCCTCCGATACCTTGTAGCCGGGCAGCCTAGATAATTCATTCTGGAAGCTCGGCGATTTAAGCATCTCTATGAATGCCTTCACGCTATCCTTTGCCAATCTGGAGCGCGGCACCGCGAAATCGTATTTCTCTAGGGAGAGAGGTATGAAGTCCAGGCCATACATGTGGGCGGCGGCCCTTATCCCCCCCACCCCCCCCAGCATCTGCCTTGCCCTGGCTCACGGCGGCCGCCACAGCCGTGTGGGTGCGCACTTCGTAATAGTAACCGTTGATTCTTCCCATTAAATCGTTAAATGACACGCCATCCTCAGCCGCTATTCTCTTCAACAAGGAGTCCAGCAGGAATCTTGTACCTGCTCCCTTATTTCTGTTAACGATAGATACATCGCTTCTCAATAGATCCCTGATCCCCCCCCTTATCCCCCCCTTCGGATTGCCCTTGGGGATTATTATTCCCTGTTCCCTGGAGTACCCTCTTATCAGCACGACCTTGCCCTTGCCGTATTTCTCCACGAAGGGCAGATTATACTCTCCGCTTTCCTCATCTATTAAGTGCAGGCCAGCCACGTCGGTCTCCTCATTCGATGCAGCCATCAACCCATTCAGCGAGCCGACGTTTATTACCTTGACCGTGACCCACTTGGGAAGGAGCGCGCCATTATGTCTATTCCCAAGTCATGGCTGCCCACGAAGTATAGGTTGGCCGGCTTGTATTCATGGGTGAATAATGTGACCGTCACCTCGTCTCCCTTATCCATGAATTCCACGTTTTCCGGAACCTCCATGAATCCATCAGCGAACGCGAGCGTTGATATAGCGCCCGACTCCGCTGGGAGCGGGTAGGCCAGCACTTGGTTGCCCACGTCGACTAGGCTCACGGGGGGGGTTAATGCACGCCGGCCGCGGGCGCTCGGCCTTATTGGCAAGCCTGGCCTTGATCTTTACCGTGTCCAGCGGGTAGCACTGCATGGCTGATAAGAGCGGCTTCACCAATAAATTGAATATCATTAAGGAGCTGTTGGGATAGCCGGGGGGGAGACCTATCACCAACTTGCCGCCGGAGGTGACAGCGGCCACGGTAGGCTTGCCTGGCTTCACCTTAAGTCCATGTATCACGATGCCGGGTGGGCCCATGGAATCGAGCACCCTGTACGTTATGTCGGCCACGCCCGCCGATGTACCGCCGGACACCAGAACTAGATCGGCATCAAGCCCCTTCATTATCATTTCCCGTATCTGGCCCTCGTCGTCCCCCCCAGCAATTCCAAGCAGCACGGGGGGGACCCCCCGCCCGATTCCCTAACGGCGTGGGATATGCTATGGGCATTTACGTCGTATATCTTGCCTGGACCCAATGAGCCCCCCCCACATCGACCAACTCATCGCCTGTGGACACTATTGCCACCCGGGGCCTCCTTATCACGGGCACCCTCCTCATCCCTATCGACGCCAAGACCCCGGCCTCCCTCTCCCTCACCTGGGTGCAAGCCCTCAGGACGAGCTCGCCCATCATTATATCGGATCCGGCCGACATCACGTTCTCGGTGGGAGTCGCGGATCTGTAGATCACCACCTCTCTCCCTCCGCCTTAGTGTACTCCACCGGAATCACGGCGTTGGCTCCCTTAGGCATGGGAGCGCCCGTGGCTATCTCCGCTGTTGTCCCCCTGGTTACCTCCATGTTGGGAACATCGCCCGCGTTTATCCCGCCGACCAGCTTAAGCCTCGCCGGGTGCAGCTCATCAACATTGAAGGTATCCTCCGCCCTCACGGCATACCCATCCATGGTAGCCCTATCGAAGGGAGGAACATCCATGTTGGAGTAAACGTCGGCGGCGAGCACCCTCATGTAAGTCTCCTCTATATCCACGGTCTCAGCATCAAGGACCCGCACGTAGCCGAGCAGCTTGTTCAGCGCTTCCTCCGGCGTCAGCAGGTTATGGAAGATAACCCTCTTCACGCTAAGCTCGATGCAAGCCTCGTTTAAAACCCTTAGTGGATGCCTAGCGCAATTCCTCGGCATAGCCTCAACGCCGTCATGTTATTCCTCTCTTTAACTAATACAAGAGAAGAATTTAAAAAGACACTTCACGTAAAAGGCACAATGCAGATAGTAGAGCTGGGCCCAGAGAGGATAGGCGATATAAGGAAGCTGTACGAGGGACTATCGCGGGAGTCGATAGAGAGTAGATTCATGTGCCCAGTGAAGGACATCGATTCCTACGTGGATAGACTGCTCAAGAGGAACCCAATTATGCTGGGCGCGGTGGACGGCGGAGAGTTGATCGGCGTAACGGAATCATACCCCTTAGATGATGGGGGGGAGACGGCGGAAATAGCGGTCACGGTGAGGGATGACCATCAAGGAAGGGGGGGATAGGTTCGGCCTTATTGAGCACACGCTGGATTACTTGGCCAGAAGGGGGGGATTTAGAAGGGCAGTGGCGTACACGGCCGTCGATAATCTGAGGCTGATAAGGATGGGCAGGAAATTCAACGGCAAATTCAGATACATGGGCGACATGTACGAGATATCGTTCGATCTTGAGAAGCAGCAAGCGATAACGGCCACAGCTTGATTTTGAAAACTAATGATCACCATCCACCCTAAGGACATGCTTCCATGGCCGTCCCAAGCATTAACCCTCGGGGGAGGCATGCCTTAGCTACATAACAGCGATAAAAAAACATTCTCCTGCCCACCACATCCCACTCCCCCCCATAATTACAACGTGTCTATGCTTAAAAGCCAATAACAGTTTTACCTTCGGAATTGGAAGAACCCATCCACTGGAGGGAGCGGGGGGGAGAATGCTCTTGACGAAGTCGCGGAGCGCGCCGAGCAACCGTAAATAATGGCCTTAGGTGAACCGATGGAGTCGGCATCCTCGGCGGGCATTATGGCAACAAGCCGTAGCTCCGCTTGGGAGGGCCATTCCATTCGGGATATCATCGATATGGATTTGAACGGGACGGCCAACTTGTCATATGAATTCCCTGCACTAAGGTCACTGGACCCCGATTCTTTGGTAAAGCCACTTGCGGAGCTCCTCCAATCGCTCCTTGCTTGAGGCCTCTATGGTGATTCTCAAAACATCCTCCGTGCCGCTGGGCCTGACCAAGAACCAGGAATCCCCCCCGTAATCCACCCTGACCCCCCCATCCATGGTGACGGCATCGCCCACCTCCCTCCTTATCGCGTCCACCGCCGCTAAGGCCTTGTCCCTGGGCATCTCCAACCTGTCCCTGTGAATATACATTCGCGGCAGCTCTGAGTAGTACTGTGATAAGCTCTTCCCGCCCTTGCTCAAGACATGCATCATAAGAATGGTGGTGGATATGCCGTCGCGGACCGGGTGATGCCTCGGCCAAATGAAGCCGCCGTTATCCTCGAAGCCGCATAGCCCGCCTATTTCCATCAAGGTATGGCTGACGTCGACTGAGCCCACCCTCGTCCAGACCAGCTTCCCACCGCGGCGCTCCACCTCAGCCTTGACGACCGACGAAGATGACACGGGGGTGACGACGTACCCTCCCCCCCCGCTCTCCTCCAGCAACGCGTTGGCGAGTATCACGCCGCTCCTATCCCCCCCTGGAACCACCTCTCCCTCGCCCGTCATGAACATGGATCTATCCCCCCCGTCACCATCAAATGCCACGGCGAAGTCCACGCCCAATTCCTTCACGGCCCGCGCGGTCTCCGCTAGGGTGTCTTGCCTTGGCTCCGGGGGGGTTCGTCCCGGAAATAAACCGCTTAAGTGGCCGTTTATGGATTTCAACCTGATCCCCCAGTCCATCCAGTATCTTTGGAAGAACTAGGCTCGCCACGCTGTTGGCGAAGTCCGCAGCCACGGTGAATCTGCTTTATTGCATTCATGGGGGGGAGGAGATCGTAGAGGTGCTCCTCGTATCGCTTGAGGAGGTAATCAAGCTCGACGCTAATGATTGGCTTAACATGGTCGAACGACTTGGCCGGCCTGGCCTCCCCCCCATAAAGGGACTCTATCCTCCGCTCCTCGTCTCGGGACACCTCGACGCCGTTGCTGCCCATCACCTTTATCCCATTATACTGCGGCGGGTTATGGCTTGCAGTAATCATAACTCCACCGGCGTATCCCTCGGCCTTGACCAAGTATTGAAGGATGGGCGTCGGCACCAAGCCCATATCGTGCACCTCCACGCCGTGCATCGACAACACGCCTCCAATGATCCTGGACAATGCCTGGCTCGTGCTCCTCACATCCCTTCCCATCAATACCTCGCCCCCCCCGGCGAAGAATGATGCAATGGCCTCCCCCCCGATCCTGGTGAGACGGGTCAAATCATACTTGCCCTCTAGGAATTCAATCCTTATTCCATTAGTGCCGAATAGCTTCTCCATTTTCCGACACAAACAATGCTTTTTAAAAGCATTAACCCGAATGAATGCATTGCAATTTCATTGTTTGCTCCTAGATGGATCGGCTGGAAAAGCTTATTTAATGGGTTTTCCTGGGTTCATCGATGTCGGTTAAGGTTTACAAGGTTAAGGGAAAGTTCAGGGATACGGATGGGTGGAAAAAGTTCGAGAAGGAGGTCACAGCCATAAGCGAGAAGGACGCCGTAGAGAAGACGTACACGCAAATAGGGGGGGGCTCCACAGGGTCAAGAGGCGCTTGATAAGGATAGAGGACGTGAGGGAAGAGGACCCGGCCTCCTTGTCCAGCAAGGAATTAATTCAATTGCTTTCACTGGATAAACTAGTGGTTCTAGGCAACGAGGAGCTTAGGTGACGCGGGCATGTCGGAGCAAAGGCTGGTAATAACTAGGGAGCAATTAGAGGAGCTGAGCAGGGAGTATGAGGAGTTAAACGCCATAATGAACACGCTGAGCCAGAACATAGCCGTCATAGATGCAACGCTTAGGGATTACGGCAACGCCAAGTCCGTGTTGGAGATGATGAGCAAGGAATCCATCAACGATGCCTTAGCATCGATAGGAGCCGGCGCATTCGTGAGGGCTGTTCCCCAGAGCAACGCTCCGATATTGATGTCCATAGGAGCCGGCTATGTGGCGGAAATGGACGCGCAGAGAGCCATGGCCATACTAGACGATAGGTTGAAGGAGACGCAAGCCATCAAGGCCAAGCTGGAGGAGCAATTGGCGGAAACCATAAGGCGAAGCAATGAGGTTAGGAACGTGCTTACCGCCATATACCAGCAGCTGCAGGCACAAGGAAGACAGCCTCAAGCCAAGTCATGACCATGTTCGATAAGATACGCAGCGCATTCAAGAAGACGGCGGATGCTATAGTTAGCTCGATAAGCGAGAAGGAGCTTGGAGAGAAGGAGATTGAGGAGGTATTGAATGATTTGATGAATGAGCTGCTGGAGTACGATGTTGCGTTTGAATCGGCAGAGCAAGTGATTAACGCTATAAGGAGCGGGTTAATCAAGGTGCGGGCACCCCCCCGTTTTGGGGGGGATAAGACCGCCGTAGTTAATTCAGCTATATACGAGGCAATGCTCGACCTCCTCCGGGATATCCCAGACATGGATTTAATACAAGACATGCAGACCAAGGGAAAGAGACCCTACATCATGATGTACCTAGGACCCAATGGATATGGCAAGACCACGACCATAGCTAAGGTGACCAAGTACTTGATGGATAGGAGGTTCAGCGTGGTATGGGCTGCTGCCGACACGTTTAGGGCGGGAGCCATAGAACAACTCGAGGGCCACTCGGAGAAGCTGGGGGGTTAAGGTGATTAAGCACCAGTACGGCGCAGATCCAGCAGCCGTTGTTTACGATGCAGTACAACACGCCCAGAGCAAGAGGATTGACGTGGTGATGATAGACACCGCCGGGCGGATGCACACGGATAAGAACCTAATGGAGGAAATAAGGAAGATACATAAAGTAGCGACCCCCCCTGATCTGAGCGTGTTCGTGGCGGACGCGATGATGGGCAACGAAGCGCTCGAGATAGCTAGGACGTACGTGAAGTACGTGCCAATAAACGCCCTAATAATGACCAAGGTGGATGCCTACCCCAAGGGCGGATCCGTGCTCACGCTATTAATGGAATTGAAGAGACCCATACTGTTCATGGGAACTGGGCAGGGGGGGTACGATGACTTGCAGAAATTCGATAAATCCTCGTTCATAAAGCAATTACTGGGAATGGAGGGCATGCAATGAAGGACGCTAGGGGGGGAGAGACCTCAACGCCATAAGGCTTGTTTAATCACGCTATCCATGCCAATTACCAAGAAGTAAATCCCGAATCCAATTATGGCAGCTGCGGAGATAATCTTTATTATGGTGAAGGCAGTCGAGCCCCCGTATTTTTTGCCTAGATTCACCAGCACTGGGAACACCGTTATCCAGATAATTATGGCCGTAAATAACCCCCCCGCCACGCTCTCTATGCCGAACACGCTTATGAAGCTGAGGCCGGCGGTCACCCACCACCCCCCCACCTGAAAAGGGTTAGTGATGCCCATCATAACTCCCTTGACGTAGCTGACCGACGGCTTGCCGCTGACTTGAGCCGGGGCGCTGTGCACGACGCCGTAAGCCAGATACATCATTATGGCTCCCCCCCCGGCCAGGTATATATAATCTATGAATGGCTTTATCAATTGATATAATAATAATGATATTATCATAAGAATTGCATCTGCAGTCATGGCGCCGGCCCCCCCACCAGCGTCCCGTGCCTGGGCGATCTAAGCGACTCAGCGGCTATTAACGCATTCATCGGGCCAGGCGGGACCGCCAGAGAGAACCCCCCCAGCGCCATTCCCAAGAAGAACCGCAACACGTAATTTTCTCCAACGCTTGCTTTTATACATTGCGTCGCCACGCCGTGCCCCGAGGCTAGTGAACGCAATACCCCTACGATATACAACTACCATTAAATAACGCCCCCAGCCCGCAGCAGTTCACGCCAATTGTAGAGGCAAAATGCTTTTAATAGTGGAGGATTGACTGCCTCAACCATGAAGGGATGGAGCGGCAACATAATGAGGATTGACCTAAATCGCCGCAAATCCGTGGTTCAAGGAATCGATCCAAACGTGCTTGCATCATACGTGGGCGGGCGAGGGCTCGCGGTGAAAATACTGTGGGATGAATTGGAGCCGGGCACCGATCCCCCCCTCTCGCCTGCCAATAAATTGGTGCTGGCCGTGGGGGGGCCAGTCACAGCTTACCCAGGCCCGAATACGGGCAAGTTGGTGGTGGCAGCCAAGAGCCCCCTCACCGGAGGCTACGGCGATGGCAACATAGGTTCCTGGGTCTCCGTCCAAATGAGGAGGGCCAACCTAGATGCTATAGTTATAGAGGGCAAGGCCGAGAAACCCACGTATCTATACATCGAGAACGATAAGGTAGAATTCATGGATGCAAGCGATATATGGGGCCTGGACACTTTCGAGGCAGAGGACCGGCTTAGGCAGGTACACGGCAACAACGCGGGTTACCTATTGATAGGACCGGCAGGCGAGCGGCTGGTCAAGTTCGCCACGGTGATAGCCCAGAAGGGCAGGAGCGGGGGGGCAGGCCTGGCATGGGTGCCGTAATGGGGGGGAGCAAAATGATAAAGGCCGTTGTAGTGAAGGGAACTAAGTCCTTGCCGCAGCCAGCGGATCCAGCCTTGTCTAAGATAGGGGTGGATGCCATAGTGGCCACTAAATCCAAGCAGGGATACCCGTTCTGGATGAGGCAGGGAACCACGGCCACGGTTGAGTGGGCCCAGGAGGCAAGCGTCCTGCCCACATATAATTACTCGGAGGGGCAGTTCGATTACTTCGATAAGATAGGGGGCTTCATGGTGGAGAAGAATAAAGTGATGACCAGATCATGCCCCCCCAACTGCGTCATGCCTTGCGGCCACGTGGTTAAGGATTTGGAGGCCCAATTATCGGAGCTGGACTACGAGAACATAGCGATGCTGGGCAGTAACCTGGGCATGGACTCCCTCGACAAGGCCGCTTACCTCAACAGGCTGGCAGACATGATGGGAATGGACACCATAAGCCTGGGCGGCACCTTGAGCTGGGCAATGGAGGCCAGCGAGAAGGGACTCTTGAGAGGCGAGAGACTGGAGTGGGGGGGGCGACGTCAAGGCAGCCGCGCGGATAGTGGTGGAGATAGCGCAGAGATCAAGCGAGATAGGCGATTTATTGGCGGATGGCTCCAGAATGGCGGCCCAGAGAATCGGTCATGATTCGTGGAAGTTCTCCATGTCGGTCAAGGGGGGGCTCGAGGTCAGCGCGTATGATTGCCACGCGGCCCCCGGCATGGCGCTGGCCTTCGGCACATCACCAATAGGGGGGGCAAGCCATAAGGATTCATGGGTGATCTCGTGGGAGGTCCAGACGGGAAGGGATAGCTATGCTCCCGAGAAGGCGGCTAAGGTCATAGAGCTTCAACGGATAAGGGGGGGAGGATGGTTTGAATCAATGGTGGGTTGCAGGTTCCCCTGGGTCGAGGTGGGGGGGGTTGGAGTTTGACTGGTACTCCCGCCTATTCAAGGCAGCCACCGGCATGGATCTAAACCTGGCCAATATGGCGGATAGAATATATGCATTGATTAGGGCATTCTGGATACGCGAGTATGGGGGGGGTGGAGCAGGGAGTATGACTACCCGCCAGGAAGTGGTTCGAGCAACCCCTAACCAAGGGACCGCTGAAGGGCGCTAGGCTGAGGCTGGATGCGTATGATTCACTGTTAACGGAGTACTACAGGCAGCGGGTTGGGACGAGAATGGCGTGCCCACCAAGGAGACCCTGAAGAGCCTCGGCTTGGAGTTCACAATACCGACCCTGAGCAAGTACGTGAAACTGAATTAAGGCATCATAAAAAGCATAGGATCCATTCTACTCTATCATGCCAGTATAACTGCGTTTCGGCCTAATGGCTGAGCCCGTCGACGCCTCCAACATGTTCTTCATAAGTGAAGGACACGATAAATCTATACCATTTGGAAATATAAACGCAGGGGGGGGAAGGCGAGGAACTTATTTTTGCCTAATTACTGCTCCTGTATCCTGCTCACAGCCTCCTTCGTGGCGTTGAGCACCCTTATGCCCTTCTCGGTCGCCTTTCGTATTATCTCTATTCTCTTGCGTAGGCCTATTGTTCTGGCTATCCTAATCGCTTGCCTGCGCGGGTCTATGGAATCCAGCTCCTTCACGTTGTGAACAATAACCTCCTCGTAGCCCGTCGGGTGAAGACCCCTAACTAGCTTGGGCTTTCCATAGCCCGACTTAACCAATGGTGGGTACCCCCCCTTGCGCTGCTTCTTTATCTTGTTGTCAAGAGACTTCGGCCGTCTCCAAGCGCCTTGAAGCTTCCTGTTAAGCCATGAATTCATCCTCATCCACTTGGGTTCTCGCCGCTCCATTAATAGCCTCAACCTAATCAGCCGGGCCTCCGCGGGACTCAGCTCCGGCCTCTTCTTGCCTAGCTCCCGCAACTTGTCCTGGATGGACCGTTGAGCATCATCAGCCATAGCAACTCGGCCTCTTTTCCGTTTAAAAATATGTCGCCTCGAGACCGTGGATTGGAGGCTGGGAGCGCCGAAAGATTTGACTAGCCTCGTTTATGGTCTAGAATCACTATGTTTATTAATCGGGAAACGCATATAACCCATGGATGAGCCGGTGAGGACCATCATGGATGAAGTGGGGAGGCACGTGTATAATAAGGCATATTTGACTCTTCTAACGGCCAGGGGGAGAGGCAAGCAAGTGGAGGCTGAGGCGCGTCAACGGTAGGGTGCAGTTCAGTGATAGGTATGAGGCTGAATTCTTCGCCGAGACCGTGATGGACGCGCTTCACGATGGTTTTCTCGTGATGGTTCTACGCAGCTTCACTGGAGAGAGGAGGAGCGGGAGAATAATAAAGGAGCTCAGGGCGTATAGGGTGACCAGGAGGGGGGGGTATAGTGATCAGCAAGGTACCAATGGATGAATTGATAACTTCCATGAACGTGAACAGCATGACGGGGGAATTAATGCAGCCGGAGCCGTTCGTTAAGTATTGCGTGGACGATGAGTGCATATCCAGCGATGAAATAGATGAAAGGGATTTGGAGGTGTACATTAGGAACATAAAGAAGTGGATAAACTAGTGCCTTCCGTCCTTCACCTCCACGCGCAGCCCGCATTATGATTGGATGTCGGCAGCATTCTTAATCACGTTAAGGATAATCCATAGATCCTCTCAATATTTTCCTTGCAGATGGTATCCAGGAATTTCTCCTCAATCAATCCAGTGCTCACGTACTCCCTGAGTTTCTTGGCCATGGTCCAAGGAGGTATCACGCTGCCCGTTCGCTTCACATCATCGGCGAAATCGCTCTCAACAACGAAGATGGGGGGGCCCAACGGCACCGATGCCTCGAACTCGCCCTTTCTACCAACCGGCACTGACGGCGTTAACCCACGAGATGCCGCTGGCCCAACCATGTCCGGCGCAGCGTGATGCAGTATCACCTTATGGCTCTTTATATTGGCCCTCCTAGCCAATTCTGCAATAGACTCAACGGTCTCCGCCCCCCCCTCCGTTCCAAATGAAGTTGAACCACTGCATCCAAGTCGCGCGCGGCCTCGAAGGCGTGCAATATAACATCATTGCATAGATCCACCACCTCAGTCCCCCCCACGTCCCAGTGTGGGCGCCCTACCTCCCCCCCTATGCCCACGGCCTCGCCCTGCCTTATCAAGCGAGCCGCTAAGTCTATAGCCTTGAACATGTGATCCCTAACTTCATTCCTCCCCCCCCACCCCCCCCGCTCCAGCAGTGCATTGCACTCAGCTGGGTGAACCCCCCCTATCACTGCCACCGACTTAACGCCGGCCTCGCTTACCATTCGGGATGACTCTATCGTTAACTTGAACAGCTTCTCCACGTCGCTTAGATCACCCACGTTGAGCCCGAAGTCAACTGTCAGCAAGCTGACCACCACCATGAACGAGCCGCCCCCCCTCGACGCAAACCGCCTCGCCACCTCCCTGGGCCCCCCCAAGCCGCCGACTGGGTTCACGTGTCCGTGATTGTCGCTGATGAACACGCTGAGAATGGATGGGCAGCGTTAAAAAACCTCCGCCTCACAGTAGGCCAGTGAGCGAGGGGGGGGAAGAGATAGAGGAGGAATTATTGAGGCTGGTGGAGGAGACGCAGCTCATTGATGCTGGAAATGGCCTTGCCATATACGTTGACGCGGAGATCCCCCCCAACTGCAATGACTTCACCGTGGTTCCCATATATCATGTGTTCGAGGATGCTGCAATTCTGGAAATATGGGTGGAATGCCATGGACCTCCCATGAGGTTCGCCTTGATAGATGAGGTGAAGGAACACGTCGATGCTGTTAATGAATGGATAACTAAAGGCCGAATGCTCCTCGCGTTCAGAAGCGAATTGATAAGCCTACCGCTGCCTCCAAACGTGAAGCCCATGATGCTATTTACCCGCGTCGCCGGGCCAGGCAAGGACCTTAGCGCTTAGGTAATCATCCAAGCCATTCCTCAAGTACTTTATCTCCCCCCCATATTTATCACAGGTTTATTGACTCTGTCCAAATCATCGAACCCCCCCAACCTTGGGCACGCGGTGTTTATCACGGCATCGACGCTCAATTCATTTATTAGATCTGGGCCCACCTCATCCCCCCCATACACCAAGAATGAATCTATCCCATTACTTCTCAGGTAGGCAAGCACGTCGTTCACGCGCATCTCCATGGATTGCCCAGGCTTTCCTGTCAGGATAACGGCTACCCGCTTGGCCTCGCGGGCCTTAATCAATGCACTAACCTTCATGGCCAGAAACCTCCTGTACTCTCGATCTATGTCCTCTACGGTTATCCTATGGGGATCTATGGCCAGCACCCTGGCGTTCGGATTCACTAGCTTCACGGTCATGGAGTAGAACAGGCCCCCCCCAGCAACGACGCCAGCACCGTCCACCTTCAATGGAAAGAAGCAGCCCGTGAACGGGCCGAAGAGCTGCGCGCCCAGGACCGCCGCCAAGTGATCAGCGTATAGCTTATACGGCAATGCGTATGCGATTAGCTTCGGAGCGCCGGCTTGCCTTAACTTGCTAATCAATGCCTCCTCCACCTCCGGATCGGGCTCGTAATACGCGGGAACCAGATATATAGTGGAATCCTTGAACTTAATTATGGTCAACCCCCCCTCCCCCCCTGTCTATGGATGCACCATTCATTCTCAAGATGCCCTCTATGTTGGGGGGGGAAGAGCGTGGCCTATGTGAATTATGGACGTGCCGGGCGTGGGCGTTATATCGCATGA
>BBBF01000029.1 GCA_001315925.1 Thermocladium modestius JCM 10088 | reverse complement strand
ATTTAAGGCAGTTATTCAAGTCTGTGCTGGGGAAGGAGTATGGAGAGGAGGATTACGCGGCCCAGTTCTCCATAAGGGTCAAGAAGCACTTGGAGAAGATAGAGAGGATACGCGGCATTTACTCCTCAATACCGGGGATGCCCAAGGCATTCTTCGACGCGTTGGAGGAGCAGAGGGGGGGGAGATTACTGGAGCTGGGCGGAAGGGATGAGGTATCGCCGTTCGAGTTCCAGTGATGAGGCAATTGAAGGCAGAGTAAAGCATAAAAATCGCTATGGAGAAAGGCTTACGGTCGCCCCGTAGCTCAGCGGCAGAGCACCTGGCTGTAGACAGCCACGTGGGGGGGGTACAACGCTGGAAAGCCCCACGGCAGCCACCAGGGAGTCCCGGGTTCGATTCCCGGCGGGGGGGGCGACCATTCTTGCACACTCCGTTCTTTACCGCCCATAGCCGTAAAAACCCCCCCCTCGGTGGCTTATGGGCATGGGTTTTCGCAGGGCATTGATCGTGGGGGGGGATACCCACGTGCCGGATAGGGCCGGCTCGATACCGAGGCAAATCGTGGAGGCGTTGAATTCCATGAAGCCCTTCGACTACGTCTTGATAACGGGGGGATTTGATAAGCGGGGGGGATGTGTTGGAGGAGTTGAGGGGTTTGGGGAGAAGAGTTACGCCGTGAGGGGCAACATGGACTCGCTGGAGCTGCCGGATAAGGAGGTGATCAAAATAGAGGGGGATGAAGGTGGGCTTAATGCATGGACATCAAATAAGGAGGAGGGGAGACGTGGATGA
The DNA here is from genome assembly GCA_001315925.1 of Thermocladium modestius JCM 10088. Taxonomy (GTDB): domain Archaea; phylum Thermoproteota; class Thermoprotei; order Thermoproteales; family Thermocladiaceae; genus Thermocladium; species Thermocladium modestius. Next base: position 19,284 of record BBBF01000029.1, on the reverse strand, counting down.
GCTCACCAAGGCCGCCGTAAAGCTGGGCGTTGATGTACTGGTAAGCGGTCATACGCACGAGCCAGCCATAATGAGGGGGGGCCGTCAATTTACTGAATCCAGGCTCCCTCACGGGGGGGCGTGGAGCGGGGGGGTGGTGCCAGGTCTCCTCCCAGTTTCTTGGTGCTCGAGGCTGGGGGGGGCGCGTCCATTGAGGTCAGTCTCTTTCAGTTAATTGGAGAGGTGAAGCTCACGCGGAGGGAACGCGTGTTGACGGGGGGGCCCGGCATCCACCCATCAATAGATCTCTATCACGGATTTGACGACGAGTAGAGGGGAGCCTCCGCCGACGCGCTAAGGCCTTCTAGGGAGTGGCGCTCTCCATTTTACTGCCTAGACGTTTCATCCAGTAGCTTCATCAACTCGTCCTCCACGAATTCATCCTCGCATATGGCTAGTCCATTCAACTCAACGCAGGGCTTCCCGCACTTCACTGCTTTTCCAATGGGCTTGGCGGGCACGCCGTTATCGCTGAGATCCGCCAGCAGGCCCTCCAGCAAGCCTGGCTTAACGCCTATGAGCAGCATGCCTGAGCTCAGGGATCTGTATGGATCGATCCCCCCCACCGCGCCCAGCACCTCGCTCGTCTCTGGCAGAACTGGGATGCTGGAGTCCACGTTTATGCAGGTCCCGGACGCTGACGCCATCTCCAGCAGCCCCCCCTGGATCACGCCGCCCTCGGTTGGGTCATGCATTGACGAGGCGTACCTGGCAGCTATCAATGCCTCCTTGACCACGCTCACGTTCCTTATCAAGGCCGAGGCCCTGGTTATCACCTCCCCCCCGCTGACCCCCCCTCTCTTCCTCAGATCGTTCTCCAAGTCCCGCGCTGCTATCGCTGTTGCCTCAATCGCTGCATACTTGGTGGCAACCACTGCGTCCCCCCCCGCCCTCAATCCGCTCGTGGACACGTATGCCGCTCCGACCCCCCCCATTACTGTGGTGGAGGCTATTGGGAAGCGCGTTTCCCTAACGTACTCTGTGTGCCCCCCCCAATCAAGGAGCCGCCCAGGGCGGCCAATGCGTCGTTTACTTGATTCATCACCTTCATCAAATCATCATCGGAGAAAAACCTGGGCAGCAATAGAGTTAGAACGAACCACCTAGCCTCACGCCCCGCGTGGCTATATCGTTGGCCGGCACGTTTATTGCAAGCAACCTATGTCGTTCAGGGAGCCAGTTATGGGGTCTGAGTGAACTGCTAGGTAATTCCCGTTCAGTTTTATTATGGCGGCGTCCTCCCCCCCCACCTTGGCCCCCCCACCAATACATCTGGGTCGGTGATCCTTGCGTTGCCTATGATAAGTTTCTTGAGCTTATCATTGCTTATCTTGACCATTCACTAACCACGAGGCCGGGGTTGGGATGTGAATAAATGCTTTGCCATTCCATCAATAATACTTCTTGAAGCCGAGCTGAGGAGCTACTTCCCTGAAGCACCTCCTGCACAGCATTAAGTCGTACTTCCTAATCACTGCCTCCCTGGTGCCGCACCGCATGCACCTAATCACTGCCCTGCCGTACTTGCGTTGCTTCGGCGGCTTTATGTTAGTCATTAAAGCTAGCGTAACTCGTGTTTTTATAAATTTTATGTGACCTCGACCGGCAATCACTATTGGCGCCCAATCAGGGCTAGGTTTTTAACTTGCATCTATTCATTAATTGAATGCTCTGGAGAAACGAGGGACGGAGCATAGGCATTGTAGTGGAGTCCACGGCCATTGATTGCTGCGGCTTGAAGACCGTGATTGAGGTGAGGGCGATCGCTCGTCCTACGCAATTCAATTGCAAGATGAGGATGTGCCTGACTTGGACGTCGCCAAGCTGCATGCCATCTCCATGAGAGGCGTCAAGCTCGAGAAGGCCATCAAGAAGCTCGGGGGGGCGAGGCCCACGCCGTCCATTATGAAGGCCTACGAGAGGTGGAGCAAGCATTACGGCTCCCTCACGCCGCTGCTCCTCCATCCCAAGTTGACCGATATATACGTGGGGGGAATCCGTAAAGGCAAGGCACTCCGACTACGGCCTTGTCTCCGTGGATGTAGAGATAAACCAGGAGGATACGTATTACCTTTTGAGGCGCGTCGGCCATAGGTGCAGGACCCCCCCCATAACCGCGTATCAACCCATGGCATCGACCACAGATGATGAGTATGGAGTCAGGATATCGACCACAATACCCCCGGTGGGCGGGCCCGCCATCCATATCAGAATAATGCCCCCCCGCACTCCATGGACCCTGCCCCCCCTCCTGGTGACGGGGGGGAATGCTAAACGCCCGCAGCGCCGCAGTTCTGTGGCAGTTATTCGAGGACAAGGTGCCCATTCTAATAGTAGGCCCCATAGGCTCCGGCAAGACCAGTTTAGCCAATGCGGTGGCGTTCATGGGGGGGAATCCATCCTTGTTCACTGCTCTGATAATGGATGTGGACGAGATGAACCTGCCCAATCACTTGGTGTATAAATTAATGGAGAGAAAGGCATTTGGCCTCGGCGTCAAATCCATAACTAAGGATGACTTGATAGCCCAGGCCCTTAGGATGGGGGGTTGACCACATAGTGGTAAACGAGGTGATAACGGGCGAGGAGGCGGTGGCGTGGATAAACGCTGTTACCAGCGGCCACGGCGGCGTCACTACCTTCCATGCGGGGGGGAGCGCAGCGGACGCGGCCAGGAGACTCTCTATAATCGCGCCTGGAGTAGTGGATCACTTGGGTGAGGTGGCCATGGTGGAGACGGGAATCGTGGATGTGATGGATGAGGGGGGGGAGGAATCGCCACCAATAAGAGAATGAGAATAGTCAAGTCAATAGTGCATGGACACGACATTAATGTGGATGCCGTGGCGGCTAAGGCAGAGATAATAAGGAGCTTGGCCGGATATGATGCCGATTCCGTGATCAGGGCGGTCATGAATTACTACTCGATTCCGAGCGCGTCGAGGGGGGGAGGGGGGGTTGAGGTTTAAGGAATTGATCGATTACTCCATATTCGTTCTAATGGCTCCACTGGTGGGCGTTAGCGGAGCCATCAAGGTCATCGATGATGGGGGGGAGTGGACGAAGATGGAGGAACTCATGCCTATGGAGGGCGGCGGGCACGGTTTTAGGACGGAGCTATATAGGGCGGCGGTTAACTACGAGAGGGCGGGCACGGGGCTGATAATTCCTTTGAGTTCCTCTATAACGCGTTGCGGAATTACCTAGATAGGCGGAGGAAGGAGGCGGGGGGATGCATTGACGTCCACGTTGATGACCGCGGTGGGCCTGTCAATAGCCATGATACTGACGATGCTCTTGGGGGCCCCCCCGCACTACTGCTTCCGCTAGCGATGGCTGGAATGCTGCCCTTAATACACTACTTCCAAGTGGAGGAGGTAAAGTATGATTACTCGATCCCGCTGGCGGCCGGGGCGATAGCTGGGGGGGTCGCCGCCTTCATCCTACTACGGGGATACGCGTACCCCCCCTCATAATCGCCTCGACGGCCTTCACTATTGCCTACGCGCCTCAATTGAGGCGGGAATATTTGTTTCCAGGCATGGTTAGGTCCAAAATAATGAATTCATTCAATGAATTAATGTGGAGCCCAAACCCTCCACGACCGCCGGGGGGACACGATGATTGGAGCAGAGCTCGGCAGGCTCTTCGACGTGGCGAGCTCCATGGGTGCCCCCCCGCTATTCTTATCCAAGGTGAACAGAGTGTGTATGATATGTTGTCGTGGATGGATGAGAATCGCAGATCCCTCATAATTTATGGATTGATGATACCCATTCCCTACATGTTGCTCTGCGTAACGGTTAGGGTTCTAATGGTAAGCGTGGTCCCCCCACCGCTGGCCCGTTTCCCATCTTCCCATCTCTGGGCAGCTCGAGGGGGGATGTTGACGGTGGATGGCATCATTACATCCATCTTGACCGGCAAGGCCGTTCATAGCATTGGGGGGGTGGGCGTCATACTGATTCCACTATTCATCGCAATCCAATTGCTGGTGGCGTAGCGCAGCAAGTGGGTTGAGAGTTAACAGCTTATGCTGAATTAATGGGTAAGTTAGATGGTTGGCTGAGAGTAACTTTATTAAACTATTGAATATTACAGATGCGTGCCAGCTGGTTCTGGTTTCAGGCTTGAGGAAATGAAGCCTAATTATAGGGAGATAAGGAGGTATGACCTTTCTCCGCCGTATGCCAGTGCAGTGATAGCGGAGAACGAGGATACGGGGGCATTGATGTACTACCTGGTGGAGCAGTCCCTCACCAGGAAGGAATTGGAGATCTATAATAAGATATACAAGTTGGTCATGATGGAGCTACCGCCTCCCGCAGACATAAAGGCGCTCGATAAGCCAGGGAGAGGCTCAGCAGGGAGATAAAGAGGATATTGGATAGGTATAGGGGATTGATTAGGGGGGGCACTAAGATAAATTTGGACAGGATGGCTTACCACATGGAGAAGGACCTGCTGGGCTATGGACCTATCGATGCCATAATGAAGGACGAAAACATAGAGGATATATCAGCGGATGGAGTGGGGGCTCCAATATTCGTGTTCCATAAGGATTACGAGACCATTCCCACAAACATAGTGCCCGTGGACGCCCAGGCGCTGGATGACTTCGTCTCGAAGCTGATACACATGGCTGGCAAGCACGTCTCGGTGGCGGCGCCGATAGTGGATGCGCAGCTGCCGGATGGCTCCAGGATAGCCATAACGTACAAGCAGGAGGTCTCCCCCCCCGGTGGCAGCACGTTCACCATAAGGAAGTTCAAGGCCACGCCCATAACCTTCACCCAGTTGATTCAAAGCCGCAACATATCGCCAGAGATAGCGGCTTACTTCTGGCTAATGCTGGATAATCACAAATCGTTCCTGGTCCTGGGGGGGTGACCGGCGCTGGGAAGACCACGTTCCTGAATGCCATGGCGACGTTCCTGAGGCCCAACTTAAAGATAATAACCGTGGAGGAGGTGCCGGAGATAAGGCTGCCCCCCCACAAGAACTGGATACGCTTGACCCCAAGATTATCCTTTGGACCTGAGAAGACCAATGAGGTGACGCTGTTCGACTTGGTGAAGGCCACGCTGAGAATGAGGCCGGACTACTTGGTGGTGGGCGAGGTGAGAGGCGAGGAGACCTACGTGCTTTTCCAAGCCGTGAACACGGGCCACGGCGGCGTCTCCACAATGCACGCCGAGGACTTCACCGCAGCCATAAACAGGTTGACGTCGCCGCCCATGAACGTGCCGAAGGCATATATACCGGCAATGAATATCTTCGTTATGGTGAGGAGGGTGAGGGTGGGTGATAGGCTGACCAGGAGGGTTACTGAGATAGGCGAGGTCCAGACCGCCGATGACGTAAGGCCGGTGTTCAGGTGGGATCCCAAGAACGACGTCCACGTGCTGGTGGGCCAGAGCTTCCTGCTGCGCGAGATAGCAGACGCGACCGGCCAAGACGAGGAGGAATTGGAGGAGGAGCTTAGGAGGAGGACTAGGGTGATTAATTGGATGGTGGAGAGGAAGATGATGGACTTCAACGAGGTGGCTAAAACAATAGAGAAATACTACACGAAGCCAGATAAGGTGCTCGCCGAGGTAGAGGGAGTCGCCGAGGTAGAGACCACGTGATAGATGTCCACATATTCGCATCGTTTAGGGAATTGACAAATTATTTGGAGTCCAAGAGGGATAGATTGAGGAAGGCACTGGAGGTTGAAGTGAACGGCGTTGAAGCTGTCAATGTCGAGGATGGGTCCTTAACATCATTGGACAGCTCGTTTCAAGATGATGTTGAGGACGTCCTAAACGACGTTAACTCCATGCTGAAGAGAATAAAGACTAGCAGCGATTACACCGGGATAATAGTGCTGGTGGAGGAGGATGGCTCTCCAAGCAATATATACATAATACCGGGCGACTTGATATGATGAAGAGAATGACAAGCCTCACCCTTCAGGGCGGGGGGGAGGGGGATTAAATGATGGAGTATACCACCATCATGGTGTTCACCTCCATATTCGCAGCGCTCTTCATAATTGGAGCGGCCAGGCTGCCGGCGGCATTCATAGGATTGGTCGCGGCTGCGATAGCGATAATATTGGTGTTTGCATCATTCATATACCCAGCCGCGATTCCCTACCTAGGCCTATTGATAGGGATACCGGCGGGCTACGGCTTCTCTTTCCTCATGGAGAGGGCCGGCATCGAGAACCCAATAAAACCGCGGAGAAGAGCGGCGGAGACTGTCAAGGAAGGGGGGGAGGGGAGACGGCAAGCCAAGCGGTCGCGCAGAAGCAGGAGGAAGACTAAGTCAATTTACGTATCGGAGACCAAGGGGGGGGCGGGTAACGGACGTGGCCATCTATGACAGCTTCGATGATTTCATTCAATCTATAACGGCTCCCCAAGCCATCAATTCCGTGCTGGAGTACGTGGAAAAGCTCTCCCTCATCAGGGAGGAGGTGAATCAATACCAAGTCTCGATTAGCTCCCTGGGCAAGGAGAGGAGCAGATTGATAAGCTTGGTGGACGCCGATGCCCTGGATGATGTTAGGGACGTGATTCAGCGAGCCATCACGGATAAGGCCATGGTCAACGACAAGATAAAAGCTATACTGGAGAACAGGGATAAGCTGGAGGCCATGGTGGGAAGCAGGTTCATGGTAATATACGTGGATGGAGCGCCTGCCAAGATAGTGCCCCCCCTATACTACGGCGAGTAGCTGCAGTAGAACATTTAATGCCCCCCCACACGCCAAGGCAGGCCATGTTGTTGGATAATGGAGTGGAGATCTCAATAGATAGAGCTGAGTCTAGGGTGACCGCGATAGCTGTCGGGGGGGTCGGGGTTGGTTCCATATATGAGGAACCACATATGAGGGGGGGAATAAGCCACTTGCTGGAGCACATGATGTTTAAGTCCAATAAGTGGATCAGCGGGGGGGAGGAGCTGGACATGACAATAGAGGGGGGGCTTGGGGGGGGAATGGCTAATGCATTCACCGGCAGGGATTACACAATTTACGTATTCGAGGTCCTCTCCGAGAGCGCCCCCCCAGCTTGATAGATGTGATCTGCAAGATGATGCTTAACGACAAGTACAGCGAGGATGAATTCCTCAGCGAGAGGGATGTCGTTCTCTCCGAGATACAGTTGAGGGACGAGAATCCTAGCTCCAGGATATGGGATCTGGGAACCCAAGCCCTCTTTGGCAGAAGCGATCTCGGGGGGATCCAGTGACTGGGTATCATGAAACGATTGGCTCGGTAACCCTGCGAGACCTTGTGGAGCACAAGGCCAGGAACTACGTGGGAGGAAACATCAAGGTGGCAATGGTAGGCAACGTGGGGGGGGACGAGGCCGTAAACGCGGCGCGGGCATGCTTCTCCAAGATAGAGCCTGGGCGGCCGGACAGGAAGAAGCCAAGCATGGGATCTCCGCGGGACGTAATTGAGCGGGGGGGCAGGGGGGGGATGGAGCGTACATCTCCTTCTCGCTGGCCATGGACAACGAGGACCCTAGAAGCACCTACTTGAGGCTGGCGTTGATGGAGTTCCAGTTATCGGATGGCGCATCATCCATATTATTCAGGAACTTGAGGAACAAGGGATTGGCGTATTCATTCGATGTGGATTGGGAGCTCTTCCCCCCCGGCATTGCGTACATGCAGGCCGTGGTGGAGGCGGTGGAGCCCGATAAGCTGGATTCCGTGCTGGGCCAGCTTAGATCGGCAATCCTGGAAGCGCACGAGTTCGTCGGCGAGGATTACTTGAGGAGGCGGAGGAAGTATTTGGAGTACGTGTCGGCATCATCGCTTAGAAACATGTTTGACAGGGCCTACGCCGATTCCTACTTCATGCTGAAGGGATTGCCATTCAACATGCCGGGCTACGTGGATGAGTTGTCCACGGCCTACTGGGACAGGGGTAATTACGCCGTGGGCAACGCCAGCATAGCCACTGCAATAATAAATTGAAGCCAACGGCAACGAACCGCCTCAGTAGTAACCAGTTAACGTTAATAATAGGCACTGCCTGGGCCCGCGATGGGGGGGTTCGAGTGCCTATTCTGCGAGAGGTGCTGCTATTTCGAGGGGGGGTAGGAGCAGTGCCCCCCCGTCGTCTTTCCAGATGAAGCCGAGAGACTGAGGAGCCTGGCGCCCGGGTGGGGGGGGCCTCGCTTGAGTTCAAGGAATTGAAGGTAAACGGACGCAAGATGTATAGGTGGTTAATAAGGGGTTACTGCCCCCTTCTATGATGAGGAGAGGAAGAGGTGCACAATACATGAGGAGAAGCCGCTGGCCTGCAAAATGTACCCCCCCTCCTCTACAACCCAAAGACTGGGGGGGAGGTAATCATATCGAGGGACTGCCCATGGGTTAGGGATAACCCAACAAAGCTGCGGCTGGAGAACTTCCCCCCCGGAGAGGCGAGGGCTGTGGAGGAGGCGATATGGAGGATGCACGGGATAAGGGTGAGCCTAGTCAAGTAACTTGCCCGGCGCGTAGAGCGGTTTAAGCGATTTAGCCAAAGCCTCCGCCTTCCTGGCGGACCCCGTCACTCTAACCGTGACCACAGGCCTGCCCAGCGACGCCGCGGCGGCCCTGACCCACTTAATGCACTTAGTGCGAGTCCTAACCACGAATCTATTCCCGTAAACCCCCCCCTTCAACTCCATCCTGCACCCCCCCAGCCAAGCCAGTCCAGCTATTCCCTGGGCAGCGGCCTCCAGCTCCCCCCCGTAAACCGTCTCCACATCGTCCAGCGTCTCCATAATCAAGTACCTAGCCATTAATCCCCCCCTCCGCAGTCGCGGGAGAGCTCCATCAATAGCAACCTCGCCGTCTCTTCCTTGCCTGGAACCATGGGCTTCACCTCATCCATTGCCTTCCCCCCCACGTCGAAGCCATTATATATCAACGCGCCCCCCCATCACCCAGATCAAGCTGTCCAGGTTTATCGCTGGAACTCCGCTGAGCCTCGATACCTGGTCCCATATGTCCTGCACCAACCGCTGCTTACCCATTAATTTCCTGGGAGACTCGCTGGAGAGACCGCTGCAGTGAGTTATCGTCGACACCCTGTAATCCACGGGTATAGGCACGTTGGGCAACCGCGGCGGGTCGTCCCCGCACGCCCTAAACACGTAGTACGCCATCTTTGTTGAGAATACAATCGTCTTGGCCCTCCAATCAACCCTCAACACCTCGCCTAACCTCTTGGCTAATTCATCAAGCCCAGGCCGCATTTGGCCAATTCACCCACTACCCCTGAGCCGCATACCTCCCGTATCCTCCGTATCTTGGCTTGCCTGAGCCTGCCAAGGAATGGACTGGCCGAGACGTACTTGATAAAGTCGTCACAGATATCCCCCCCCACCCCCCCCTCTTTGAGAAGTAATCGCTGAAGTAATTCCAATGCCGCTCCCCCCCCTCCCCCCCGTTAACATATAGCTTACCAGGGAATTCAGCGTGGTGAGAGCCAGCGCCGTGCACTTATCCCCAACGGAGCTGCAGAGCCTGCTTATAGCCACATATTGTGGATCACGTTCCTCGAACCTCCTTACCGTGTCCAGCCCCATCTCCCTTATCAGGGACGCTATCCTATCGATCCTGTCCACCCAACCTCACCTCGCCTCCATCCAAGTCCACGACCACCTCCTCGCCGTCACTGACTCCAAGCACGGAGTCCGGCAGATCCGTTACCAACGGTATGCCGGCCATCACCGCGCCTATCAACACGAGAGTATCGGCCTTAACTGAGAGTATTGCCAGGGGGGGGCGTTGCCATACTTGACCAATTGATACATTATGTAGGGACCAACGGTGGATCCCCCCCGGGAGAAGGGCAGGATGAGGACCCGACCCCCAATGCTTTTCTCCTCATAGCCGGCCTTCACGGTGCCCCTCCTGCCATCCACGTCGCCGAGGAACGATATGGGCGTCCTCATTACGACGGCCTTGCCAGCGATCACGCCCTTCCCATATATCGTCCTCCCCCCCCTCAGCGTCACAGCAAGTCACCTATGCACTCATCTATTTCGCACGGCATGGCGTTGAGGCTCACCAGCCTGGGCATGTAGTAGACGGACTTGGAGGAGGGAGTCGCTATGTTGAGGAGACCCCCCCTATTTCTAAGGAATGGAGACACTATGGGGCAAGTATCCGTTATGACGTGAACGTTCAACTCATCCAGCCTGGAGAGGATCGCTGGGCTCAGCTGTGACTTCACGAACCTAGACGTGCTTATGAAGAGAGGCTTTGCCAGCCGTGGATACCCGCGATCCTCCAGCAACTTGGCCACGTGGAGCACCTCGTCCAGGTCGGCGTGGGGGGGGCAACCGATGAATACCGCATCGAAGTCGCGTGTCTCCGGCAGCCGTAGGTCCTTCTCATCAATGACAAGCGACTCCTCCACGTCCATTTCGCTCCTATAAAGCCGCCAATTGGGATTGACTCCCTCTATTACCATGAATGGATTGGGAGAGTATGTGGCGAAGGAGGCCAACATTGCCTTCATGGCCCTCTCCGTCATTGGCCCAACCACCACGTAGGGAACCCTGCTTCCCGAGAACTCCCCCCCACCATTTTGCCTATAATCCCGGCAGCGGCTTGAGTTATTCTTCCATTGACCTTAACCATGACCCGCGGCATCCTGTTTTCATGCAAGTAAAGGCCGAATTCAGGCACCTTGCCCGTTATGGCGGCCAGTATAGTGAAGGGGGGGCCGGGCAGCTTCTCGCTCATCGCGTCCCTCACTGAATTTATGTAGGATATCGCATTGGACTCCCCCCCCACGCATGCACCGTGCCCGGCGGCGTCCTGATTATATCATAGGGAGCGCAGGTGAACCACGCGCTGGCGCCCATCTTAATCAATGATTTCACCACCTCCAGCTGCCTTGACTTGAATAAGTCATCCACAGGCGTCTCGCCCCCCCCGTCGAGCTCCATGCCCATCGGATTAACCGTGGCGAATACCTTAAACCTAGCCCCGCTCGCCGCCAAATCGCTGAGGAACTCCACCCCAGCATCCCCAATCGTTTGATAGCTGACCCCGCTCACGTGGGCGGTCTCCACGTCGAGCAACCTGGAGGCGCCGAGGGACTCCCCCCACCTTAACCACGGTCTCCAATGCCCTGGACCTAGCATCCCCCCCACGGGATAATACCTCCTCCTCCTCTCGTGTCAAATGCATTGAATGAGGTGTGACTTGGGTTTTAAAATGATTTCTCGATAGATTTATTTATTTAGGTTAGAGAAGCTCTATCTCTATCTTGACGTCCTCGGGAACCTTTATTCTCATTAACTGCCTCATGGCCCTCTCATCAGCATCTATGTCTATCAATCGCTTGTGTATCCTCATCTCCCAATGATCGAAGGTGTGGTAACCCTGGCCGCTGGGCGCCCTCCTCACTGTTACCAGCATCCTCTTCACCGGCAGTGGGGGGGCAGGCCCCTTAACCCTGACCCCCAGCTTCTGAACTAGGTCGACTATATCCCTGGCCAGTCCATCAACGGCCTCGGGATCCGTTCCCCATATCCTTATTCGAGCAGTTTTAGGCATTATAGCTTCACTCAATTGATTAAGTCTTTATTTCTACCTTGGCTGGCTTTATCTCTATTATCTGGCCCGCAGCCACTGTCCTGCCCATATCCCTCAACGCGAATCGGCCTAGCGCCGGCATATCGCTGTACTTCTCGACGACCACCGGCTTCAGCGGCTTCATCCTCACTATGCAACGTCTCCCTTCTTGAGGAACTGCGGCTTCTGCTCCACCGTTTGACCGGTCCTGGGATCCAGCTTCGAGATCAACTCAATGAATTGGGTGGGCACTGTGGCGGTGTGGACATGCATGACCGGCGTGTAGCCCACGCCTATGGCGGTTGGGTGCTCCAGTATCACGACGCGGGCAACTATCTCGTCGCGACCGTGGGCGGCGCATTCAACTGCCCTATCACGTCGCCCCTCTTAACGTCATTCTTATCAATGCCCCTCACGTTTATTCCAACGTTGTCGCCCGGCTTGGCATCGTCCAGCTTCATGTGATGGGTCTCTATGCTCCTAACATCGCCGACCTTGGCCGACGGCATGACCACTATCCTATCTCCGTTCTTGAGAACCCCCCCGCTCTCCACCCTGCCCACTATGACGGTGCCGGCGCCGGTGACGGAGAACACGTCCTGGACCGGCATTCTGAGCGGCTTATCCGTCAACCTGGGCGGGGGGGGCTGGAGCGCGTCCAGCAATTCCAACAGGGTGGGTCCATTATACCAAGACATGTTGGTGCTCTTGGACTTTATGTTATCGCCCGTCACAGCACTGACGGGTATGAATGGAACCTTGGTTGGATCGTATCCCAACAATCTCATCAGCTTGCCCAAATCGTTCTTTATCTGCTCGAACCTCTTCTGATCGAAGTTCACCACATCCATCTTATTGACGGCAACTATCAATTGATTGACTCCCAGAGTCTTCAACAGGAAGAGGTGCTCCCTCGCCTGGCCCTGGGGGGGCCCTATTGCTGCCTCGAACTCGCCCGGCCTGGCCGATACCACCAACAGAGCGGCGTCGGCTTGGCTGGCTCCCACTATCATGTTCTTCACGAAGTCCCTGTGGCCCGGCAGGTCTATTATGGTGAAGAAGTACTTGGATGTCTCGAAGCCAACGTGCATAGCGTCTATTGTGATACCCCCCCTCTCCCTCTCCTCCTTCAGCCTGTCTAGTATCCATGCATACTTGAAATCCTCCTTGCCCAGCTTCTTGGCCTCCTCCTCTATCTCCTTAAAGCCCTTCTCATCCACGTAGCCTGTCTCCAACAACAATCTGCCGGTTAGAGTTGACTTTCCATTGTCTATATGACCCACTACCGCCAGATTCAGGTGCGGTTTCTTCAATGCGTCCGCTTGCGGTTGCTTAACTATGCTCATATCGAACTCCGCTTGGATTCTGAATTTAAAAGCTTAACTACGCCGACGCATCATTCGCCGAGCGAGGGACGGCCATCATGGTCCCAAAGCCCCCCCGAGCCGAGACTTGGACAGGCAATCCTCGCAGACCCGCTTCAACCCGACCCGCGAGCTGTGTCTCCTGCACACCGGCCTGCCGCACAAAGCGCACAAGGCAATCGAGTAATCGCCGCAAATGTAACAGGAAGTATCCCTGCAAGCCAGGCAAACGCCCCCCCGCCCCCCCCAATCAAAGTCCAAGCCGCAGACCCGCCTACCGCATCGACTGCAAGTGATCACTGCCTCGTTCTCGCCGCAGATCTCGCATGAACCGCTCGCAAAATCATGACGCCCAGGGCCTGGCCCTTCATTCAAGTTCATTTACCCTTCACTACGTACTCGGCGCCATTGCTGGATCTCTCTATCAAGCCCATCTGCTCCAAATTAATGAGCGCCTTGCTTATGTAGGATAGGGGAACCTTCATTATCTCGTCGCCGTACCACTCACGCATTTTGCTCACCAACTCCGTGAAGCCCCCCCACCTGTTCTTGGAAGCGCCCTCCTCCATTATTATCCTCTTCATGAAGTTCGTGACGTCCTCCGTGACGTTCCATGGGTATACGAACCACTTCCAGTCCGTCACGTTGATGGAGTAGTAATCCGGTTTGAACTTGGCGACCGTCGATATCCACTGAAGGGCGGCCGACCTCACCTCGCCTGCCCCCCCCGCCTTCTCAGCGTACTCCTTGGCCAACGAAATGCTATCCCCCCCGTGTCCACTATATCATCTATCACCAACACTCGCTTTCCAGCCAAGCTATCCACCCTGGCCTCGTGCTTTATGAATGCCCTCTCAATTGCCTGCGCAGTGCTGGGCCAGTGGACGACTTGGACGCTGACGAGGTCCATGACGCCGAGGTTATCACATACCAATCGAGCCGGCACGTAACCCCCCCGCGCGCTATCGCCATGACGACGTCGGGCCTCCAGCCGCTCTCAAGTATTTTTGAGGATAAATCGCGAGCCCAGTCCGCTATCTCGTCCCAAGACACCAGCTTAACGGCTACCTTAGCCATAACATTACCAATGGCTTAGGCCAAGGTTTATTAATATTACGCAGGGAATGAAGGCCATTCCCCCCCACACGTGCGCGTAGGCCGGGCACTCGAAAGTCAAGGCTAATCAATTGAAGTCCCCGACATCGATTCATCTATTAAGTCGAACTCGTAGCCCGCTATGAATAGCTTCCCATCGCTTATCAACTTGCGCCTGGCGAAGTCCAATTCATCCTCCAAGCCGTTCCTTATGCTGTACTCGACGTCGCCGGCCACGCACATCCCGCTCGGTATCTCAAACACATCACTGACGGGGGGGCGATCCGACCCAGCCCATGTCTCGCCCATGGCTAACTTAATGCGGGATACCCAATCCTCCAACCCGGTCTTGGTGATGGGGCCCTTGAACACAAGCCTCACCCGTAAGTCCACGGCCAACTTATTGCAATACTTGACGGAGCCCCCCTATACAAGTGAGACCCAGAGAGATCCTTAGTGATGTAAACAATGAACCTATGCAACATCGGCGACTACCATAGGGAAACACGCTATTAAAGCGTTTACCTGCGGCGTAACTCAGCCCGTGGTCAATCGCAAGAAGCACCTCCGCATCAGCTTCCCCCCCTGAGCGGGGGCCAAGGATCGTTAATAGATCGCGAGCTTTCCCCCCCACGTGGGCGGCGCATGAGTTTTGGCTGAAGGTACAATATCGACTCGCCCCCCAGGCACGCTCTAGACTGGAGTTGTGGCTTCGCAGTACGTTTTACCAAGCGTTGAGATTGCCAGGCTTGCGTCTCCATACATTGAATTGTTAATTCCTAAACTAACCGGCAAGCATTTCATTATTTTATATTATCTATTGCCTTACTCGCTAATTAAGTTAAAATACGGGAGAAACATAAAGGTATTAATGGACTTGGAAAAATTGAGAAGGGACGTAATCGAAATAGAGGATGAAATAATAAAAATAAGAAGGCAGATACACGAGAACCCCGAACTATCATATAAGGAATATAATACTGCAAAACTAGTGGCCGATACATTAAGGAATTTAGGGATAGAAGTTAAGACCGGGGGGGTGGGGGGGTTACCCACCGCAGTCGTGGGGGGGACGCTCAAGACGCCGAGGCCGGGCAAGACCGTGGCTTTGAGGGCCGACATGGATGCCCTACCCGTTGAGGAAATGACCGATTTACCTTATAAGTCAAAGGAAAAAGGGGGGGTAATGCACGCTTGCGGTCACGATACTCACGTGGCCATGCTTCTCGGCGCTGCCATGCTTCTAGTAAAGAATGTGGACATGCTCTCGGGGGGGGAGGTGAGGTTTCTCTTCCAACCTGCTGAGGAGGATGGGGGGGGTTAGGCGGGGGGGCTAAGCCAATGATCGACGCCGGGGGGGCAATGGATGGCGTTGACTACGTGTTCGGGCTGCACATCTTCGCGAAATACCCTGCAGGAGTATTTGCGACGAGAAAGGGACCCTGATGGCCACCCCGGACTCATTCAAGATAACAGTTCACGGGAAAGGAGGACACGGTTCGGCACCTCATGAGACGATAGACCCCCCCATACATGTTTCTCTGCTGATAGCCAACGCCATTTACGGTATTTCCTCTAGACAGATCGATCCCGTTCAACCTTCGTGATCTCAATCACCTCAATTCACTCAGGGACGAAGGACAACATAATTCCCGACAATGCAGTAATGGAGGGAACAATAAGGAGTCTAAGCGAAGAGGTCAGAAAGAGAGCATTAAGTTACATGGAGAAAATAGTGAAATCGATCTGCGATATCTACGGTGCTGAATGTAAGGTTGAGTTTATGAAAGATGTTTACCCCCCCATCACAATCAACGATCCCGAAGTCACCGAGGAAGCTATGAAGGTTCTAAGTAATATCTCCAAAGTTGAGGAAACCGAGCCTGTTCTAGGAGCTGAGGACTTTTCACGATTCCTGCAGAAGGCTAAAGGAACTTACATATTCCTGGGAACTAGAAACGAACAGATGGGATGCGTCTATCCCAACCACAGCTCTAGATTCTGCGTCGATGAAAGCGTACTAAAGCTGGGGGGGCCTTAGCCCACGCAGCCCTAGCCATAACTTTTACCAACATGAAGTAAGAAAACCAAACCGGCCAGCAACATGCCGGAGAAAAAGGAAAGGACAAACATGCGGAATATCCGCTTCTACCCAAATAGAGGAGGAATTGCTGGCCGGAATACCCAGCATAGCGTGAGGAGCGCTTCACCTTCACTTACTTGCCATGACAGGAGCGCCGCGGGTCATGTGGGCCTCCTCAATAATTGATAATCCACTCACGGTGGGCCACCGTTCGACTTACCAGGGCAAAAATTAAAAGGCATGGGAGAGTGGGCAGGCAAGCTCGGGCCCGTGGTCTAGCGGCTAGGACGTTCGCCTTACGCGCGAGAGGTCCCGGGTTCAAATCCCGGCGGGCCCATTCAAAACCATAATGCACCGTCCTTGATTCAAATAAATGTTTGGACACCCAGTTGCACTGTGCGTTACCAAAAATTGGACACGTAGATGACATTCAATGAACTCTTATAAATAACCCACCGCCCCACTATCCATGGGATTCATCGATGCCCACACCCACCTGATATTTCCCAGGCTAATAGGGGGGGTTGACTTGGAGTCATTGAGGCGGGAGCTGCGTGATGGATTCACCGCCGTCGATTATGGGTCTCCAAGCGACGTGGTGAGGTTAATGGATGAGCTCGACATAGATTACGTGGTGATAATGGCTTACCCAGCATCTATATATGGCAACGTGGGCGACTTACCGATCAAAGTGATAAAGGTTGTGGCTGAGTACGGCGATAGATTCGCCGTGTTCGGCGGGGTGGATTTTCAAAGGGTGAGGGACGCGGATGAGGCTCGTAGGGAGTTGGAGAGGCAGTACGAGGCTGGGATAAGCGGGTTGAAGGTGCACCCAGTTCATCAATGGGTGAAGCCGAACGCCTACAGGCCTGAGGAGGGCGGGTTGAAATCCCTGGAGGCGGCGTACGAGTTCGCGGAGGACAATGGGTTGCCGGTCACCATACACACGGGGGGGACAAGCGCGTTCTCGCCTGCCAGGAATAAGTACGGCGACCCCATGCTGGCCGACGATGTGTCCGTGGACTTCCCCAGCTAACCATACTGCTCGCGCACGCGGGGGGGAGGCCGATTTGGATGCAGTCCGCGTTTCAATTAGCCAGGATAAGGAGCAATATTTACCTGGAGCTGTCCGGGATACCGCCGGCGGCTCCTCTCGTACCTGCCGAGGATAGGGGGGGAGTTGAGCGGCAAGTCGATATACGGAAGCGACGTGGGCAGCCCTGGAGTGAAGGGGGGGCTGGGCGAGAATCTACGCGAGTTCCTGTCGCTGGATCTTCCGAGGGAGCATTGAATGCCATGACGGCCCTCAATGCGAGGCAATTAATCAAGCCTCTCCAGCGTTAGTATTGGAAAGACGGCAATCCCCCTTCACTGCGGGGGGGTGAGTTTAATTGGAGAGAAGATGAACGACCCCGCGGCTCGTCCTTCAAGCATCACCGTATAGGGGGGGGTCACCCCCGCTCTGCCTGAATCCCAACGAGCCGACGCTTAATGGTTCAACTGCAGAGCATAAAAACTTCCCTAGGGAACGCGATTCGCGTGAATTGGAGGCCACCACGGTGATGAGGCCGGGATTTCGATGTACTTGAGCCTCGTGTTGGCGCACGCTGGGCAATGGAGGGGGGGGCAGTATTGGAGATTGAGAGGTGGGAGGTAAAAAATAAAAATGCTCGAGCGCCGGCGACATTGAGGCCCCGGTAGCTTAGACTGGGTGAGCACCCGGCTGAAGACCGGGGGGGGTCCTGGGTTCAAATCCCAGCCGGGGGGGCACCACCTATCATTAGTATCGTCCTGACCAGCTCCGCATGGCTCCAAGTGAGGGGGGGCCACGCTTATCGGCCTTCCCTCCCCCCGTCCACCTGCTCCGGCAGCAGGCCCGTGGGCGTTGCCTTGGATATGGCCCAATCCACAAGCTCCCTAGCCCTCTTGGCGTTGCCGACCAATGCATGCCACTGCGCCAACCATAGCGTAGTTATTAACCATGGATTGCCGGGCCCATTGACTGCTCGTTGATACTGGTCGCCGGAGTACCTGGCCAGCCCGCCCACTCCGTTCACCCACAGCTTCCCCCCCTCTATTGCTTTGACAGTATTCACCATGAGGGGATCGCTGGTATCCACCGCGCCAAGCACGGCCAGGCCCAGCGCGCTGGAGTCCAGCTCGTCATCTATCGCGAGCCCACCATCCCTGTACAGCAGCCCCCCCCTCGTGTAGAGGCCGCGGTCCTTCATGATTTCCCTGAAGCGGCCTAGCATGGCGTTGGCGGCGGCCTCGTACTCGCTCCTCTTATCGTCCTCGCCGAACAAGTCGGCGAACTTGGCGGCGGCCCGTAGGCCGGACACAACGGAGGCCACGGTCCACGAGTGGATGCCGCACCTCTCCTCCCATAAATCGTGGGAGGGAAGCGGGAGGCCGTCCCTGGCATACCTCACCATGAAGTCCCCCCCAGCATCCTTCACTAATGGCTTGTAGAAGTCCTTCACAAAGTCCATGTCCCTGTACTTCTCGTAGTGGCGCCAAAGCGCGTAGACCACCAACGCCGTTTCATCCTCCTGGATGGGGGAGGGAACCGCACTTGGAGACCCAGGAGTGCCAAGTGGATCCCCCCCACCTCCCATCCGCCTTATACCTATGAAACATGTAGCCGTTCCTTATGGTGGATAGGGCGAATTCATAGTACCTGCGGGTCACGTCGCCGTAACCCGCCGCGTCGAGGGCGAGGGCCGTCAAGGCCGCATCCCTGTGCCAGACATACGCGTACGTGTCCCGCGTGAAGTACCTAAGCACGTGCGTGTCCCCGCTTGCTATTATGCCGCCGTTCCAATTCACGTGAGTCATCATGGCCAAGATGCCCCCCCCGCTTGAAGTGGCTCAACAAGTCGCTGGGCACCGATGAGAGGAGTCGCGGGTCCTTGTTGGAGAAGGCGCGCCAGTAATCCACGTTGCGCTTAAGCAGCTTGTCGGGCCCCCCCCTCTCCCGCACGAATTTGCTCAGCTTCTCCAGGTCGCCGTAGGATTGACCTGCTATCAACCAGTAATGCACGACCTCCCCCCCAGCCTCCGCGTCGACAGCCATCGCCGAATCCACGGATCCCTGCGCCACGCTGTTGCCGCTGAGCT
>BBBF01000028.1 GCA_001315925.1 Thermocladium modestius JCM 10088 | reverse complement strand
AGGCGCCTCCCTCTCCATACCAACCCCCCCCAACCCCCCCTCCGGGTGCCTCTGGCTCGTGGATTGGAGCTGGCAATCCAACGAGACCTACATACCCCCCCTAATATGGGCTGAATACAGCGATGGAAACGCCTTCACTGGCAGTCTATTCTCCTACGCGTCCAGCAGTCAGTCCGTCTCCTTATCGTTCTCCGCGTCGGCTGCGGTGCCCACGGGCTCCTCCGCCAAGCCCTCAATAGGCTTCCAGATAATAGGGACCAGCCTGGGACCGGACACCACAAGCTCGTATGATTCAACGGGTTTTGGTGTCAATAATCCATCGCTCGCCGCCATGTATACTAGGGGGACTGTTGGTGTTGCGGAGTTGGGGCTTTGGTGCCCGATAGACCGCTCGTGGTTCTTCACTGGGGAGTACGCAAACGAGAGCTACGTTCAATCCTCCAACTTCCAAGCATACCCATCCTCCCAGGTGGGCACGTCTAACTTGACCAACTTTTTGAGCGAGCTCGGCAAGTACTACACGCTGAACCCAGTTCCATTCGATGAGGTGGCCCTAACCCAGAGCGGGCAGGAGTATGGGTTCGTGTTCTCCAACGTGCAGCAGTATTCCCCGTTTGCCTTCTCCGCCTCGATTCCTGTGGGGGGCGATCGCCCTAGCCCTCGCCGGCGCTGCGGGCGTTGATATCCCGGTGACCGCCGCCATAGCGGCCGGACTAACGGCCACCGTTAAGGAGACGACCACAACAGTGACCATAATCGGCGTCAACCTAGCGATGGAGAGTAATCCCGCCTTCGGCGACGTGTTGATGGCGCAGCTGCCCATAAAGTACACGTATGATGGGCACTCCTTCTACCCGCCGCTCACCGGGGGTGTACGTGGAGCCCTTCGGGCACTACTCATCCAGCACCACTACATCCGTGGGGCCGGGAGGCACCATAGATGATCCAATATGCATGCCGCCGCACAATTGGACAGGTTCCGTCTCCGTCTTCATAGGTTCGTCTCCACTTATGGTGCCCGGTGGATCTGTTGATGTAAGCGTCGCGGGTCCAAACGGATACTCAGCTTCCTACGCATACTCAATGCCGCCACATGAGCCTCTCTCAATAACCCTCCCCATGCCGGCCATAACTGGGAAATATACTATAACCGTTGATTATGGGCCGTACTCCACTTATTGGGGGGGCACCATATACTATGGTCCTTCCTCTGCATCCACCACAGTAGAGGTGGACGTGACTCCCTGTAGTTGATGATCCCATCTTGAAGATGATTAGGTGTCTTTTTATGGAAAGCCATCAATTTAGGCAATGACCATAACTTTCCATCTAATTCCCGCGCACCTGAGATAAGAATCGACTTTTTCGCCGTCGTATAAATGATGGCGACTTTAGGGACCATTCCTTCGCCGGCAAGTCGTCCATCCACTAATCCCAAGGAGGCATTCCGCTCCAGGAAGGGCAGTGAATGGATAATATGGAGGAATTCAGTATTATTTCCACTAATGGAAGACATTGTTTTAAGGGAGGAGGCGCTCGCTTATCGCTATGGCATTAAATGTTCAGAGGAGCGTTCCATTCCCCAGGGTTAGCCTAGGCAAGTTGCTGGCATATATAGAGGCATTGGGCGGCAACTACGGTGTCTTGACTAGGGACGAGATAAGGGAGAGGGGACTGGATATAGGAAAGGGCAAGGGAGATATAACGCGGTTCTTTTTAAGGATAGAACTGGTGAGGGAGGGAAAAGATGGAATAGAGCTTACGCAGCATGGATGGATGATATATGATGCTATTAGAATGGGCGAGGGAGCCAAGCAGCTCCACTCCTACCTGGCCAGCATGCTTCCGCAGTATAAGCTGTTAATGGATATACTGATGAGCAGGGGGGGACCGCTGGACGAGGATTCCTTGTTCAACGAGTTAAATGAAGAAATACGGAAGATATCCCCCCCCTCCTCCTGGGTTAATAAGGTGGCATTCAAAGCCCTTCTGGGGGGGCTATTAATTGATGCTCACCTAGCAGTTAAGACAGGAAGAATGGTGAGATACATAAATGGGGGGGATCCCGCCGTGCGAATAAACGCATGCATAGATAGCAATGCCGTGAGATTGGGCGATTACTATTTGATAAGCGCCAATAAGTTAAGCAAGTGCCTAGGATTTAATATTAACCTTGATGAAGTGGATCCATCACGTATAAGCAAGGCCCCGGGCGATTCCATGATTAAGGTAAATGACTTGGGCGAACTATCACGATTACTAATTGAAATCGTGAACCGACAATCCAAGCGATAAAAACCAGGCAAGCATGGAAGTCCACTCCCAAGGACCCTCCATAATTTAGATCAGCGATGCGAGCCTCTCATCAACCAACCAGCACTCGAGATCTTCATCATCCGAATTCCGGATCAACGTGCGTTTTTAATCTTTGGCATCAAGACCCATTAATCTATAACCGAGGCGAGAATAATAACTGATAACTAAATAACTTAATGCTTGAATCTCTTAGGCCTGAGATTCTTGCTCTTGCATCGCCTGCATTTCTCGGCGTTTATCGGATTCCTGGCCCCCCCGCAGTTCCTGCATATCCAGTAACCGAATCTATGCTCTATTGCTATCCTCAGCTTCTCTTGATCTGAGATCGGCATTAAGAGCCTCCGATGCTATTCCTTTTTTAAGCCTTCCGCTAGATAATCACTTCAAGCCATTATCCAGCCGGCATTCACGGATTAATGATGGGGGGGCACTTGGTGTTAACTATGCTCAGCATCTAGTTCGTGTACTGGGAATCGATAGTTGACTAATTAAGGCTTGGGGGGGCAAGGAAGCAGGAGCCAAGTGAGCCGGGCGACAATAATTATTGGTGCGCTGTGATTAAACGTGGATTCATTGATCTGAACAGGAGGATTGAGGGCCTGGCCCAGCATAGCAAGATGAGGCCTTCCATATACATGTTCCACAAGACTATGGGCGAGATGCTATTATATTTTCAATTACTTACTAAACGTTTAACAACACTTATATTGCATGAGTGCGCGAGCCTCTTCATGGCGAACAAGCTGAGGGAGAATTCAACGGGCTTCCTGGGATTGCTGTACAATTCATTGGCCGGACAAGCGCCCACCTATAGCATAGCGGGCGGGGGGGCGGCTCTGATAATGAGCACTGCATACGCTGCTGCGCCTCTGGCCATGCTGTTAACTACGTTGGGAGTCATGACTATGGTATACTCCATATATGTCCTCTCCAAGAGATACCCGCACGCCGCCAGCTTCTACGCTTACCCCCCCACCAACTCCCTCAATTCCTTCACTGGATTCTTGAACGGAATAATCTACATAATATACAGCTTGATTGGGCTGTCATCAGTGGCCATAGCCTTCTCCTACTTAACCACAGAGGCAATATACGCCGTAACTGGCTCATTGATCAACCCATTACCTCTAGTCCTGGTTCCCATAGTGGCCGCCATGCTTATCTCAATTATCGGAATCAAACCAAGCATACGCACGGAGACACTATTATCATCCATTGAGATAATAATATTGGCGCTATTCATCTCGTTATCATTTTACGGAGAGAGGAGCAGGCTATCCCTATTCCCCTTCACGCCGGAGGCCACATACGGCGGTTCCATCAATGGCATTTTGGCAGGCATAGGAGGGGGGGGCTGCTGTTCTCCGTGACGTACTTCATGGGATTCGAGACCAGTACGCAGATATCCGAGGAAGCCAAGAGACCGGGCGAGACGGTGCCGCGAGCCACATTAATCGCGACTCTATTGATGGGCTTGCTTTACATGGCGACCACGTACGCAATACTGCTAAATGTTGGCTTCGATCAAACATCGATAAGCAACTTCGTCTCGGCGGCGGAGGGATTTGGAGTGAATCCAGTCTTTACCTTGGTGGAGAAATACCTAGGACCGTGGGGTCTCGTTATATTCTCGGCCTCCGTGATCATAAGCGTCTTCGGTTGCTACTTAGCCACTCTCAACGCCACCGCTCGCATGCTATTCGGGATGAGCAGGGATGGATTGTTGCCGCGATGGCTTAACTCAATACACCCCAAGTATTTGTCGCCGGTTACAGCGACGTACGTATCCACCATAATTGCAGCAGCATTATTGGTTCCATCATATGTTGCAGCGATGATTGCAGGATATTCAGGTACAATTCAATTAACTTATGGTGCAATGGAGTATGCTTATGCCGTGGATTCGCTTTACTACGTGCTTAGCCTAGCGGTGGTGGCAATAGCCGCCTTCAAGATAGTGGGCATCTATGGCAAGGCGATAACCATGGGAGGAGCAGCGCTAATGATGGTTACCTTTTATGAGTCAGCGCAGTACTTGCCTATGGATTACCTGGTGCTCTCATCCATCGCGACAATAATGTTGGTTGAGGCGTTTTTATTGAGGGGGGAAAGCTTAAGGGCATTAAGACTAGCCTCTACGTAGGATATAATGTAAATCAGTCCAAGCAGTGACTTATCTGCTGGATAAAAATTGGTGTGTATTCCCGTTAATTGATTGCGATTTTAACAATAATGTATATAAATAGATGAAGTAAAGCGTTATGTGCTGGACATAGATAAATATAGGGAAAACGTGGAACCACGCGATGTATGGAGGATCTTAAAAGCAAGTGGGGGGTTAAATTCGTTAAATTCACCGTGATGGACATAAATGGACGGCCAAGGGCTGAATTAATGCCTATAGATCCCGCGCTTGACGTGTTCAGGGATGGCATGCCCTTTGACGGCTCATCAATACCATCATATACTACGGTGAATAAGAGCGACTTCGTTGCGGTTCCGGATAATCATGCCGTTTACGTGGAGCGGTGGAACGATGGCAAGATAGCGGATGTCTTTATGAATGTCATAGATGATTCGGGCAAGCCCATTATGAGGGACCCACGCAATGTTTTGTTGAGCGCGATTTATGAGCTTCAGAGAAGCGGGTTCCGCGCCTTGATGGGGGGGGTTGAGGTGGAGTTCTTCATAGTCAACAATAGCAGCGGCTCCCCCCCTGCATTAGTTGATGATGGGATGTATTTTGAGGGCCGTAATACCCACGTGCTTCTCGACGTTGCGGCGGAATTAACTGCAGCGATGAGCGAGTCAGGCATAGGCGAGACCAAGATACATCATGAAGTGGCTCCATCACAGTACGAAGTAAATATTCCAGCTGATTCCCCCCCAATAAAGGTGGCCGACAATATAATAATCTACAAGATAATGGCGCGGGATATAGCTAAGAGACACGGTTATGTAGCAACCTTCATGCCAAAGCCGTTCTGGGGGGGAATAAATGGAAGCGGGGCCCACACGCACATAAGCATATGGGACTTGGATGGCCGCAACCTATTCGAATCAAAGAACAGCGAGGCCACCCCGGAGGCCCAGAGCGCAATAGCTGGGCTGCTGGCCGCCGCAAAGAGCATTAGCGCGGTGGTAGCTCCAACTGTCAATTCCTATAAAAGATTGGTCCCGCATCATGAGGCTCCCACCAGAATAGCGTGGGGGGGATACGGCAATAGATCAGCCATGATAAGGATACCATTCTACGGAAGAAGAGTTAACCGCTTCGAGTACAGGCATCCGGATCCAAGCATGAATCCTTACCTTGCATTCGCAGCGGAGCTGAACGCGGTAATGAAAGGACTATCCAGCAAGGCATCGCCGCCGCCTCCCGTAGAGGATATAGCATACGAACTGAACGCAGAGGAGACGCCTAGGACTCTGGGCGAGGCCGTTGGGGAACTGCGGAAGAGCCCCATAGCATCAATCGATTACATGAGAGACATAATTGCGGCTTATGCGGATATCAAGGAGAAGGAATGGAACGATTATGAATCAATATATAAATGGGATGACACGTGGAGCAAAATCACTGAGTGGGAGTACACGCATTATTTAAGCACAGCGTGAATATTATATTTTCAAGAGAAAAAGTATCCTACTCTATTGGAAATCACTGTTGAAGGTTTAACCTAATTGGAGCGCCCATTGTTAACTTTATATATATCGAGCGGATCTTTTCCGGTTGGACCTTCTTTGTTATTTCCTCCAGCACGGCTGTCGCGTTCTCTGCTATTTCTTTCTCATTCATGGTTTCACCGCCTATTCTTGCCATTACTTGCGGTTGATCCTTTATCTTAACCCTAACGCTGCGCCTGTACCTATCGACTATGGGCTTTAAGTCGGCATTAGGTTGAACCACGTCCGGCATCTTGCCTCTAGGGCCAAGTATGGAACCCATGGTTCTGCCTATTTGAACCATCATGTCAGGCGTTGCCAAGAAGAAATCATATTC
Source organism: Thermocladium modestius JCM 10088 (assembly GCA_001315925.1). GTDB lineage: Archaea > Thermoproteota > Thermoprotei > Thermoproteales > Thermocladiaceae > Thermocladium > Thermocladium modestius. The sequence goes on along the minus strand of BBBF01000028.1, from coordinate 15,170 downwards.
CTGGGCTAACTTCCTAATGGATTTCTTCGACTCAACATACTTGGGGGGGAAATCATCTTTTGAAATCACCAAATCAACATTGGCGTCCCTGGCCGATAGAACCATCGAACCGCTGGCTATCATACATATCTTGTTCTGCTTATTTGGTATCGGGTGAGGAAGAGTAACTGTTAATGAGAACTTATTCTCAGGTTTCTTAATATCCAAGTCCCTGAATGTAACTACTAGATCTATTGACTGCTCGAACCTGCGGTGCTTCGACTGATTCCTCGCCGTATCTATCGCTTTAATTATGGATTCGGCCTTAATGCTCATCTCCGCTCACCTTTTTTGCCTCCTCCTCATACTTTTTAACTAATTCGTCGTATTTACCGGCGTCTATTTCCTTTATTACATCCTTCGGATCCTTTCCATTAACAGTTAAACCAATTGATCGACAAGTCCCGACCACCTGCTTCAAGGCCTTTACGAAGCTGGTGCTCCTTAGTTCTCCCAGCTTTATCAAGGTTACCTCGGCCACTTTCTCCAACTGAATATCGCCGATTATTTCCTTTCCTGCTTGGTGAGTTGGAGCGGATTTACCGGCGGCCCGTATCAATAAATCAGTTATGGATGGATACTCTATCGATAGGGAATAATCTCCATCATCGGCGATCACCTCCACAGTGACGCTGTTCACCCCCCCATACGATGCAAGCGGTTTTGTTTCATCGGCTATTCTCCTTGCCACCTCATCTGCATTTAACGATGCTTGTTGAAGCTGCTGGCTAGCTTGAGGAGCAAGCGGCTTCCCAGGCTGCACCGATAATCTTACTACCCTCTTCATTAATTTCTCAGGGAAGCCCCCCCGGGGTTTGGATTTTTTAAATGTTTACAGAACCCGTGATTTTGCTTCAAAGGAATAGAATTATGGATGCCGAGGTTTAAGCCTGCCAGGACCGCACCTATGAGAGCTGACGCTCATGTGGAAACACTTAAAAATCGGCCACGTTATACAATAATACATGCCGAGCAAGCGAAGAAAGTCCAGCGGCATGCAGCCCTTCATGTCGGCTGGCTTGGTTAGGTTTTATGATGTGGGAGAAATAGAGAAGATAAAGCTATCTCCGACGACCGTAATAGTTATAGGAATAGCCGTGCCAATAGTGGTATTACTGCTTAGATTCCTCATTCCGTGAGGAACCGTTTTTCCTATCCATTCCACCCCCCCTATGAACCGCATCCACTATATCCGAGAGCACCATGGAGGGGGGATTCCTCGACGACTGTGCCCGTAACTATCATATCGGCGCCAGCCAATGCAATGCTATACGCCACCTCAGGCGTCCTGATGCCGCCGCCCACCATGATGGGCCTATCCACCAATCGTTTCATCTTGGCCAATATGCTTGGCCTAACGGGTTCCTTCGCGCCCGATCCAGCCTCTAGGTATATCACATTAAAGCCAAGGTACTTGGCAGCCAAGGCATACGCTATTATTATATCGTCTCGCTCGAATGGAAGCATGCGGGCATTGCTTACGTATCCCGCAGCGCCTCCCTCACCCACTATTATATAGCCATTGATATCACGTCCAAGGAGGTATAGCGTTTCGCCAACAATATTGAGGCTTGAACTTGAGCTCCTATTATATAGTAAGGATCCAGCGAGTTTAGCACTGATAAATAGAACAATGCATCAGCCTTACTGCTGAGCCCCCCCGCTATATTTCCTGGGAATAAAATGAACGGTATATTGACTTCCCTCTTGGCCGCCTCCAAATACTCGTCCAGCAATTTCTCATTCACACCCAGGCTTCCTCCAACCATTACCGCTGATGAACCGCTTTTCTCGGCGTTTTTAGAAAGCTCCACGAATTTGTCAATATCTATCTTATCCGGGTCCAGCAATGTTAAATGTATAGATCCATATTTCCTCAACTCCCCCCCCAGCAAGTAGTCATAAATGGTCATCCAGTGGTTCGTTTATGGCAATTTTTAACTTTTGCCCTGAAACAACGAAAAATCCCCCCCTCCCAGCCCAATTAGAATACAGATAAATAATCAAGAAGGCCATGGACAAGTAACTTGATAAAATGTAGGGCAAGCCTCGCCGTTCAGGACGGGAGGGGGGGTTGTTGTAATTATTTTAATCGATTGAATTATATTTGTTTACCTTACCAGAATGAATCGATGGCTCTGGGCTTCGCTGAGGATATGGACTGCGAGGAGATACGTAGGCAGGAGCTTATAGGGAGCAGTGCTAGGATGGCAATTGACGAATTGAGACATGCATTGCAAGGAGGAGGCGTGTATGCGCTGGTGGGGGGGAGTACGGCACTGGAAAGACATTCTTGTTGAGGAAGTTGAGCACAATAGTTGATGGCCTACATATAGTCAATCTAAGGCGGGGGGGAAACGACGTATCTTGCTCCAATTCCTTAAATGGGTCCTCCATGTATGCGATAGATAACTTCGAGATGCTGCTGCGGAAGCCCGCCATATATGCCGATAAAGTCAGGGAGATAATAAATAGCGCCAGTTTCTTGGTGGTATCCATATCCACAAGTGGGGGGACCTATATATGGGGGGAAGCATAGTGGAGATCCATGATATACTGAGCAAGCTTCAAGGCGCTAAGAAGATACGCATAGAGGTGGGCTCCGATGAGGCAAGCAAGATAATTAAGTCAGCCGGCATTACGGTTAACATGCCTCTTCTAATGAAGACGCCAGGATTGATAATAAGGGCATTTGGAGGCAGGAAGAGTTCCAACGATGATACCTATACCTTAATATAGAATAACTCCCCCCGCTCAAGGGGAATGCGGAGTTGTCAGTGATGGATGTAGTGCCGTTCATGTTGCTGGTGGGGGGGAACGTGGCAGATTGGCTCCCCCATTCCCTCGCTTGCCTTGGTGAATACATAGAAGGAACGACCATCCATCCTAACCACGTCCGTCACATGGTAGTGATTGCTTAATGCGTATTCAAATGCCTCCCTGTAAGCATTTACCCAGCTACTCACAGCATCGTACCCCCAGCGAGTCTCGAATGGCCAGTATATCCGTCGGTATTTCGAGGAATAAGGGATCCCCCCTCTACCTGACAACGCGGGTAGGCACTCTGAATGCGGCATTGCCCTTCTTAACCACAATCGTTTCCACGATATTCCCTCCAAGTGATGGATTGGCCCTCACGGGCCTCCATCCATTAACACGATCACTGTTTACCCACCACTCCGCTATTACCCTGTCAGTCGGAATTCCTCTGTTTAGATCATCATTCATTGATCCATAATAATCCATCATGTAGCACCTCACCACAGTGCCCAGCTTACCCACATTGAAGAACGCATTCCTCGACATCAATGGGTTAAAGGTCCAAATTACAAGGTCTATTCCCATGCCCAACACCTCCCTGCGCTGCTCCATCTTCAACATATATCCAACCCCCCCCTTATCCCTATACTCCGGCAACACTCCGGCTTGGTGTGAGTAGTGATATACCCTTCCATGATTGAAGCCCGCAAAGCCGAGCAGTATCCCAATCATCTTTTCACCATCGAATGCGCCAAGCACTAGGCCGCCGTTGTCTGAAATTGCCCTGAGCAACTCAGGCGGGGGGGGAGGGGGGGATTGTCCTCCCCATACCTTCTCCTCGACGCGGCCAAACTCCTCAAACTCCTCCCTGGTGCGTAATCGTCGTATTATCATTTAATCGCTACTCCTCTCTACCGGCTTTAACTTTATTTTCGAATATGCCTCACAATTGATTAAAAATCCGACTCGAATCTCCTAGATGATTTTCTAAAATATATCACCTCTACGCCCATTCTCTCCAATTTGTGCTTGAGCTCCATATCGCATGTCACCACCACGCATTTATGATTTGCCGAGAACTTCATAATGCTCTCATCCGCATCGCCTCCTACATCGGCCACGGCGAAATTGTCATTTATGATGGACTTAATGGACTCCACGCTATGCCTCATCCGGGGGGGTGAGCCGTACCTAGCAAGTTTGTCCAACTCCTCCAAGACTGCCCGTGTCACCACGGGCACGTATGTTCCATCCACTATTTCAGATACCCTATTCAACAAGTTAATTCCCTCCCTAAACGATAGAAGCAATGCGCTAGTGTCGAATAATACCAAGGGAATTTTAATCAAGTATCGCTTGCCCATCTACCAATGCTCCCCATCCAATTATGCGCCACCGCCCTCCCACTTGCTTTATGACGACTGCCCTAGATCCAGGCGAAGCGCACACGGCGCGGCGAAGAGTTATCTCTACATTTCCATTTCTAATACTCTTTATTATGCCAGGTATGGAAGCGGAGCCCATTATCGTCATGACCTGATCATTCGTCTTCAATTGATCCTTAACATCCCTCCTCTGTATTTGATGATAATCCAACACAACGCTTGAGTACACCGGGTAAAGCTCGTTTGGGTGACCTACCACGCTGCCCACCAATGAATCCGCCTTAGTCAATGCAGGATCCAGCTGAGTGCCTATCGCTACCAAGCCCCCCCCGGCCTTGCCTCATCTAGCTGGACATTATCCATCGCTATGCTCACTACCTTCGTGATTATGGGCTTGTAGGTATTGCCCATCTTGAGGCCGGGCCTGATCTCTATCTCATCTCCTATCCGCAATCTACCCTGTATTAATGAACCACCAACTACCCCGCCCACCAGCTTCTCGGCGGGGGGGGTACCCGGCCTATTAACGTTGAAGCTCCTCAGCACGTACATTATAGGCGATTTATCCATATCCGCGGATTTGGGGGGGGACCCGTTCATCTATGACCGTCGCCAATGCATCTATATTAACCTTATGAAGGGCTGAGACCGGTATTATTGGCGCGCCCTCAGCCACGTTCCTTTTATAAATGACTGAATTTGCTTGTAATTCTCAATCGCCTTATCCTTCTGAACCAAGTCTATTTTGTTCTGCACTATTATCAAGTTCTTTATTCCCATGACTGAAGCCGCCAAGAAATGCTCCTCAGTCTGGGGGCTGGGGAACAGGCATTGTAGCATCTATTATCATTATTATTGCATCCACGAACGTCACTCCGCTTATCATGGTGGATATCAATACCTCATGCCCAGGCGCGTCCAGCATTGAGATCTTTCTATAAGGCTTAGGAATATCACCGTTGGGGCATTTCTCCACCAAATACTTGGGCGCAACTCCGAACTCAGCGCCGTCGCATTTGGCCAAATCAATGCTGGTATACCCCCCCAGCTTTATCGTCATAGCCCTCTTGAGCTCTTCGCTGTGCCTGGCAACCCATGCACCGCTTAACGCGTGCACCACCGTGGTCTTCCCATGATCCACGTGACCCGCGGTTATCAATATTGCATTGGGATAGGTATAGTTCTCCATTTTACTGTGGGTTACGATTTTGGGTTTAAAAACTAAATCTAAATTATGAAGGACTCCGGCCTATTTCCCAAAGATTCAACTACCCTGGCCCTTATCGATTTCGATAACTCCAAGCCGCGCGACATCATGTCCTCCACCTCCAACGGAGTGAAGAACCCGCTCGACTTCTGTATGGACACCACATCGTCTCCGCTGAATGCAATCGTGAACCTGCCCTCGCTGAGCACCTCCTCCTCAACATTCGCATCGGCAAGTATGTACTTGCCTATTTTGTTGAACGTGATGGTCAACGGCATTTTATCTATGTTAACCGAGAGCGGAACCTTAGTTGACTTATCCAGCTTAACCACGTCTCCGTCTATCACCGACTTGGGAACCTGAGATGTCGCCAACGCAGCCACCGCCGCCAGCAGCGATGCATCCATTAAATTCCCATCGTGGTTTAACACGTAGACATCCACCCACAACGCATAAACGGACTTGCCTTGAATTATGGCAAGGGTCGACATATCCACAAAGCCGCTGTGGCGTATTGCCCTGTCCACCACGCGCGCCAACTCTATCGCATTCTCATCGGGAGGACCGGGCTCAAATGTAGGAGACGCAAGGGGGCGGGGTCTCCAAGTTAACTATTAGATTCCCCCCCTCGCCCGGCGTGTCCTCAAATGGCCTGCCCAACTCGAACTTAACTCCAGCTATTACCTTAGTGTTCCCTATGCTGGCCAATGCGCTTCCATCCGCTGTCTTCACCAAACCTACCTTTATGTCTATTTGCCTATAATCATATAATCCCCCCCTTCCATCCGACCTCTTCCCATCAGATATCAACCTCATCAACGCCTCACGGCGAAGGCTTGGAATCACCTCGAATGGGTAGCTCATGATACTATCGCCTGCTCGGAGTATCTACCCTTTAATGTGTCCCTCTCCATCTTATATATGGGCTCCGCAGCCCTAAACGCCAAGCCAATGGCTTTCTTAACTTCATCAACCGTCCAAGAGCCATCAGCTTGCATCAGCGTTATCCAGCTCCTCCTATACACGACGGCTATGGGCATGTCTCCATCACCATAATTATCCTCCAGCTTATTTAAATCAACCACGACGGTATCGCCTATTTTTCCGATGGATACGCCCACCACTAAATCCCGCATCGGTATGCCGGAATCCGCCAATGCAAGCGATGCCGCCGTTATCGACGTGACCCTGGTGCTACCATCAGCCTGCAACACCTCTAGGAACACATCTATTGATGACTTTGGGAATTGCTCAAGGAAAATGACGGGCTCCAATGCCTGCCTCACCACTTTGCTTATCTCTATCTCCCTTCTAGTGGGGGCAGGGCTCTTCCTCTCATCGGTGCTGAAGGGAGCCATGTGATACCTAACCCTGAGAACCCCCCCCGTGTCGGGCAAGGCTATATGCCGCGGCATTGCTTCCCGTGGGCCATAGACCGCAGCCAAAACCACGGTATTTCCATAACCCACCAACGCGCTGCCGCTCGCATTAGGCAACACGCCGACGCGCATTGTAACTGGTCTATGATCCTCAGGCAATCTACCATCAACCCTCTTGCCGTCCACCAACAATGGAACTGGCGATTTTCCACCCATAACAAGGCACAGATAGAATTGGTTAAAAACTTTAAGGATACAAGGGCCGGCCACGCCGACCCACTCTCCATAAAGGGCGAGGAGCGTCGATAATGCCGTCCCCGGAGGCAGTTTCACAAAAGCATCATGAAGCCTCACTCCTCAGTGCGAGGGAAGCCGCAGCACGGGGGGGCTTCCTCCGCGTAATTAAAAACTAGAACACCATGCGCAGGAGACCTCGTCTTCTAAGCGATAAGAGCCTCCAAGCGACGTAGGCAGCCATTACTTGCCCCATATCTATATATGTTAATGGATGGCCTATGGTATGGAATATCATTATAAACGGGTAGAAAGATATGGGGGGGATTCCTATCGTGAATAAGTAAAGATAATTAAAAACAATGAATGCCAAGCCTATAATCACTGAAAGAGCGTCGGCCGTGACCAGGGGGGGTTTTATTATATATATAATTACCGCGGATAACCATGATAGAAAAAGAAGCGATGAGACCCTCCACATTATTATATAGAGCGGCACAGATTGCGTCTCGATTATGGACCCAGCAACATATACGACGTACCAATACCTGGGCTCCACTGAGAACATCAACTCCACCGGGAACAGTGCGCCGATCATTATGCTGGACACTATTATAATGGATGCCAGTATGATCAGTAAGTACGATGGCTTCACGCGTCCACTGGCTGTGCCGTATTTATAAGGCTTGCCTGGAAACGCGGGGAGAGATGGAAGGTCCTATTTAGCGATGTGACTAGCATAGTGGACCTACATAAATGGGCAAAAATTTATAAATACGCACGCTATTATATACTTTAGGGATTTGACATTGGTGATTTACGTCTCTCCAAATAATAAGGTGACGGAAACAACGCCCTCGATGGAGCTTAAAAAACTTTTGCTTACAGAGCTAATAGACGGCGAGGTGATAGTCGCGCCGCCATAATTAATTCATCAAATGTTCCGCTCCTACATCATCTTCCAAATACATTGACCGTTAAATCCTTCCGCGGCGTTCTAAGCCTCCTAGAATTCGTCCAGCGATCTCGAAAGGTCTCCGATGACCTCCTCGGCAACTTCCAATACCTGCTGATAAAATACAATAATTTTAAGGTTGCTTTCTTCAATATGTCGGACAAGGGCTGGTTAATAGTCTTTGTAAACCCCATATGGCACGTCGAGAACGTCATGACTAAAATAAGGCAATTCATAATCAAGTCGATGAAGTATATAGAGTAAAAGCTACAAGCACGGAATTACACTCCTTCCGGTCAAAAGAAATCCATCTTCTTTTTTCTTTCTACTATTATTTTCTAGCCTCTTCCAGCCCTACCTAACATATCGTGCGCCGCTGCCAGCTCTTGTCGCGCCAGCGCAAGCACTAAATTCAACTCACCCGCCAGAACCGCCGCTCCCACTATTTCAGCAAATTTCACCGAATTACTACCCGGAGGGGGGGAGCCACCTCCCTCCACTCCCAGCAATCTAAGCGCTCCCTCTGGGTCGGAAGCATAGTTCCGCCCCCCACCGTTCCCACCTCCACGCTGGGAAGCGTCACTGAGAAGTAAAGCCCATTTCCGCGATCCTCGGCCCACGTTATTCCCATGCTCGACTCTACTACCTGTGCAACATCTTGCCCAGTTGCAATGAAAATGGCTGTTACTATGTTGGCGAAATGCGCATTAAATCCGTAAGAGTGCGACATGGCCGATCCAAGCAGATTCTTCCTATTATTCACGTCGACTACATCGGATGGAGATAGCCCTAGCCTCTCCTTGAGATAGTCTAGCTTTATGAAGCCTCGCTGACCACGGTCTTGCCTCTTCCCAGCAAGAAATCCACTGAGCTCGCCTTCTTATCAACGCACATATTCCCGCTCAGGCTACGAGAGTGGCGTCGCTGAAATTGGATACTATGAATTTGGCAGCCTTATCCGTAGCTATAGTGGCCATATTCATGCCCATGGCATCCCCCCGGTGAAGAAGGAAAACCTCAGCCAGACATTATTGCCGGCCATGAACGGATCTATCCGCAGCAACTTCACGTGCTTGCTGGTTGACTCAGCCTCGCGCTTTATGGCGTCTACATTGGCCTCCACCCACTTTATGAACTCCAAGGCCGAGGATGCGTTGCTTAGCTTGAAGACGGGAGCCCGCGTCATTTCATTACGCAGCACGAAGCTGGATGCCCCCGCCGTTCTCCGTTACCACCTTGGCGCCCCCTATTAACCGATGCTATTAACGCGCCCTCTGTGGTGGCCAAGGGCACGAATACGCTTCCATTAATCTGAGATCCATGGATCAATAAGGGACCGGCCACGCCGACGGGAACCTGAATTGCTCCTATCGTGTTCTCAGCATTGTGACCAATAACTGAGTTGAAATCTATTATGGAAGAGCCTATACTGCTCAAATCTATGCCCAACTTTCGCTCCAAGTAAAGTCTTCTAAGCCTCGTGGCCTTATTTGAGTCCCCCAATGCCTTATCCAATTCGTGGAGACGCATCTCATCATTAATCAATTTCCGCAATACCTCCTCCTCTAAGTTAATCGAGCCCTTCACGTCTCCACGTGGGCACTCCCTAATTTAATGCTTTGGGGGGGTTTAATGAATCAAAAAGTCCCCTCTATCGATTTACTTAACGAGTTTTTCGAAGGCGATCCAATGCATCCTTGGCCAATTTATTATTTTTATTCAATTTAACCGCAATTGAATACCAGTTTATCGCTTCATCTAGGTCCCCCCCCGTTCTTCCTTTATGAAACCCATCAGAAACGCCACGTCATCCTTTACGCTCTCCATTTTCTGAACCTCATTAAGATCCATCTCCGCCAAATCCAGGTAATCTGGCCGAGGATCGCTTTTATAAAGTATTATATAGGAAAGGGCCCTGTTGAATAATGCATTCTTCTTGTTTTGGTTTCTCTCAATGGCCATAGTATACGCCTTTATTGCGCTTTCATAATCATCATTATCAAACATGAAGCTGGCCGCCTTATAGAAAAACTTCGACTTAATACAGCGCGGCAAGTCGTCTAAGTCCACAATGCCTGAATCTATTAATTCATATACCACCCTATATATTACGCCCACTATATCCTTATCCTTCTCCTTACAGGAAAGCTTCACTATATTACGAACATCTACAGGCTTCAAGACGCCGGATCTAACCAATTGAGGGATTATCAACCATGAACGAGCTCTATTCTCCGGCTCCTCATCCATCAATTCCTCATATTCCACGGCCCTCCTAAAATTCACAGACTAGGACTATTAATAACTCAATTAAATACTTTGCCGATTAGATTATTTGATCCAACCATATGGAAAAGACTTAATCCGTGTCTAATTTTTGGTAACGCACATATAAATATTACTCTGCTTCATCATTACGGAGAGCATCGTATTAATTATCGAATTCCATTGATGCGTTAAATCGCTTAGGAAGATATAGTAATTCATAGATCGACTAACCGGCATTGAGAGGGTAAGACTTTCGAAACTATTTGATTTTAATTTTCTTTTCAGTGAAGCCTTATTAGCTTTCTGTACTTAAGGTAATACGAGTAATCTATGTATACTTTTTCAGCTAAGTATTGCTCCACGGTTTTTCCTATCTTCGCCTTCTCAACCACTAGATCCGTAGTCTCTATATAGAATGCATTGGCTCCAGCGCCGCTGCCGAAGGGCACCATCAATATCTTGGAACCCGGCTTAGCTTTCTCCAACACATTGGCCAGTCCCATTAAGGCCGCTGCACTATAAGTATTGCCTATCTTATCCACAACTATGCCATCCTTGACCTTATCCAAGGGGGGGAATCCCAATATGGATGCCGCCCTCAACGGGAACCTGGCATTGGGTTGATGAAATATGGCATAATCGAAGTCGCTCGGCTTCATGCCTAGCTCCGTCATCAATTCCTTGGCGGCGGTAACGACGTGCCTGAAATATGCAGGCTCACCGGTGAATCCCTCCCCCCCATGAACGGGAAATGGATACCCCCCCTCCCTCCTCCAGAAGTCCGGTGTATCGCTGACGAATGGGTGAACAGCCTTTATCTCGGCCGCCACATTATCGGAGCCTATCACGTACGCGGCTGCACCAGTTCCAACGCTGTACTCCAAATGCTCTCCCGGCTCGCCCTGCGATGCATCGGTGCCTATTGCCAATCCGTATTTAACCATGCCGGATTTCACCAATCCCATCGCCGATATGATGGAATCGGATCCAGCCTTGCACGCGAACTCCAAATCCGCCGTGAACACATTCCTTGATGTGCCCAACGCATCTATTAAAATGGATGATATGGGCTTCACAGCATACGGCTTTGACTCGCTTCCAACGAATATGGCACCCACGTGGCTTGCATCTATTCCGGCCCGCCTTATAGCTACCCTGCCCGCCTCGACGGACATGGTGACAGTATCTTCATCGAATAAACCCACCGCCTTCTCCTCCACTAGGTACATGTCCTTTATCCTCAGCGGATCGTCTCCCCCCCACGACTCCGCTATTTCGGTTGTCTTTATCCTATAACGGGGGGGTATATAAGTTCCCCCCCAACCCACTATTCCTATCATGACTCACACCCCCCCTTAACTGGCCTGAACTTATAACCGTAATAAATTATACCGTGCTCGCCGTCCTCCTTCACGCGCCTGAAGACCACCTCCATGGGAGTCCCGGTCTTCAATGCTGTTGGCGATGGGCAGTCAACTATTTGACCCATTAACTTAACCCCCCCACCGAGATCCACCACCCCCCCGATCAGCAAAGGCCTCTGCTTCTCGAAGTCCACGGAAACGCTTCTAAGAACGGTTAAGGTGATCAGGGACCCGTTCTTAGGCAATTCAAACGGCTCTAATTTATCGTTGCCGCAATCGCATACCCTCCTGGGCGGGAAGTACGTTTTTCCGCACTTGGTGCACCTAGTCGCAATTAATCTATAATATTGTTGAGTCCTCCTCCAGTACTTGGGTATTGATAGGTTTTGCTCCACCACATCAATCACCCCGCCTCAACGCTATTACAATGCTTTCTTGATCCACGCCGACCATATCATGAACCAATGCCGTGTCTGCATTCAAGGACTCAAACGGCTTCTCCCCCTTCAACTGAAGCGCTGAGCTTATCAATTGATACAGGCCGGAGGCACCTATCGGGAATCCCATGGCCTTTAATCCACCATCCATGTTAACTGCTACCTTTCCCCCCGCCGTCGAATGCACCATCCCTCATCAACCTAGGCGCCATTCCTTGCTGCGATAATCCCATGGCCTCCAGCGAGAGCAATCCTATTATGCTATAGGTATCGTGTACATTGACTACCCTTACATCCCCAAGCTCCATTCCTGACTCCTTCAAAGCCTGCTTAGTGGCTGGCCCAACTGATTCCAACGCATCATATGCCTGCTTCGATGCGAAATACGCGGATCCAACACCCATTCCAGCGCCAGCTATCTGAATCACAGCATCGCGCTTATTTGGCTCCGCGCATAATATGACGGCGGCCGAGCCATCTACATAGGGAGCCACGTCGTATAGCCTCAGAGGATCGGCCACAAGCTCGGATTCCGTTATGTCCTTGATCTTAACTGCCTTCCTGAAGTACGCGTTGGGATTCTGAGCTCCACGCTCATGCATCTTGAGGGGGGGCCACACCGCTATATCCTCATAGGAATACTCGTATTTATTCATGTACTCCCGCGCCATTATGGCTGCTTGAGCGGCGGGGGGGTTACGCCGAAGAATGCCTCGTACTCACTGTTCGTGGAGAACGACACGAATTTATTTAGCTTGGTGGATGTGACCTCATGAGCTTCTCCACGCCAGCAACCATCACGCAGCCTCCTCTTAGTTTAACATCATTCACAGCAGCCAATATGGCCAAGCTGCTGGATCCATCTCCATTCTCTACCCTCATGGTTGGAACTCCTTTCAATCCTATATATTCCCTCAACACGTTACCTGCATTCAACTGCTCTGAAGTCAATTCCATCAATGCAGATGCTATGTATATCATTCGTATATCCGGATTTCCGGAGGCGCTCATCGCCTTCAAGGTGGATTCGGCAAAAAGATCCGTGACGCCCTTCTCGTAATGCCTGCTGGGAGGTACCTCTGCATAGCCATTTATGTAAACGTCTGTCGTAATTTACACCAACAATCACAGAACCTCAAGGGTTATTAAACGTTTAGCCCGCAATGCCGAATAATTGAACCATCCAATTCCAGCCTATTCCCCCCATCCAAATGATGCCGACATGAATGCAATACATAAAGCTCGAGGTATTGACCGTTTGTCCCTACGCTTTCATTTCACTCTTTTTGTATTCAATCATGATCGAGTGTAGGGACTTAGCCCTCAACCACCTATTTACGGTGGGTGGGTCATGGGACCCCCCCTTCGACCCCCCCAACGGCACGGGGGGGGTCACACCTCCAGCTCTCTTCCTCAAACTATACAATGCCGCAACATCCCCATGCCACAATTCACCGCCCTCTTCGCACCTACCACCCTTTGGGCATGGCCCACATCGAGTAGGTTAGGTAATCCTACAGTTGTGAATTGGGCAGGTCGATGATGCGTAAGCGCGCTCCTGGCGCTACTCCATCACCCTCCCAGCATTGCGGGGGGGGTAGGCCCCGCCCCAAAGAGCTGACTAGGGAGTAACTATTCCTTGGACTATTTTAAAGCCTAGCCTTGCCTTAAAAAGGCGAGGCTCGCCTTTCTTGTATCACGATACATTTTCGTAACTGATTATTCCTCTCTTAAGCTTTTACCCCCCCGCCGCCCCCCCTAGAAGGGGGGGTGAGACTTGCCATTCTTCTCATCAATGCTTATTAAGCGGGGCTGGGCAGCAATGCTGGATTAACATGAAGTTCGCACTGAAGTGCTCGCCTGGCCAAAGCATTCCCAAGAAGGGACGGAAGGTAGCCATAATAGGGGGGGCTGGGCCGGCTGGGTTGGGCGCGGCCGGATACCTAATCTGTAAGGGGGGGTATGATGTGGAGATATATGATAAGCTCCCAGAGCCCGGCGGCTTAACTATATTCGGGATACCAGCATGGAGACTTCCCCCCCGCGATAATATAAGGCTGGAATAAAGGAGTTGGCCGAGCTGGGGGGTTGTATTTCATAACAGGATCAAAGTGGTGGGTGATTTGGATGAGCATAATGACGGAGATGAATTCGCCGAGAAGAAGATTAAATTGGAGGACATCATTAATTCATTCGATGCAACGCTCATAGCGACGGGGACCTGGAAATCGAGGGAACTCGGCGTACCCGGCGATAAATTGAGGGGGGGAAGCTACTTGGCGCTGGACTTCCTTTATAGGATATATGCTCATGAAAACGGATACCTACCGCCGGAGGCCGTGTATAAGGTTGGAAACGCTGTTGCAGTTATAGGCGCTGGACTAACCGCTGTGGATGCTGCTCTGGAGTCGCAAATGAAGGGAGCCGGCGACGTGCAAGTCATGTATAGAAGAACCATAAACGAAGCGCCAGCCGGCAAGGCAGAGATAAATAGGTTGATACAGAAGGGCATTAAATTCATTGAATTGACAAACCCCGTCGAGGTGATTGGAAAGGAAACCGTCGAGGCGCTTAAATTAATAAAGATGAAGCTAGGGAAACCCGATAAATCCGGCAGGCCAGCCCCCCTGAACCTGTTCCTGGATCCGAATACGTGGTTCCAATAAATAACGTCATCTCGGCGACCGGGGAATTGCCGACTCCCCCCCCTTCAAGGATGGATATGCAGGAATAAAACTAAGACATAATAATTCCATAGACGTGGATGCAAAATACAGAACAAGTAGAAAAGGAGTATTTGCGGCGGGAGACGTAGCTACGGGGGGGCCCTCGCTCATAGGGAAGGCATTGGCCACTGGAATAAAGGCAGCCGGAGCCATGGAGGAATACCTGGAGACCGGCAACTGGTCGCAGTGATTCATTCATGAAACTACTCGCCGGTTACAATAGATAAGTGAGGCGGTGAAACGCGCTTCACGTGGGGGGGCGGTAGCTTTCCTTCTTTCTTCAGTCTTAGGAGGGAGAAGAATGATGACCACGCCTAATTATTCTTTTGAGGGACTGCTTGAGCGTTAACGCCTAGAGTAGTCTTGTGCTTCTGGTAACTTGCCCCACGTTCCCTTTAGGTCTACCTTTCCCTTCG
>BBBF01000027.1 GCA_001315925.1 Thermocladium modestius JCM 10088 | reverse complement strand
AAATCACCATCAATGCGATTGCGGAGGCTATGAAAAGAGGTCGAATGCCGATCTTATTCAACAGGAATCCACTCAATACCTCCCCCCCTGTTACGGCTCCAAGTCCTCCATACATGCTTAAGGTCAAGGCGAAGTCGAGCGCTTTCGATGGAGTTACCCCCCCAACATGTGGGGGCAATAAGCTTCGGTATGGCATAGCTCCAGAATCCAGTGCCGCCGTAATAGTACATAGTTAATCCGAGATTTATCAGTATAACTATCAACAGAGCCCTCCAATGTCTTCTTACCACTGAGGCCAGGGGTAGCCTCGGCAATTTACCGGCTCGCTTGGCCTCGACCCATTCCGGCGACTCAACACCGCTCAACCTAATTATCAAGGCTATCAATGCTGGTACGGCGCCGAAGGCATATATTACCCTCCATCCCCCCCATGCATTAAAGGCAGATGGAGGTAATGCTCCCTTGATCGTTAACACCATGAATGAGGAGAGAAACACCGCCCAGGAGAGACCGCTATACATTACTCCATTCAAAATTGGCTTGAGACGGACCGGGGCAACCTCCATGGCCCAAGTCGCTCCCCCCCCGCCGGCCTCTCCTCCCAGCGATAATCCCTGTAATATCCTCATTGAGTAAAACGCAAGGGGGGCGCGGCTAAGCCTATCGCTGAATACGGTGGTAGAAGCCCTATCACCACGGCGGCTAAGCCTATCAATCCTGCATCCAATATCGTGGTGTACCTACGTCCCCGCGTGTCGCCCAAGTGACCGAATATTACAGCGCCAAGGGGGGGTCTCACCAAGTAAGATAAAGCAAAGGCACCCCATACCTCTAACAATCCAACTAATGGGGGGGAGCTGGAGAAAAAGAGCGGTTGAATTATATATGCAAGGGATGAATATATTATAATGTCATAATACTCCAATCCCCATATTAGCATCGTTGAGATCACCGGGACCAAGTACTGCCTAGTTTCCAGCCTAACTCCCATACCATTTTGATCAGAGAAGCCCTATTTTAATTATTTGGGGGGGTTAGGGGGGGTGGGAGTAGTGAAGGTAGATCCTAGAAATGCTTTCAAGCCTTGCTAGGTGTGGGTATGTGAGGGAAGATCTATCTTTAGCCGACCGTATTTTTCGTGCCCTAGGTGTGGCTGGACGGTTGATCGTGGTTATGACGCTTCCCTGAATGTTCTCGGCGCGGGTTGGGACTGCCCCTTAGAGCCTGTGGACGGGGGGGGCCTCTGCTATACATTCCCTTCTCCGAGGGAGTGCATAGCAAGTTCCCTGGAGGAAGCAGGAAATCCCCCCCACCGCGGAGGCGGGGATGCCCCCGCCCGTAAGGGCGGGGTAGTTCACAATTCTGATTCAGCATTGCATTAGCATGCAAAGCCATCCAATGCTGAAATATCAAAGCCACACATTACGTTTAAAACTGGAACGGGGGGGCTCCCGCAGTCCCTCCCATCCCTGAAGTATGGTCTTCCTCCCCCCAAACCGGGAATCTCCAATCATGATTCGCTGAACTTGCATGTATAATTTTCCTCTTCATAATGTAGAATAATTCCCCGTATTAAGTACATGTATTTTCTCATCAATATTTATCCATCAATTTAAGTAGAATGGTTTGCCGTGAGCAATCATTGCTTCTCAGCCGGGTGGCAGAGCCAATCAATTCATCCCCCCCGTCTAAGCGAATCTCTACGCGTTTCCTGGACAGCGCGGCTATGGTTATGACGCTATGGCCAAGCGGAGAGGCTCTCTCTACGGCCTCGTTTATCTGGAGCGTGCATTGGCTCAGCGCCAGGGCCTCCATGTTTGGGTCCTTGGCAAATGCGTTTCCATTTATGTGGGATCTAAGCGCGAAGTATAGATAATAAAGCATGTCTAGATCCATCGGTGCAGCCGATGCATTTATTACCACGAATACGTCGGCCTTCACGGATCCCATTATCCGCTTTACATCGTCATTTGTGGCATTGCCGTCAAGAACTATTGTAATTATTTGGAAGTCAAGTGGACCTATATCGGTATTTACCATCATTGTTAACCACCGTGTATGTATGATAGAAACAATACAGTATCTCCATCCTTGAGAGGCGTTGCCAAGCCCTTCAATAATCTGACATCCACGTCGTTTATGGCTATGTATATGTCTGGCATTAATTCCTTTCCATCCATTAACCTAGAGAATAGTTTTGGATTGCTTGAACCCAGCCTTGCTATTAAGTCCTTAATGGATGAACCGCACGGTATCTCAACGTCGATTTCGTTGTCGCCAGCAAATATTTTTAGCACGCCGGCGAATCTCAATTTAATTCTAATCCTACACTCCATGTTTTTGGTGTCAGGCAAAATGATTTATAAATCAGTCACTATTAATTGGTCAACTGTGGTAAAGCGATGCATTAACGAGGCCCTAGATGGACTTGGCCACTCGCTGCAGCTTTGCAGGAATGGCAATGGCAAGATAGTCAGCGCCAGGTTGGTTAGGGAGGTCTCCAGGCATAAGTTCGAGCAGCCTAGCGTTGTGGAGGTGTTAAACATGATAGAGATACCCGCAAACATGCTGGGATTATTGATGATAGCGCTACTTGCCATTCCTAGGGGGGGAAAGGTAACATCATATGCAGCCATGGGCAAGCTCCTGGGCATAAGTCCTAGATTGGTGGGATTGCTCCTCTCGAAGAACCCAATTCCAGTGTTGGTGCCATGTCATAGAGTGATTCAATCAGATGGGAACATAGGAGGGTACTCAATACGTAATCCGGCGATAAAGAATGCCGTTGACGTGAAGAGAAAGCTATTGGAGATGGAGGGCATTATATTCATTAACGGTAAGGTGCCCAAGAGATTCTTCATTGATTATAGAGAACATGAGAGAATGTTCTATGAATTATATAATGTTTATGTCAATCAAATGAAGACTAAGAGTTGATATAAAACCATCGGCATTAGCCGAATTGAGCGGGGTTACTCTGGCTTGTGCTCCTCTATGAAATCGGATAGCTCCAGCTTGGGGTATATGCCTAGGCTTATCAATTCCTGCAGCATCAACTTAAACGCGTACGGCACCACTATCTTCGATATATTGCTCTTATTGCCGTGTATTGGGCACACGGGACGGCCCTTGTGGTAATCATACCAAGCTATCATTCCGCAATCCTCGCATACATACATTGTGTACTTATCGCTTGACTCCACCAGCCTCTCGTGAAGCAGAGCGGATGCGCCGTGGGCGATCAGCACGTCTCTCTCCATTTCGCCGAGCCTCAATCCTCCCTCCCTTGACCTTCCCTCGGTGGGTTGCCTGGTCAATATTTGGACGGGGGGGCCTGTCGACCTCGTATGTATCTTATCAGCAACCATGTGGTGCAGCTTCTGGTAGTAAATGACTCCAACGAATATATCGGCCACCAGCTTCTCCCCCCCGGTTATGCCGCTATACATTACCTCCTTGCCGGACCACCTGAAGCCAAGTCTTATCAATGCATCGCGCAGCGTCTTCTCGTCCACTCCCTCGAATGGAGTGGCATCCACTAATTGACCGGTCATCGATGATATCTTGCCCGCTATCGCTTCCATTAACTGTGCAATAGTCATTCTACTTGGCATTCCGTGCGGATTAATTATTATATCCGGCACTATTCCGCTTTCCGTGAATGGCATATCCTCCATGGGCAATACCATGCCGACCACTCCCTTCTGGCCGTGCCTGCTGGCAAATTTATCGCCTAGCTCCGGCTTGCGTATCTCCCTCACCTTTACCTTTATCAATTTATAGCCCTCGCTATTCTCAGTTATGAGTATCCTATCCACTATGCCTCTCTCTCCCCCCTCCTCACCGTTATTGAGGAATCCCTTCTCTCCTTCTTAAGGGTCTCCTCGGCAAAGGCTCCGTAGAACCTCGGCGGGCTGGTCTTCCCTATCAACACTTCATTACTCGATACCAGCACCTCAGGTATTATGATGCCGTCCTCATCCAAGTGTGAGTATACGTCCGCGCCCTTATACCCCTCGTGCTTTGGGATGGTATTTCTATTTTATCCGTCTCTCCGCCGGAGTACCTTATCTCCTCCGTCTCATATGTTCTGTAAAATATGCTTCTGAACATTCCCCTCTCCACCGACGCCTTATTTATTATCACTGCATCCTCCATGTTATATCCAGTGTAGGATATCAGCGCGACCACCGCGTTCTGGCCGGAGGGCCTTTTGCTGTAGCCCACCAGCTCTGCTCCCCTTGTGGTTACCAGCGGTCGTTCTGGATATAGAAGTAGATGACCCCCTAGAATCCATTCTATATCTAAAGTTTGAGGCAGGCATGCCGAGAGATTGCTTTGCCATTGCGGCCTCATATATGTTCCTAGGCGATTGGTTGTGCTCTGAGAACGGTATAATGGATGCGATTGCCCCCAACATAACGGATGGGTATATCTCCATGTGGGTGAACTTGCTTAGATCGTCTTCGGGCCCTATTGTTATTAATGCATTCTCCTCCTCGTCCGCATCCAGGTACTCTATTATGCCGTTCTTCTCTAAATCATTCCACGTCCACGTTCCTTTTCTCAGGTTATCAATGTGCTCCGGCTTCAGCTTGAACTTGCCTCCCTCTATCACGAGGAGTGGACGCCTTAACCTGCCCGAATCGCAATTCACCCTGACCTCCTTCAATTCATCTATGTAGGCCACGTTTATCTCCTTGCTTATTTCATTTCTTCGCCGCATTTCCCTTAACCTTGATACCAATTGCCGTGGGTCCTCATGAATCCCTATCAATCTACCGTTGAGTAAAACCTCGCTGCCCTTTATGCCGTTTCTTCTTGCCGTCATTATATCCACGACGCCCATTTCGTAGAGCATATCCTCGACGTCCTTTTCATCTATTCCAACGGTCACCGATGCGAGGAGCGCCATGTTCTTCACCAATCCACAGTTGGCGCCCTCGGGCGTCTCCACGGCGCATAGCCTGCCCCCCCATTGGGTCGGATGAAGATCCCTGGCCTCGAAGTGGGGGGGCTGTCCTCTTCCCAGCGATGATAAAACTCTGCGAAGATGACTTATGGTAGATAAATAATTGGTTCTGTCCAGCATCTGCGTCACCCCGGTTCTATTTCCGACCCAGTTACCCGTGGATAGGGCATGCCTTATCCTCTCCGTCATTATGTCGGCTCTTACTATTGTGGCCAAGTTAGGTATCTTGCCTCTAGCGTAGTACTTCTCCAATTGGCTTCTCAGGTCTTGCATGAATTGGTTGAACACGGTCTTGAATAATTGCGACATTAGGTCGCCGACCAGCCTTATCCTCTTGTTGGCCATGTGATCCTTATCGTCCGGCTTCCTCCTGCCCAGGTAAAGCTCAACCACTCCCTTTATTGCCTGTCCCAGTAGGAGTGCCTTCTTCATCCTGATCTCGGGATCTGGGGCGGTGCTAGGTGGGGCAGGAAATACTTGTCTAGGGTCGACAATGCCCTTTCAATTCTTATTTCCCTCAATTGGCCTATGGCTATCTTGCCCCCCCTATGTAATCCCTTGCATCGTCTATTGTGGCTGCGACTTGGCTTGATTTCTCGAGGGATGCCATCAATTCGTTCTGTATATCGGGATCATCGCTTATTGCCATAACTATGTCTTGGTCAGTCTCCATGCCAAGCGCCTTCATTACTATTGGGAATGGCAATTTTATGGATAATCCAACCGATTGAACGTATATAACGCCGTCCCTATGTAATTCCACTGTAGCCTTAGTCCTATAGCCGGGCCCTATGGATACTATGGTGGCCATGTATACTCGTGTGCCGCCTCTTTGATCTATTTCATAGATGGGCTTATTGAGGGATAGGTCCTCCTGCGCCACCACGACTCTCTCGCTTCCGTTTATTATGAAGTAGCCTCCAGGATCATCTGGGTCCTCCAGCTTCTTGGGTAGGTCATTCTGTTTCAATCCCATTAGGTTGCAATACCTGGATTTCACCATAATGGGCATGTCGCCTATGTATACCCTCTCGCTTGGATACTCCTCGCCGTTCACCACCAAGGTCATTCGCATATACATTGGAGCGGCGTATGTTGTATTTCTCATCCTTGCCTCCATGGGATAGATAATGCTTTCTATTCCGTCTGACTCCTTAATCCTGGGCTTGCCTATCTCCACTTTATCTACTATGAGGGAGATGCCCTTGACGTTCAGTTCCGCGCTCCCCATCTCCTTAACCATTTTTTGCAGCTTATTGTCCAAGAAATCATTGAAGGAATCTATTTGATGTCTGACCAATCCATTCTCCCTTATATAGGACTCCACTATGGTCCATCTATCGTTGGTAGATGGAAAAACCCCCCATCATTGGCCTTGGTCAAGTATGGAAGTATTAGCGGTCCCTTCTTCATGCGGATCAACCCGATACTACTATCCTATAGAATATTATCTCTCCAGCAGTGGGGGATTTCCTGTATATTCTCACAACGCTTCCCGGCTTGGCCCCCCCAGGGCCTTTATCAAGGGATCTTGTGCCCTTATCCATGGCAACTGCAAGGTGCAACATTTAGCTTCTTCAGGATGGCCTTAGCTTCATCCATGGGAACGAGCTCTGCCTTGGGCACTAATTCGTGATCCAAGGCTCGCTGAGCAATCAATTCATCTTTTTTCCTCCTTGAACGATGGGACGACATTACACTCCATTACGATAGAATACCGTTAATAAATCTTTTCCAGACGGCACACAATTTTCTGCGGCTTGACGTATCATTGATTCCCATCATGCATCAACTATTAATATGCGTTGAAATTGATGATCGATATGATAAGGCCAAGTGCCAAGGTTCTTGCCTTCACCAGCGGTTCCAAGGGCGGGGGGGTCGGCAAGAGCACCATAGCGGCTAACGTGGCTGCAATAATAGACGCCCCGGTGGCATTGGTGGACTTGGGCTTCGACGGG
The DNA here is from genome assembly GCA_001315925.1 of Thermocladium modestius JCM 10088. Classification (GTDB taxonomy): domain Archaea; phylum Thermoproteota; class Thermoprotei; order Thermoproteales; family Thermocladiaceae; genus Thermocladium; species Thermocladium modestius. Next base: position 15,537 of record BBBF01000027.1, on the reverse strand, counting down.
AATAGCACTGCGAGCAAGCTGCATGGAATAGACGATAATGACGACGGCATCCTGAACTACTTGGCAACTGGCGCCAAGCTTAAGATATATGAATCGAAGGAGCATAAGAACGTCTCAATAATTCCGCCGGGTGATCTTGACTATAGATATTTCCTCCTTTTCAGCACCAATAGGTATGCCGTGGCGGCCAGATTCGAGAGATTGATAATTGACCTTTCAAGAAATGGAGTAAAGCTTGTTCTGGTCGACTTCCCGGCAAACATGGATAAGTCTATACATCATGCCTTGATAGCTTTTTCCGACATAGTTAATCTAATAATGGAGCCCAGCGAATCGTCGATAGACTCCCTGACCAAGTTGTACAAGGAAGTGATGGGTTTTTACGATGGATATGGCGTGATAAATACTATCGTCAATATGGTAGCGGTGGATAACGATCCATTGGCTGACTATTCCAGGAAGTACGTTAACAATGGAGAGACGATGAGGATACCATTTGACCATTATGCCAGGTATTATACAAATAACGGCGTCTTGGCAATTCACTACAAGACTGGTGGTTTCACGCCAGCCATCACCGGCGTCGCCAAGCAGATATCAAAGCAGGCAGAGCAGTTGATGGGGGGGTGAGATTATGATCTCCAATAAGCAGGAGAGATTGAATAGATTGGGCGAGGTATTAGGCGATGACGTGAAGGAATCCATTAAGGAAAAGGGTCAGGATAGTAAGGTCAGGAGAGCCATGAGGTTGACAAGGGATCTAATAGAGCTGCTGGGAGATGATGAATTGACGAAGAAGATACTCTCAAAGATAACGGCAGATGATATAGTGGGGAGGTGAGGCAAATTGACCCGGAGCTGGCGAGTTTCCTGCAGGTTTGGCTATCAATTAGGTGTTCTCAGTGAATGAGCGGAAGTTAAACGAGCTTAATGAAAGGATGAGGCATGACTTGGGCGGCATATCGATGAAGCGCATTGATAAGGTAAGGAAGGTCGCGGCCTTCCGAGTGAATTACGAGAAGAATATGGCTAAGAAATGCGGTAAGCTGCGTGAGCAGTGCCTTAAAATGCTGCATGATGTCTTGAATGGCTATGATGCAGGCGATGTGAATGTGCTGCTAGGCAAGGGGAATGCAGCGATAGTCGCCTTTTTTCTATGGAGAAGGGATGAAGTCGCCCTGATGGATTATCTGGGCAATGGTAAGTACGATTCAAACGAGGTGAGACAAGCGTATTTGGGCTTAGGAGCCAAGGAACGGGATATAGATGAGGCATTGGGCAGCGGTGGAAAGAGTGAAAAACTGGTCGTAATTAAGTTGCCCAGAAGGAAGCGCGTCAATGCCAAGAGCGAAAAAGATGATCTTCCCCCCCAATTGACCACAATAGATGATCTACCGGACGATTTATTTAAGTAGTTGACCTATGGATAATAGACTGAATCTAATACTCGCATCCATGATCGCAGTACATGTGGTTGCCCTGCTATATAAGCCAATGATATTAGCAATTCTGCCTCTATTGGCAGTAACAGGAGGTTACTCAGTGCCTCTGTTGCTTGGTCTCTTTGATGGAAAGGCGATGCCGTTAGCCACCATAAAGAATGATTATGTATATGACGTGGGCAGCGGCGTGATAAATGTGTTCTATTCTCTGGAGCCATTGTTTAATTCAAGTAGAATGAGCGGAAAAGGCTATGCTGCGTTAGTTACGGAATTCGTTCAGAGGCTGCAATTGGATGACGATGTCTTAGTTTCGTTCATTGTTATGGGGAGCAAAATTATGGCCCGCATAGGATTGAAGATTGCCGTCGATGATATGGCAATTGCGCGGGCCAGGTTCTTATCGATTGAGAGGATATTGGGGGGGGAGTACTTCGTTATCAGGAAGAGATTGAATAATGCGGATTTGAGGGAATTTTATGGAATTAGAGGCATTAAGTTAACTGTGAAGCACTCTCCATTGATCATAGTATCGTTTATGTACTTCATCGTTTACGGCATACCTGGATTACTGATGATTGCCTCAGTAGCGTCATTCTTCATTTACGGCATCTATAGAGGTAAGTGGGTATCCTCCGATCTCCCCCCCTTCAATTATGTGATGAGATCTAATGACAATGCATTCAAGGATATAGACGACGACTCACTGCGGGCGCTCTCATTGGCTCATAATGGAATCAATTCGTATTGCGTCATATTCCAAGGGAACCCAGATCTTCAGGGCAAGGCTAGGAAAATGTACCATAAGGCAAATGAGGGAAATGTGGTTAAGGAGATGGGAAAGTATTACTTCGATGCTATCAAGTGGAGAAATGTGATAAATAGAATTAATTCAGGCGAGTTACCTATAAGACTGCTTGTCCTCTCCGCATTACCGATAGGCCCCCCCGGGTACACTCATCGCTTGCCTGCTCCTTACCTATTCGCTAGGCCGGCCGAGTTCATGAGTGATGGCTTGAGCAGGGACCTCATGATATACTTACCATTTAGGGCAGCCGAGGAGTCGAGTGGTAGTTCAATACGTATAGGCAGGGATAGGCAGGGCAATCCGATTAACGTGAACATGGATTTATTGCCCAACATGCATGGGCTCATAGTGGGACCCACTGGAATGGGGAAGACGTGGACCATGAAGACCCTCCTCGCGAGACTTATGTCGAGAAACATAATGCCCATAGTGGTAGATCCCCACGCGAATATGCCAGCGTGAGGGGGGGTATTAGGGAGATAGATGTCACCAAGCAGATGATAAACATGTTCGATTTGGGCGGCATTACCAGGACCGAGAGGATCAGCAGGATAGCCGAGGGCATTTCCCTCTCCTTCCAAGTCAATGCTATTGATGAGATAATAGAGGATTTGGAGCTTGCATATGCCGGAGGCGAGATCAAGGATAACAAGGATGGAATTAAGAGATTAATGGCTGTGTCTCAAGATGCTAGGCTGGTTAATGTGTATGAACGCATAGGCGAGGCAATAGAGGGATCCGAATCAATGAGGCTGGACGATTTAATATCGTCGCCAACCTCAATAACGTTCAAGGGAGTGGCGGCTAGCCCCCCGACGTAACTAGGTTCTTGATGCTGCAGTGGATAGATCATATATATGGATATATATTGAGCAGGAACGTAGGGGGAAGGAGATTATTGGTGATAGATGAGGCGTATTACGTACTATCCAATAGGTTGATAGAGCTTTACGTGAGGGGGGACCAGGAAATTCGGCCTAGGTATTTTCCTTATAACACAGGAACTGGGAGATTTATCGCCTGAGGCGGTGCAGAACATTCCATTCAATATATTGCTAGCCGGCCCCCGATCCCTATGTTGCCTCCATCGCATCCATTTACAATCTAAGTGAGGAGGACATTCGTTGGTTAACGCAGGCCCTACCTCCCCCCCAAGCATTGGGCGGAGCAGCCAGGGCAATGCTGATCAGAGGTCCGTTAAAGGATCACGTAATGATAGAGCTAGAGAAAAATTAATAGAACTAAATAGACCTCATGCTTTCAAGCAATGCTCATCTATCATTTCGTTTAATAGCCAAGCCTTCATGTATGGCCTCCCTAATTAGGTCAGTCCCTCACTCGAAGGGAAGGTTAATTGCTTCTGGTCCCTTCTTGTAATTCATTATGGGAGATGACATTCGCAGCGATCTATTGGCCCGGGCCCATCAATGGTTCCCGTTCCACGAAAGGGTTAATACCGCTGTTCCGCCTTAATCCAATGATATGGAGAATCGCTGCCGCCATCCTAGTGATGGCTTTATCGGCGGCCCTCCTGGTTCACGCCAGTGGAAACTATACCGGGAACTCGACTGGAATAAACCCTCAATCCATAGAGAACAATTTGATAACGCCGTTTCTAAGCGATGCATTTAATGTAATTTCAATTATAGGAGGACTCAGCATGTGGATGTTGATATTGGCTGGCATATATAAGATCTTCGAGTCTAAGTTAAGCATGACATCGTGGGGGGGCAGGATGAGCGGTCTTTACGAGGCAATAAACAATTTTAAGTGGATATTCATTGGAATAGCCACCTTCTATGTATTGATGTATGTAATGTTTTATGTCGCAAACGGATTGGGAGCCAACGTGAATCCAGGCGCTGAGTCCCTATTAATGATTAGAAAATTGCTGATATCTCCTTTCATTCAATTAGCAAGCCATGCAACTTGATGAATTAGCTTTGACGCTGGAGGCCACTTCGGTAATAGTGATTGGGCTTTGGAGGCATAGAATTAGACTACAGGAGGCGCTGCTCGTAGTGGCTTCATGCATATTCTTCTTATCGCTGCCTCTTTTGATGAACGAACCCCCCAATAGGCGCTGGATCCATATTTGAACTATCTGGAATTCGGGATTCTTGGCTAGCCATGTACAGATCATCTATCGCGGCCGGGTTGACGTTATCGATGGTGCTGACCGCCAGAAACATAATAGCCATGGTGGTGCTTGCCGGAGTTAACGTTCCATCCCAACAGTATTACTATGGATTGGAGGCATTGGGCAAATTCTTGGATCCACTATCATTTATTGTATATACATCAATGCATTTAAGCCAGGTAATGCTTGCCATATTTAATACAGTGGTAGAGGTGGCCAGAATATCGGTTTACTGCGGTCAGTCCATCATAGCATTATCGCTTCCTCTGATAATTATGGGAAAAACCAAGTCATTTGGGCTCTCATTATTGATCATTGCCGTAGTTATGGGATTCGTGGCGGGCACAGCGGCCGCCTCCGTTTACGGCCTCAAGCCCCCCCTCAATTCGTTTCCCCCCTCAACTGCCTTCATCATCCATGGATCTCCTATACACGACGGGGTACGCTGGTTGGTTAGTCACGGGATACGCGGGTAGGCAAGGATTTGCATTGGTCACCCCCCCACCTCCATCTCTCCCATACCAGGCGGAAATTTGGTGATAAATGCCACGTATTATCTATGGTTGAATATAAGGACCTCTCCCATAATAAATCAATCCAATGGAGCATACGAGATTGGGCTGGGCTCTCCTCCATTCCATGTTATAAGAAATGAAAGTTATGCAGTTGGTGCGTGGATGTGGCTCAACTCATCAGCCCCCCCTTCGCATTACTATATCCAAAACGGTGATGGGTATGCTGTATTGAAATGGACGGAAAGGCTAACCCCCAACGAAACCATGAAGAACACATTATGGACTTACTCAAGAAACATATCGATAGAAGGATGCAATTATACCGCTTTAACCAAGGCCATCTACAATGAAGCCGATCTAGGCCTGTATATAACGGAATTAACCGGATTATACGATCGCATAGCGCATCAATTGGGGGGGTGAATTCAATTGATGAAGCTCCGCCTCCAGCTCCGCCTAGTGACTTAATTCAACGCGTGGCTACCATAACGTGCTTCAACAATGGAAACAAGGACCTCACGTACTCTATCATCGCAGTGATATATGGAACTGACCTTAGGGGGGGCTGGGGCGATTGGGGGGGCATTGGACCCAAGCTAGTAGGCATTGCATATACGAATGAACTGATGAGCTACTATGATGCAGTTAACAATGATTATTTGACAGGTGCGATAAACGAGGTAAAGGCGTTGCCCAACATATTCGGCATATTCGTGGTCAGGATAATAGTCCTGTCGGCAACGATCTTTGGCGTGGCCAATGCATTGGCATTCGTCCTGGGATTGCCCACCGGATTCAATTCATTGATGTATGCGTTAATAAATGGTCTAGTCTACGAGTTATCGGTTATATTCCTGTTCAAGCCATCGTATGGCTCCACATCAATAACTAGAAGGATAACCAGGAAAATAATAGGCAGGAATCCCACAGTACCTGGAACCAGAAAATCATCGCTGCTCATGTCGAGGGCCAGGAGGGGGGGCGAGCTGCATCGATACGTGCCGCAATACTTGCTGAGGCGTCGAATAGTAGATGCCACTACGCTGACTTTAATTCATGATGGCTTGACGGGCCGGGTTAAGCGACCGCCAAAGGCTGAGGCAAGAACGATAAGCGATACCACGGCTAGGTATATTGCATGGGCCGTTAGGAAGAGGAGCCCCCCCAGCGACATACGCGTTAGATTCACTGGTAACATATATTCCTACAAGTATTTAACTCAATCATCTATAGCCGTGTTGAGGAGCGATAAATTACTCGCCAGATTCATTCAATACTCGATCGCATTGAGGATAAGCGAATTACACGAGCGAGACATAGACCTACTCCGCTCGGCCTCGTTTGCCAAGTCAGGCAACGCAAGGGCCATGGAAAAGCTTCGAAGGGCCGGCATAGTAGTTAATGGGACTATTGATGCGGCTAGGATAAATAGAATTAAGGAGGACTTAGCCCGTAGGTATAATTGGTTGGGGGATCTATACTCCGGTAGGGCTCCGGCTAAATCCCCAAGGGATCCAGTACTGCGCGAGATGGTGAGTGATTATTTGACCATTCATAGGCAAAGAACAAGCACCGTTCTTCAGATGTCGGTTAGGCTCAAGGTAACTCCGTTGTCCGCAGTAATGTTGAGCCTGGGGGGGCCTCTCTCAATTAAGGTATCGAGGAGTGGAAAATATGGTGAAAACCACGAGAAATTGGCCCACGACGGCGCGGTCCGTGATTACGTAATGATGGGACGAGAAGCAGCCAGGATATTCCGTCGCCGATCGCGAACCATGGAGGATGATCTGTTAAGCGATGCTCGCTTCTCTTCATTATACGTGAAGCCGGCAATAGATTTCCTGGAATCATATAGATCATACTTGGTTAACGCGCTTAACGATATGGGACTCCCCCCCGGATCCACAGTTCACCAGTTCATAATGGAACTGAGAACCGGGCCCGTAATAGATGCAGATAAGGCGGTGGAGTTGATATCCGAGTTGAGGAGGGTTGATCAATTGATGAAATCATTGAGGCCCAGAAAAACGAAGCCCGTAAAATGAATTAAATGGGATTCCCGTTTTAAAGGGTGAATTATGTCCTCCAAGGCCTATCCAGGCGTGGCTGTGCCTGATCAATGGGTGGCCAAATTCATGATAAAAAAGAGACGATCGCCTTTAGGATGGGAAGGAGGTCAAGAAACACTTTCTTCAATAATTATTTAACGGTTTCAGCGGCTTGCCTGGTCGTGAATGAAATGTTTAAATGAGGGGGTTAGGCGATCGATTCATGCCTCTAAAAGTAGGTGATCAAGCGCCGAACTTCGAGTTGTTGGATACGGATCTAAAAAAGGTCAATCTATACGACGTGCTCGGGAGGGGGCAGTATGTTGTTCTGCTCTTCTTCCTGGCGCTTTCACTAGCGTGTGCACGAAGGAGCTGTGCACGTTCAGGGACAGCATGTTCAAGCTGGAGAAGGCCAAGGCTAATGTAATAGCGATCTCTGTGGATTCGCCTTTTGCTTTGAAGGCATTTAAAGAGCAGAACAGGCTGAACTTCACCCTAGCATCAGACTTCAATAAAACGGTGATAGCTGACTATGATGAAGTGCTACCCAACCTGTTGGGCCTTAAGTACTTGGCAAAGAGGGCGGTCTACATAATAGCGCCGGACCATACAATAAAGTATGTGTGGCACTCAGATGATCCAGCAAGGAGCCGCCTTACGATGAAGTAGTGCAAACTGTAAATAAGCTCGCATCTTGATTTAGAAGGAGAAGTTAGGCAGGCTTAATTCAATATTCTATGAATTATATCGGCGGTCTTCAATCCTGTCCCCCCCGTTATGATGTGCACCATGCCTGGAACTGGCTTTACCATGAACACCACGGCGAGGTGGGCTCCACGATAAGCCCAAGGGAGGCGGCAACCCTAAGTCCGGCGATTACATCGCTGTCCCCCCCAGCTAGCCTTATCTCCCCCCCCGCTCTCCTTCACGGCATTGATTATCTGATCCAACCTGGGTGGTTTTCCAACCATTATCCCCTCCGGCAACGTGGCCTTCCCATCGCATCGCTGCCCCGTTAACTCGGAGAAGGCGAAGCAAAAACCCTGCGCCTCCACTGCGATAAATCTAGGCATGTCCTTGATTAATCCTTCCTTAATCATTTCCTGGAATCCCCCCCTGTATAGGCCGAGCAGGAGCGTGCCGTTGCCTAGGGGGGCACCACTATGGATTCCAAGGTCTTGGCTTGATATAGTAATTCATAGGCGATCAATTTAGTGCCCTCCAGGAAGAATGGATTCCATGAATGGCCAACATAGACTCCGTCCCGATCATTCAATGCAGCCGCAGCAGCCTCGGATCTATCCGCCGTTTCCACCACCTCGGATCCAAGGAATCGCATTAGGGCTTTCTTGGAGGGGGGGATGCGTTGTATGGCACGTATATCCTAGCCCTAATACCAGCTCCTCTACTATATGCTGATAAGGAAACGCCTGCATTGCCGCTGGAGTCCTCGACCAGCATTGCTTCGATTATGGATGCAGCAATGCTCCATCCCCCCCTATCCTTAAAAGAGCCGGTGGGGGGGTTCAATCCCTCCATTTTGAGTCCATATTCCCCCCCCGCCTTATGAGCGGTGTATACCCTTCCCCCCCTAAATTTATGGTTCTCCTCACGGGAAGCACCTTCATCAGCTCCCTGCTCGTTGCAGCTCTCGGTTTTTCCACATCGAACTCGAGATCCAGAGGGTGACCACAGCGGGGGGGCATTTCCACATCCAGGTCATGGCGGGGGGGGTCGTGAAGCCGCATTTACTGCATGAATATTTAACTCCCTTTTTAACGTTGATTAGATTGAGGGGGGGCATACGATCCTCCGTTCAAGCCGCTCCACTTTAAAAATATGGGTTCATGAAGACCACCGATCGTTCCCTTTATGAGGAGTAATATTAGCTCTATATGATGTAATCGATATTGGAAAACGCCCAGAGCTCAATTTCAAGTAGTCGCTTCACTTTAGGAAGTAATTTTCATAGTCCTTCACGTACCTGACGCTCTCCTTGACGCCCAAGAACAGCTTTCTAACGTACTCCACGTCGTCCTTGGAGATGCTTTTCCTACCGGATTCGCTGGCCTTGAGTTGAGTTGGTGCTAGTAATTGAATTGAATATCTAAGGCTCTCCTCAACGCCTAGCTTCGTTAATTCCTCCAACGCCTCATCGCTGAGCTCCACCTTCTCCTCCCTGGCTCTAATCCTCAATATCTCCCTCACCTCGTCTGCGTTGTAGGGTCTCGTCCTAATTATCACCAGCCTATCAAGCATGTCCAGGGGGGGAACACCGTGCGGGCTCTCTATGTCGGTGCCCCCTTATCTTGGTTAAGCCCTATTTGTGGCCATTATTATTATCGGGCTTAATTCCCCCTCCATTGCCCTGGACAAATAAGCCCACGTCTCTACGTCCAACATGTGAACATCATCTATGAACAAGACGCCGGGAATCAACTCTCCCTTTCCATCGTTTATCAGCTTCATCACGAATTCATCAACGGATTTCCTCACCTCGCCTGGTATTTCCCTCTCCTCGCTTGCGAATCCGAACAACATAGCCCCCCAACTAATCCCTGCTGCCTTGCCTGGTATACATCTAAGTCGTTCAGCGTGAAGAACCTGGTTATCTCCTTCTCCTTATATACGGGCCCGCTTGGCACATCGATCTTCCTCTTGATGCTGACATCATACTGTCCCTCCCCCCCCTCTCCGCCCTCCCTGCCCTCCACGAATACTCTTCCCCGTTTCCTCGTCTATCATTATAACATCCCCCCCCTCCTCCACGCCCATCTCTATCAATTGCTCAGCTATCTCAGCGGATACCCTGAGCCGTTTCTCCTCGTCCTTGGTCTTTAAGGTTATGGCGGCTCCCCCCCGCGGTATTTGGGAGTATGGATTGTATGGATGCTTCCCCCCCAGCTGGTAATCCATTCCCTTTACCACTCCCTCATACACTCTCCTCCATTCCCTAATCCTAACGCCTATCGCCCTCCTCAATGCCCTTGTCAGGAACTCTGTCTTCTTTATCTCCATGCTGTAGACCTCCGCACCGCTCATTTGAACGAATGGAGTGTCGGAGCCCAATTCCCTGGCTATTCCAATGGCCAACGCAGTCTTTCCCGTCCCTGGAGGCCCCCCCACTATTAGCACGGCCTTTCCACCGAACTTACCGCTCTTTATCATTTTCACCACGTAATAGGCCGCCTCCCTCGCCTCGGATTGGCCGACGAATCCATCTGCGTTGAATTGTATCTTTCCATCTCTTATGCCTAACCCCCCCTTTATATGGCTATGCAGGCCCACCCTTTCAAACGAAGTCTTGACTTCCTCTACCCTTATCTGCGACATAATGATGCGCAATTGATGGAACCCTTTAAATATTTGATGCTATTATCGCAATGAAAGAAGCAATACGCCTAGCCCCCCCTTCATGGAGGGAAGAGGTCGGGGCTATTCAAACTAAAGTTATATTAGGCCAATTTCACTTCATTAAGGAGGGACTCATTGATATTTTATATGCAGAGGATGAAAACGTCTCATAGAGAGGCATCCAGTGATGATACAACGTTCTTGAACTCCTTGTAATCGAGCTTATGAATGCCCCATTCTACCGACCTTATCACGCCTTCTATGAAGTCCTGCTTCACATTGATTGGAAGCTTTGCTGCTATGCTCATTGAAATGCCCGGCCTCCTCAGCATGGCAATTCCCTCCTCGTATACCTTGATAATTGCCTCTGGATTTCCATTCACGTGAACGCCGCAACTGCCCGGAACGAAATTCAGTAGATCCTCGAATCTTATCCCAGGAGCTAAGTTCGCCGTCACAACCGCGCTATCCGCTGAGCCCCCCCTCTTCAACGCTGCAATTGCGTCGAGTGGATCATTTGCCGGAAGCAGCTCCATGCCGCCCCCCCTGGAGGCTGCGAGCGCTTTTGCCAGAATCACGGAGCTCTCTCTGTTTGTGGGCACAGCTATCCGCCTTCCCACGCTTGGCGTCAATACCATTAGTCCCCCCCTCACAGTTACGTAGTCTATCCTGAGTCCTCTCTTGATTAACGATACGGTGGAATCAAAAATGGCATCCGCGTTGGCGTTATCCTTGGAAAAAACGAGTTCCACATCATCTCTCTCCAGCGAATATGCCACCAATGGGTATGAGACGGGGCCCGGTGCTGCTGCTATCCTCATCTTCTTATCGTTCATGAAGACGCCGCTAGTTATAAGAATTTAAATTAATATGCGGATGTTATTTTCAATTTCATTCAATTATTTAATGGCTTTAAAGGATTCCTCCAACGCTCTTATAGTGTAATCAACTACATCCCTGTCATGAGCAGCAGACGTGAAGTTCACCTCGTATTGGCTGGGCGCCAAATAGACGCCTCTCTTCAATGCCTCCGCATGCACCTTCAAGTACATCTTCTCATTGCTTTCAGCCACGTCCCTTGTGGATTCAACGGGCTTCTTGGTGAAATAAAACTGAAACATAGATGCCACCCTATTGACCCATACATCCAACCCCCCCCGCCCTTCCCCCCCCGATATCGATTATGGCCTCACCCAACCGCTTAGCCGCCTCGTTGGCTATGGCATATGCTTGTTCCCCCCCTCCAGCTCCTTGATCGTTGCAAGCCCAGCGACCATTGAGACTGGATGCGCATTGAATGTTCCAGCATTGTAAACAGGTCCAAGGGGGCTCACCAGCTTCATTATTTCCCGAGATCCACCAAAGGCGCCTATTGGGAAACCACCTCCAATTATCTTGCCCAGAGTGGTTAAGTCCGGTTTAACTCCGAATAAACCCTGAGCCCCCCCCTCCAACCCGACCCTGAAACCAGTCACCACCTCATCTAATATCAAGAGAGTCCCATGTTCCTCAGTTAATTGTTTAACCTCCTTAACATAACCCTCCCTGGGCGGTATTAAGCCGTAATTAGCTGCTATGGGCTCCATTATGATGGCAGCCACCTCGTCTCCTCTTTCTTGCATGGCCTTCTCCAGCGCATCTAGGTCATTGTACGGCACCACTATTGTCAGCTTAGCAGCCTCATCGGGTACCCCCCCCGCGCTGGTGGGAGTTCCCCCCACGTAGCTGCTCCGCTGCCTGCCTTCACCAACACGTAATCATGACTGCCATGGAAATTGCCCTCGAATTTTATAATGTACTTTCTACCTGTGAATCCCCCCCTGGCCAGCCTGATTGCATTCATGGTGGCCTCCGTCCCTGTACTGACGAACCTAATCATCTCTATGGACCTTACATGATCCATTATCTTGCGTGCCTCATCTATTTCCAGTTTGGTCGGAGCTCCGTATAACCAATCTCTTTCAAGCCAATTCTGCACCGCCCTGAGCACTGCTGGGTGCCTATGGCCTAGGATGAGCGGTCCAAATCCCATGCAATAATCTATTAATTTCTCTCCATCCTCGGTAAATAAGTAGGCCCCCTCTGCTGATCTAACATAGAAGGGGTTGGGCAAGTGCTTCATTGCCCTGGCCGGACTATTGACTCCGCCTGGAAATATGGTAGACGCAAGCTTGAATAGATCGCTCGACATGGGACTAATCACCCAGGTATTCCGCTTAATTAACTTAGTGTGGCAATGGATAAAGCATTATCTCTGTTCCTGGGCCTTGCCGTAATCACAGGCTTATGCAGCCCATGTAGCATCGATGCATCTCGGCCAGCGTCAAGGCTCGGGCCATCCATTTATGGCATAGTCATAATAAAACGGAACACCCGTTCATAAGTTTTTACCTCTCAATGATGCAATTGGAACTTGAAGCATTTATATATGGCTATGCTTCATCTTTCTCACCAGAGACCCCCCCGCCCGCAAGGACGGGGGGGTAGTTTACCCAGTCCCTACTCTGTCCTGGAGCGGCCTTCTCGAGGTCTTGATTACGTCTCCTTAACTAACGCCGCTCGGAGTCTTCTCGGGGGGGAATAGGCTTCCGCTCCGTAAGGAATAGACCAGGAAGGAGCGGCTAGATCAATTCAATGCCGAGAACTTATTCTTCCTTGAAAGGCATGGCTTATCATCTACTTTATCATTTTTATCAATTATTGTTGACTAGATTCCTTCTGGTTTTATTCCGGGCCTTTATTAATTACTGATAACTAGTATTTATTGAAAGTTTTAGATAGGAGAGTTTACCCGATAATAAGCGTAATTGTTAATATACTTGAATGGAAGCCAGCAATTAAATGGGGGGGATGAAATAGGCTATGTGGTGGGCAACATAGGTTCCAGCGGGGGGGTCAAGGTCGCGATCAGAACGGATATGGCCGATAAGGTGCAATTATTTGAGTACGTATCGTATAGGTATCTAAATAATGAGGTCCTGGGATATGTGGTTAATATAAGCAGGGAGCCTATAAGATAGGGGGGGAGGATCTCGCTGCGGATGCCTGAGCAGCGCTGTTGGGGGGGTGCAGTTGATAGAAACTATAATAGCCACGGTTATGTTGTTGGGGGGGTACAAGGACTCGGGGGGGCTGAAGTTACCTAGGTCGCCCCCCCCGCCAGTTGGCACTCCAGTTAAATTGGCTGATCCCCCCCAGTTGATCAAGGAGTACTTGGGACTACGAGGTAGACTATGCGTGGGTTACCTGGCTTCTCAAGACGTTCAGGCGTGCCTAGACGAGAAGGGCTTGGCCAGACACATGGCCATAATAGCGGCTACGGGAAGCGGAAAGACTTGGCTCTCCGTATTATTGATAGAGGAGCTCTTAAAGCTGGGAGCCACCGTGGTCGTGCTTGATCCTCACGGTGAATATATAACAATAAAGGACTCCGCCAAGAAGTTGGGCAATGTTGGAGTCACAGTGATAAAGGCAGCGAAGCATCATGTGGGAGATAAGCGGTACTCCATGAATGTGTTGAGGGTTGAACCGGATCAATTAGCATCTATAGCCGGGGGGGTACCAAGCGGCGCATCTAGAATACGTCATATCATTTACTTGATTCACTCGCTCATGAAGATAATATACAAGACCGTGAACGGGGGGGCCGGCGAGTCCGGTTCCGTGGTCGGGATGATTAGATTGATAAATTCATTGTTGGTTCGCCCTCTCGGCGCATCCGACATACAGAGGGCACTCAGGATTCAGCAGCCAATCGGCGAGGACAATGTGCTGGAGCCGGATAAATTCAAGCAATTACTGAATGAGCTTAGGTCGGCAGCCGGCGATGCCAGGCAACGGAGCGCTATAATTAGCGCAAGGGTCTATCTGAAGAGACTGGCAAGAACGGGCGTCTATAGGGGCCGCACGACTCCATTAAGCGATGTGTTGAGGCCTCGCCATGTTTCAGTGATAAATCTGGCGGGCGTCAGCGATGAAGTGCAGGATCACATAGCTTATCATGTTCTTAGCAGGATATTGAAGGCTCGAATAAACTATGTAAGGCAATTGGGCAATCCTCAGTATCCATACCCAGTGGTGGTAATAGTGGAGGAAGCCCACAGGTTTGCTCCCCCCAATAAATCCACGCTTTCCCACTCATTGATAAATAGAATAGCGGCGGAGGGCAGGAAATTCGGGGGGGTTTACTTGGTGGTCATAACGCAACGCCCCTCCAAGATAGATCAAGACGTGTTGAGCCAGTGCCAGAACCATGCCATATTAAAAGTAGTTAACCCGCTTGACAGGGAAGCCATAATAGCGTCCAGCGAGGCGCTCAGTGATGAGCTGGTAAGGATAATTGGAGGATTAAATAAGGGCGAGGCGCTAATAGTTGGACCAATGGCTCCCGCCCCTCTCCTCATTAAGCTTCGCGAGAGGCGGTTAGATTACGGTGGAGGCGATATAGACTTGGACAAGTATTGGGGAGTTAGCGATGGAGAGTCCATAACCAAGGTGAGGGATGCTTGGAGAAAGGCGATGATCCGTGCGGTTCCCCCCCTCCGGATATGGTGGCCACAGCCATGGGATTAGTCGTAGATGGATTGAACCAAAGGGGCCATGTGGTTTCAGGTTACGTGGATGGATCATCAATTGAAATAAATCTGAGGGAAAGGACGTGGTCCTGCAGCAAGTGCGGGAATGCCCTAACTCCATGCGAGCACGTGGTGGCCCTCTTCTCCAAGGTGGTGTTCGAGAAGGCATCGCTGCTCGGCATAGCTTGACCAAAGAGCTGTTCACAGCATAACTAGGGAGCTGACTTTCTCCCCCCCGCCCTAAAGGGCGAGGTTCCTCTCATAGGTTCGGGTTTGCGCCTCTCATATAAACTTGATTTAATTGAACATAATTGCCTATTGATAAAACATTTTTAAGCAATTGCAAAATGGGTTGCCTCCATGTTGGTTTACGTACTCGATGATGATAAAATATTGGATACGGATAAATCAGCCCATGACTTCAGCTCATCATGCGAGTGCAGCGTGTACGCACGACACATAGTAGTTAATGTGGGTAAAACGCCCGATCTAGACGTAATAAACTCGATAAAGGGGGGGGTCTTCGATGCTTGGACAGGCGATGGTCTTCACATAGTCTTCAATCCATTGGAGACCACAATAGAAGACATAGCCAGGGAACTTCTATCTCAGGGCTTGGAGCCTGTTCTTCGCGTAGAGGAGGATGTGAGGTACATTTT